>DASUAV010000001.1:0-15437 GCA_035763605.1 Candidatus Acidiferrales bacterium
AGCCCGCGCCCGGCAAACTCAAGCCGCACCTTCATCCCGAAATTTTTGCCGATGCAAACTGGGTGCAGGCCAATCTTCATAAACCGGGTATTTCGCTCATTGACGCGCGCATGGCGCATTCGTACGGTGGCGACGGCCACATTCCCGGCGCGCAGAATATCCCCGTTGAAGAACTGGTGAGCGGCGGCGGGCAAATCAAAAATAAGGCTGCCGTTGCTGAGATTTTCAGCAGGGCAGGCGTGCGGCGTGGGAATCAAGTGGTGAGCTACTGCTACATCGGCCAGCGCGCGACGCTAATTTGGTTCCTGGCGCGGATGCAAGGCTATTCGGCGCGCGTCTATGACGGCTCCTGGGAAGACTGGAGCATGCACCACAGCGATTCCATCGAAAAGTAAAATTCAACTCACCCGAGGACGCTATGAACCTTCAGCATCCGCTCGTCTCGTTCATCGGCCGGCTTCTGATTGTCTATATTTTTGCAACTAGCGGCGTTGCAAAAATGGTGGACTGGTCCGGCAACGTGCAGTACATGAGCACGCGCCATCTGCCGCTGATTCCAGTGCTGCTCGCCATTGCGATGGTGATTGAAATTGTCGGCTCGATTTGCCTGGTAACGGGCCTTTACGCGCGCACGGCGGCGTTCATCATGTTCCTCTATCTGACGGCTGTCACCGTGCTCTTTCACAATTACTGGGCGTTTTCAGGAATGCTGGCCGGCTCGCAGGAGACCCATTTTCGGAAGAATCTGGCGATTATGGGCGGACTCTTGATGATTGCCGCGCAAGGGCCGGGGAAGTGGGCGCTTGGACGCAAGCGGGCAACGTTGGATGAAGCAGGATTGCGAGCAGGAGTTAACAGCGCAAGCTAGTGTGCCGCGGCGGTAGCGCCAGATTTCGAGGCAGCTTCGATGCGAGCTTGCGCGCGCTCGAGCGCCAAAGTGATTTCGGCGGGGTTTTTGTCCGCAGCGCCGCCTTTACCCAATTCGCTTTTGGCGCGCTCCAAAGCGGCGCGCGCGCGTTCCACGTCAATTTCCGCGGCGCGTTCGCAGGCATCCGCCAGCACAATCACGCGTCCGGGAAGCACCTCCACGAAACCGCCAAGCACCGCGAAATATTCCGAGTGCGCCCCCTTGCGGTAAAAAAGAGTGCCGAAGCCAAGCTCGCTCAAAAGCGGCGCGTGCCCAGGCAGAATGCCCATGTAGCCTTCCTTGCCGGGCAGCTCGACGTAATCCACAGTCTCCGCCAGCATATGCCGCTCGGGCGTAACGATTTCGAGTTCGATATTTTCCGGTGCCATGAATTCAGTTCGCTATCGGCGTGGGTAATTCAGCCGCATTACGCTGTGGCCGCCATCTTCTCCGCTTTTTCCTGCGCCTCTTCGATGGTGCCGACCATGTAGAACGCCTGCTCAGGAATATCGTCGTGCTTGCCTTCGACGATTTCTTTGAATCCGCGAATGGTGTCTTCGACCTTCACGTATTTTCCTTCGAGGCCGGTGAACTGTGCCGCGACGAACATGGGCTGCGACATGAAGCGCTGAATTTTGCGCGCGCGCGCCACGGTCAGCTTGTCCTCTTCCGGCAATTCCTCGATGCCGAGAATGGCGATGATGTCCTGCAAATCTTTGTAGCGCTGCAACGTGGATTTCACCGAGCGCGCCACGCCGTAGTGTTCCTGGCCGACAATGCGCGCGTCCAAAATGCGCGAGAAGCTGGCCAGCGGGTCCACCGCGGGATAAATGCCGAGCTCGACGATTTGCCGGCTGAGGTTCGTGGTCGCGTCGAGGTGCGCGAACGTCGCCGCTGGCGCGGGATCGGTGTAATCGTCGGCGGGAACGTAAATCGCCTGCACGGATGTAATGGAACCTTTTTTCGTGGAAGTGATGCGTTCCTGCAATTCGCCGATTTCCGTGTTCAAGTTCGGCTGATAACCGACGGCGGACGGCATGCGGCCAAGAAGCGCGGAAACTTCCGAACCGGCCTGCACGAATCGGAAAATGTTGTCAATGAAGAGCAGCACGTCGAGCCCTTCCGCGTCGCGGAAATATTCAGCAACGGTGAGGCCCGTGAGTCCTACGCGAAGGCGCGCGCCGGGCGGCTCGGTCATCTGGCCATAAATCAGCGCGGCGCGGGATTTTTCCGAGTTGCCGGGAACAACGACGCCGGACTCGGTCATTTCGAGCCACAGGTCGTTGCCCTCACGCGTGCGCTCGCCCACACCGGCGAAAACCGACACGCCGCCGTGTTTCATGGCGACGTTGTGAATCAGTTCCATGATGAGCACGGTTTTGCCGACGCCCGCGCCGCCGAAAAGCCCGATTTTTCCGCCTTTCAGGTAAGGTTCGATCAAATCGACAACCTTGATTCCCGTTTCGAACATTTCCAGCGTGGTGGATTGCTGATCGAGCGGAGGAGCGGGCCGGTGAATCGGCCAATGGTCTTTCACGGTGACGTTGCCGAGATTGTCCACAGGCTCGCCGAGAACGTTTAGCACTCGCCCCAACGTTCCGCGCCCGACCGGCACGGAAATTTCTTCGCCAAGATCAATCGCTTTCATGCCGCGCACGACGCCTTCGGTGGGCTTCATCGCCACGCAGCGGACGCGGCCTTCGCCCAAGTGCTGTTGCACTTCGCTGATCAAATCAATGGGCGTGTCCACTTCGAATCCTTCGCTGGTGATGCGCACCGCGCTGTAAATCAGCGGCAGGTGGCCCTCCTCGAATTGAACGTCAACGACCGGGCCGATTACCTGCACCACGTGGCCGGGCTTCAAATCTTTTTTCGGGGCGCTGTGATTCTCTGCCATCAAAAAAGCTCCTTAAGAGGACGCCGCAAACGAGGCGCCGCTGACGATTTCGATAATTTCTTTGGTGATGCTGGCCTGGCGAATTTTGTTCATCTGCAGCGTGAGATCGCGAATGAGTTCCCCTGCGTTGGTGGTGGCCGCATCCATCGCCGTCATGCGCGCGGCGTGTTCGGCGGCCGCGGATTCGAGCAGGATGCGAAAGACTTCATTTTCCAGATAGCGCGGGACGAGCTTAGAGAAAATCTCCGCAGGCGGCTCCTCGTAAATGTAATCCACGCTTTCCGCGAGTTTTTGCGATTCCGATTTTTCGCCTGCGCGGTGCCCTGCGGTGTTCGCCGGTTCTTCAAGCGCGAAGGCTTCGGCCTTCAGCGGGAGAAGTTTTTCCAGGCGCAAACGTTGTACCATCACGCTTTTGAACTCATTGTAAATCGCGTACACCGCATCCACCTGGCGCGAAGTGTAAAGTTCAGAAATTCGCTGGCAGATTTTCGCGGCGTGCTCGAATCGGACATGCATCGAGACGTTCAGGAATTCCGCGGCCAGCGTCCATTTGCGGCGCTTGAGCGCTTCCACGCCTTTGCGGCCTACGACGATGGTTTGCAGTTCTTTGCCATGTACTTCGCGGCGGTATTCGAGCGTGCGCCGCAAAATGTTCGCGCTGAAGGGCCCGCTCAGCCCCTTGTCCGCGCTGACCACAAGAAGAAGGATGCGATTTTCCGGGCGCTGCTCCAGCAGCGGATGCTGCGGCTCGGATACGCGCTGCATCGCCGATTGCAGCACGCGGCGAATTTCTTTCGCGTAAGGACGCGCGCGAAAAACGGCCTCCTGCGCGCGGCGCAGCTTCGCCGCAGAGACGAACTTCATCGCGCGCGTGATCTGCTGAGTATTCTTCACAGACCGGATGCGGCGGCGATAGTCGAGTAGCGTCGGCATTTTGGGAGTTGGTTAGCCGCTCAGTCGGCGGCGGCCTCCGAGGGTTTGCGCTCGGCCGCGACAAACTGCTGCTTGAATTCGTCGAGCGCCTTTTTCATATCCGCGCGCAACGCATCATCCAGCGCTTTTTTCTGCGCGATGGTTTTCAGCACGCTGCTGAAATTCGTTTCCATGAAGGAATAAAGTTCCTTCTCGAAGCGGCGCACATCTTCCACCGGAATATCATCGAGGTAGCGGTTCGTTCCGGCGAAGATGATGAGCACTTGTTTTTCAACGGGAAGCGGCTGGAACTGGTCCTGCTTCAGAATTTCCGTCAAACGTTGGCCGCGGCCGAGTTGCGCCTGCGTGGCCTTGTCGAGTTCAGAGCCGAATTGCGCGAACGCAGCGAGCTCGCGGTACTGCGCCATTTCCAACCGCAGCGAACCGGCGACCTGACGCATCGCTTTGATTTGCGCGTTGCCGCCGACGCGGCTCACGGAAATGCCCGCATTAATGGCCGGGCGCACGCCGATGTTGAAGAGATCCGATTCCAAATAAATCTGCCCGTCCGTAATGGAAATGACGTTCGTCGGAATGTACGCCGAGACGTCGCCGGCCTGCGTTTCGATAACCGGAAGCGCGGAAAGCGAGCCGGCCCCCAGCTTGTCATTCATCTTCGCGGCGCGTTCCAGCAAGCGCGAATGCAGGAAGAAAACGTCGCCGGGATACGCTTCGCGTCCGGGCGGACGCCGCAGCAGCAGCGAAATCTCGCGATAGGCCTGCGCGTGTTTCGAGAGGTCATCGTAAAAACAGATGGCGTGCTTTTTGTTGTCGCGGAAAAATTCGCCCATGGCGCACGCCGCAAATGGCGCGATGTACTGCATGGTCGCAGGCTCGGACGCCGACGCGGTCACCACGATGCTATGCTCCATGGCGCCGCTGTCGGTGAGCGTCTTCACTACCTGAGCGACGGTCGAGCGCTTCTGCCCGATCGCGCAATAAATGCAAATCAGGTCGCCGCCTTTTTGATTGATGATCGCGTCGAGAATGATGGCGGTCTTGCCGGTCTGCCGGTCGCCGATGATCAGTTCGCGCTGGCCGCGGCCAATCGGAATCATCGAGTCAATGGCCTTGATACCGGTCTGCACCGGCTCGCGAACGGGCTGCCGGTCAATCACGCCGGGCGCGAGGCGTTCAATAGGACTGCGCTGATTCGTCGCGATAGGGCCTTTGTCGTCTAGCGGCTGCCCCAACGGATTCACCACGCGGCCGATGAGCGCTTCGCCCACGGGCACCGACATGATTTTTTTCGTGCGCTGAACCGTGTCGCCCTCTTCGATTTTCGTGTAATCACCCAGCAGCACCGCGCCGACTTGGTCCTCTTCGAGGTTGAGCGCGATTCCCACCACCTCGTGCGGAAACGAGAGCATCTCACCGGCCATGGCTTTATCGAGGCCGTGAATGCGGGCGATGCCGTCGCCAACGGAAATCACCGCCCCGACTTCTTCGACCGCCATCACCTGCTGATAATTTTCAATCTGTTCGCGAATAATCTTCGCGATTTCGTCCGCCTTGATCGTCGCCATTCTCGCTCCTATTGCGATTCCAACTGAGAACGCAAGCGATTGAGCCGCTCGCGTACCGTGCCGTCATAAATCGTCGAACCAATTTGCACCCGCGCTCCGCCGAGGAGCTGGGGATTCAGCTGATACTGCGCCTGGATTTTCTTTCCCGTGACGCGTTCGAGCGACTGCGCCAGCCGCGATTTTTCGGCCGAGGAAAGTTCGTGCGCCGACGTGACGATCGCGTCCACGATTCCCAGCCGCCGGTTCATTTCCGCATCGAAGGCCTGCTGAATTTCGTGCAGAAGGGCGGTGCGGCCGTGATCAATCAGAATGAACAGGAAATTCCGCACTTCTTCGTGCAGCGCCATTTTGGTTGCAACTTCGTCGAGCACCGATTTCTTTGCCTCCGCGCTCACCGATGGATTCGAGAGCAAATTGCGCAAATCGGCGGAGTCAGTGAAAACTTGCGCGAAATCGGTCAAGTCCTTGCGAATTTTGCCCGCATCCTTATGCTCGAAAGCCACATCCGCGAGCGCCGAGCCGTACCTCTGAGCCAGCGCGCTCACTGGGCAGCCTCTTCGAGTTCGGCGACGAATCCGCTGAACAACTCCGATTCTGTAGCGGTGTTGATTCGCTCGCGCAACATCGCGCTGGCACGCTCCATCGCCAGGCGCGTGGCAATCACTCGCAATTCCGTTTGCGCGGCGCGCTCGGCGGCGCGAATCTCGCCTTGCGCGGAGTTGCGGATGCGCTTCGCTTCTTCCTGCGCCAGCGCACGAATGCGTTCGCCTTCAGCGGCGCTCTCTTTCGCGGCGCGCGCGCGCATATCTGCAATCTCAGAATCGAGCGAGGCCATTTTGCGCTGCGCTTCAGCCTGCTGCCGCTCCGCTTCCTGCCGCGCGCGAGCGCTCTCCGCAATCGCGCCGGCAATTTCCCGCTGCCGGTTTCGGAAAAACGGCGGTGCCTTCTTCGCAAAAAACCACACCAGCACCGCGATCAGAATCGAAAAGTTAATCCAGCGGTAGATCCATCCCGTGGTTGTGGCCGCTTCTTCCTGCGGGTTTGCCTGCGCAAGCACAGGCGCGGCTATTGCGCCTAGAATGAACACGAGCGCGGAAACACGCGCCACCAAGCGTGATATTTGGCGAGCCCGATTCATCGCGCGCCTCCTGCCGGAGCTGCAGGGCGTTCCAAAATGACATCCGCGATTCGTCCGGCGAGCGCCGCGCTCTGGCCTTCGATTTGCGCGCGCGCCGCTTCAAATTCGCCGCGAATGCTCTCTTTTTGCGCTCGAACTTCGTTCTGCGCCGTGTTACGTGCGTCCTGAAGCACTTTAGCGCGTCCTTCGAGCGCCGCCTGGCGCGTTTTTTCCTGCTCCGCGAAAACTCCCGCGCGCGCCTTCTTCAGAGCGTCTTCGTAGGATTGAACCTGCCCTTTCGCCGAGGCCTGCACTGCCGCGGCCTCCTCGCGCGCCTTCGTGATTCGCGCATTGCGTTCCGCCAGGGTGCGTTCGAGCGGTTTGAAAAAATTGGCGCGCAAAAACCAATAGAACAAGAGAAAAAGAATGATGGTCGGGACAGACTTAAGGAAGAGCCAGCCGAGCTGTTGCAGAATCTGCATCGCACACTATTGCGACTGCCGCATTTCCTCCGTGGATTTTCTCGAAACTTGGCGGTTCGCCGCCGCCCAAGGCACTCTTTCACGCACCGTAAAGCCCAGAATTATCGCATCCCTTTGTTGCGGCGTCAACGGGAGCGCGAAATCGCTGTTATTCGCGAATCCCATTGCGTTGCGTGCGTATTTTCATGGCCGGCGGCGGTGAATCGGCCATTGCTGCGGCGGAATTCCGTCCTTACAAGATGAACCGTATTGTTGACGGCATCTTCGCTCCTTAGAGTGGTTGCAAACGCAACTTAGGGGGAATTAAAAAATGTCAGATTTGCACCGCAGCATTCCGAAGCAGGATGTTCCTACGCGCGATCAGATCGCTCAGCGCGCGTACGAACTCTACGAACAACGCGGGGGTGAGCATGGACGCGATCTGGAAGACTGGCTGACCGCCGAAAAAGAATTGCGCCACCAGAATCTCGTCCGCACGCAGGCGGCGCCGGTAACGGCGGAAAAAGCCGCGATTTCCAGCTCGCGCCAGAAAAATGCCCGGGCGAAGTCCGCTTCCGCCTTCGGCAATTCCGCATTTGACAGCTCAAAATCCTTCGATACGCACACAAACACGTAGAGCATTCGTTCAGTGCAGAGCCGGAGAGATTCAACGCAACCGGTCGAGCTGTTCGACGGCCGGTTCTAGTTCCTGCTGCTGCGTCCAGAAGTCCCGCCAGAGATCGCCCGCTTTCTCGATTCGCCGCGCCATCGAGTTCAGATTCCATTTCGCCTGTTGCAACGAAGGGACAAGTTCCGTCGCGCGCACTGGCGCGGAGACCGGCGCGTGCGGAAAAGCGCGCACGCTGTAAACGGACGCGAGGGACTGCCCGGAAGAATTCTGATGCGCATCCAGATAAATGCGGCCCTTCGGACGCTTGCGCACGCTGCGTTCGGCGGTGAGCAGATCGGGATGCTTCGCGTCCACGATGGACGCGATGGCCTCGACAAACGCGCGCGCCTGCGCGTACGTGTAGCGCGGTTCAACCGGCACAAAAATGTGGAAGCCCGTCGCGCCCGACGTTTTCGGAAACGCTTTCAGCTCCGCGTTTTCGAGTATTTGCAGCAGGATTTTCGCCAGCTTGATCACTGTGGCAAACGGCGTGTCCGGCGTCGGATCGAGATCGAAGAAAATGTAGTCCGGATTTTCCAGACTTCCGACGCGGCTCGACCATGGGTTGTGATCAATGCATCCGAGGTTCGTCAGATAGAGCAGCGTCGCGCGGTCGTTCGCGAGAAAGTAATGCGTGGGCTTGCCTGTGCTCTCCGAATCGATGGGAATGGTTTTGATCCACTCCGGCGTGTTTTTGTCCGCATCTTTTTGGAAAAACGACTGCTTCTCGATGCCGTTTGGATAGCGCCGCAGAACCAGCGGCCGCGCCTCGAGAAATGGCAAAATCAACGGCGCCATGCGGAAATAATAGGCGAGCAGATTGCGTTTCGTGATTCCGTCCGCCGGGAAATAGATTTTATTCAGGTTGGTGAAATGCAGCTTGCGCCCGTCAATTTCGCCGCGAATTTCTTCCGCTGAACCCGATTCGAGTTCCCTCTGGACGGCTTCGTCCGTCTCGTCCGAGATCCCTGAACCGCGCTTGCGCTTCGATTCCTGCGAATGCGCTGTGACCTTGCGCGTTCCAGTGGATTCCGACACTTCGATCTCGCTTTGCTCCACCGGCTCTTTCGTTTCTTTCTCCAGCGTGCACTCGCGCGGATTGCGGTCCTCTTGCAGTCCGACGAACCGTGGCTGGCGCAGATGCATGCCTTCCGTCCACCCGCTGAACTTCGCGCGCGCCACAAGCTCCGGCTTAACCCAGGTTGCCTTTTCGCGCGTCTTTGGCGGCTCTGCGAACGGGCACTCCTTCGTTTTCAACGACTGCAAGCGCGGCCACAAGCGTTTCTGCATCTCGACGGTAAACCCGCTTCCAATTCCGCCGATGTAGCGCAGCTCATCGCCGTCGTAAAGCCCAAGCAGCAGCGCGCCAAAGTATTTGCGAGAGCCGCGCGGCTCAGTCCAGCCGCCCACGACCGCGTCCACGTCTTTCTCCGTTTTGAACTTCAGCCACGCCGTGGTGCGCCCGCTCGGGTAAACGCTGTCCGCCTGCTTGCCGACAATTCCTTCGAGATTTTGCGCCGCGGCCGCTTCAAAAAAACGTTTTCCGTCTCCGACGTGATGATCCGAATAGCGCACCACCGCGCCCGTGCGCAGCACTTTGCTGAGGAATTCTTTGCGTGCGAGCAGCGGGACGTGCCGCAAATCGTGGCCGTCGCAATAGAGAATGTCGAAAACGTAGTAAACCACAGGCGCTTCTTGCAGCAGCCGCGCGGAGGGATTACGCACGCCCATGCGCGATTGCAGCCGCTGAAAATCGCTTCGGCCACTACCGTCGAGCACCACCACTTCACCGTCGAGGACGGCCTCGCGAGCGTTCAGCGAGTTTGCGAGTCCTTGCAATTCTGGAAATTCGGGAGTGATTTCGCGTTTGGCCCTCGACCACAGTCTCACCTCGCCATTTTTCACGCGCGCGATGGTGCGAATGCCGTCCCACTTGATTTCGTAAATCCAGCCCGGGTCCGCGGATGGATTTTCCGCCAGAGTGGCCAGCGCCACTTGCGGGGCCTCTAACATCGCCGCCTTTCGCGCGCCCGCCGGCAACTCCGGACGTGTCCCGGGAGCCTCATGCCCGTCTGCGCCGTCGCGGCTTTTTTTTTGTACCTGCAAAATTGGCTCGGCCACAACTCCAGCCGGCCCGCTCGTCGCGGCTTCGTCGCGATGCTTGATCATCAGCCATTCGTTTTTCGCACGGTCGCCACGCAAGCGCACCAACACGAAGCTCCCCTTCAACTTTTTACCGTGCAGCGTGAATTTCAACTCGCCGCGCTCAATCTGCTTGCTCGCGGAAAGCTCTCCCTCGGGCGCGAATGTGCCGTGATCCCAAATCGCCACTTCGCCCGCGCCATAGTGCCCCTTCGGAATCGTCCCTTCGAACGTCTGATATTCGAGCGGATGATCTTCGGTCTGGAGGGCCAGCCGTTTATCCGCTGGATTCATCGAAGGGCCCTTCGGTACTGCCCAGGATTTCAGCACGCCATCAATTTCCAGTCGAAAATCGTAATGCAGCCGCCGCGCGTGATGCTCTTGCACGACGAAGCGCTTCCCGCCGCCGTGCGCAACTTTTCCACTCGGCTCCGGCGTTTCCTTGAAGCTGCGCTTTTTGCGGTACTCCTTCAGCGAACCCATAACTCGATTATAGGGACTTTGCCGCCAGCTGCGGCAATTGAACAATTTCGTAGAGGACTTCCTGCGGCCAGAACAGGCCTTGCCCTGAGTCTGCGCTATGTGAGTTGGGCTTATACTTATCGTAAGAAGCGGAAAGCGAGGGCTTCAGTCATGCCGTCATCCGTCTGGAAAGGCTTCATCAGCTTTGGATTGGTTTCGATCCCCATTCGCCTGTATGCGGCCGCGCGCGGCACGCGCATCGAACTGCATCAGCTTCACACCGTCTGCAAAACGCGCCTGAAGCAGCCGCTCTTTTGCCCCACGTGCAATCGCATGGTGACGCGCGATGAAGTGGTGAAAGGCTACGAATACGAGGACGGCAAATACGTTCTGCTCGACCCCGATGAAGTGAAGCGCATCGCGCCGCAGTCCGCGCGCTCGATGGAAATTTTGGCGTTCGTCAAGCAGTCGCAAATCGACCCGCTATTTTTCGATTCGTCTTATTTCGTCGTGCCCGAAGACGAAGGCCGCAAAGGCTACGACCTGCTGCTGAAAACGCTCGAAAGCACCGAGCGCGTCGGCATCGCCAAAGTGACCATGCACCAGCGCGAATACACCGTGTTTCTCCGTCCCTACGATGGCGGACTGGCGCTGCACACCATGTACTTCGCCAACGAAATCCGCGAGGCGCCCGGTTACGGCAAGACCGATAACGTTAAGCTCAAGCCGCAGGAAATCAAACTCGCCGAGCAGTTAGTCGAAACGCTTTCCGAGGATTTCAAGCTGAGCAAGTATCACGATGAATTTCAGGGACGGCTTCAAGCCCTCATTGATGCCAAGCGAAAAGGCAAGGAAATCGCTGCCGCGCCCGAGCCGCATCGCGCTCCGGTGATTGATATGATGGCCGCGCTGAAGAAAAGCCTCGCTGCGACCAGCGGCGCGCGCAAGCAGCCCGCCCACGCGGAACGTGCCGCCGAAGCCCACCACGCTGCCGAACCGCATCAGCGCCGCCGCATCCGCCGCGTCAGTTGATTGTGTGTGTGATCTCAGTTATCGCGGAGCAATTCGGCCGGCGAAATTCGCAGGACTGAGCTTGCGGGCCGGGCCACGCTCAACAGCGTCGCTGCGGTTATCACCCCAAAGCTGACCAGAAAAGTCGTCCAGGAAAACGCCGGGAACTGGTAGATTCTCGATGACAGCACTCGCTGCATCGTTTGCTGGATGGCGAATCCCCCGACGCCCGCGCAGCAGGCCAGCACGATTGCGTTCAAGACCAGCCCCAGCGCCACTCTCGCCGGCAAAGCGCCAAAGCAGATGCGAATGGCCATTTCGCGCTGCCGCTGAATGGTAATCATCCAGAAAACCGCGTACGCGCCTGCCGCTGAAAGCAGGAGCACCAGTATCGCAAACCACGCCGCGACGGTCGCGCTCGCGCGGTCCATCGCGCCCGCGTCGCTCATCATCTTTTCCATGCCCGTCCACGGCTGGAATTGCAGCAGATTGCCTGGCACGTTGCGGATGGGAAATGGAGGGCGCTTCATCCCTTGCGCCATCTTGACAATGATAGCGGCAGAGCTTGCAGATGGAGAGCGAGGATTCATCGGAACGTACATAGCGGGACCCTTTCCCTGCCCGTAGTTCGGAACGACGTCATCCACTACACCGACGATTATCTTCGGACCAGATTCTGTTCCTCCTTCCACGACAATCGTCTTACCTATGGCTCGACCTAAAAAATACTGCTGCGATAAAGAATTCCCGACGACGATTGCGTTCGTGTTGTTTCTCTCGTCGTCAGAGTCGAACCAACGCCCCTCGAGTACGCGCAATCCCAGGGTCTTAGGGACATCGCCCCGTACGAAGTAAAGCGGAAGCGCATCATCTGAGGGCCTCCCGTTTACCTCAATGAATTGGCCGCCGCCGGCTGCAGGTTCGTAGGGGATAGGCTCCATTAGCGCTACGCTGGCGACCCCGGGCTGCTGCATCGCCGCAGTGGCAGCTTGACGAACCTCTTGGTTTTCCAGAAAAGAAGTAACGGCTCGGTCTTGGCTTGTTTCCGGCCTGAGTAAGCCTTGGAGCAGGCCTCCGCTCGGCCCAGATGACCCCTGTGAGCCTCCCTGATCACTCTGAGTGCTCGGCTTTTGCGAATTCGCGGCTGCGGACAAAGCATTATTCGGAGGAACGTTTCCTGCCTGCGAGTCTTGCGATGCGGAACTTTGGCCGGACGGAGACGCCGCAGGATTCCCTAGATTCAGCGAGGAGAAAGGAATGTTATCGCCAACGAAAACCCCGGAAGGGTCTATTCCTGGTGCCGTTGTAGCAAGACGCCAGTAGTTCACGCTCACGCGCACAGCCACCGCAGTCAGTGCAAGAGCCAGTGAAAGCTGTCCGATGGAAACGATTCTCCCGATCGCTGGGTTCACAGTCAGACGGCTGAGCGATTCGCCCCGATTGAGGATGGGCGTGACCGGCTCGACCTTGCGGCACGCAAACAGGTAAGGAAGGGCAAGAAGAAGCGCGACAGCGATCGTTCCAGCGACAACCCAAATCGCCTGCGCGAAGCTCAGGCTCAGATCACCCAATCGCGGGATATCCAAACCCTCCAGATTCCTAGCGCTTCGAAGCGCTAGGGCTGTACATCCGAGGACCGCTACCGAGGCAGCCGCTCCGATCCAAAACCACCAGATGATCTCGCGCCTGAGAAGCCTTCCTCGTTTTGCTCCAAGCGCAACGCGTATGGCGACGTCCTTCTGTAACTCCGCGGCTCGGGCCGCACTCAAAAAAAGGAGGCTAAACAATCCGACGAGTCCGACAAACAATCCAGCGACAGTAATCGTCGTCAACTGGCCTTTCACGCGGAACGCGATCGTATCCCGAAGTTGTCTGACCCCAACGACACCGAAGCCGTGGTGGGGATCCGTATTTATCTTACGCAAGTGGGCACTGACAGCTTTGAGCATGCCATTGGCCTGTGCCACCGATACACCCTGCTTCAAGCGGGCCACCACGCGGTCGTCGCCGTGTGATATGTCGTCGGCGGACCAGCGCTCGTTCGCGACCTGCCCAGAAAAGACTCGCTGGTCAGGATGAGGCAGATAAACCGCTGCGTGAGCTGGAAAACCAACTTTAGGGGGCAGCACTCCCACGACTTGGATCCACCGCCCTGCCGCGAAAAACTTCACTGTGGACAGGTCTGTTAAACCATCAAAATGGCTCTTCCAAAACAAATCTGAGATCACAGCAACCGGTGGCGCTCCGATCGCCGCATCGTCCTTGTTCAGGAGGCGCCCTAACTCGGGTCCTACGCCGAGGATGTCAAAAAATCCTGTATCCGCCAAGCACGCTAATACCGTTTCCTGCCGCTGCACGTTTTCCCCGATATTCAGCTTTTGCGTTTGGAAGACCCCAAGCGCAGAAAATGCGGGAGTGTTCCAACTCCCCGGCCATTCCATGCCTTTTTCTTTCGTCACACCGAGCAGAGAAACAAGGTGCTTGGCGTCAGGAAGCGCAGTGGGGTCGGCGATGATCTCATAATACGAGATGAAGCCTAGCGATGCCGTGAGCGCAGAAAGGACCAAGAGCGGCACCGTAACGAGGTAGTTTCTAAGATGTAATTTGACAGCCATCCGGGTAACCGAAAGCGGGGCGCATCTTAGTCCACGCCCCGCGTATGATTAGTTGTGAGTTAGTTTTGAAGTTGGCACTGTCCCTGGCTGTCTTTTACAGACATCCAAAAGCCGCTGCCATCGCACTCTTGTCCGCTTGGCGAGCACGCGCCACCCCCATAACAGGCGTTGTCGTATACGCATTGCCCATCATCGCAGGTGGTTGCCGAGACTTTCGATGGTGTCAAAAATGCCACAGTGATAACGGCAGCCGTGAGCGCCAAGCCGCCGATCCAGCCGCGTTTGAGACTCAATTTCATCGTTAATACCTCCATATACTTTAGATTCCGCCATTCGGCGGGGCCCAGAAACTGTTCCCCCTTTCGCGCGTGCTATTGAATAGGTGGACCTTTGGCTACATACATACCTGAATTGCATTCGGAGTCGTTCGACTGCCATCCCCTCTCGCGCTCGCAGCCATAAGCTTTCTGCTGCCAGCAGATAATCGCACCGAAGGAGAACTCTCGACCGTCCTGGACGCATCCGTTCCTGTAAGCGTGCGCCACGGAAGACGCAGGTCGCGTCAAGTTGGGGTCCTGGTTGACGAATCCGAGATATTCCGTTGCTGAGCGTAGAGTTGGGCCGATAAGCGCACCATTGAACACCTTTTCTACCCTTCCTGTGGTGTCAACGACCAAGATAGTTGGCGTACCCTCTGCGCCGATGTGCGTGCGTGTTTCGGGGTCCGGATGGAAAGACGCCTCAAATGCGAGATTGTTGGCCGACAGATATGGCCTTGAAGGCGCAAACGGAGCGGAAATGTCAACGGCAACGAATCGAAAATGCGAACTGTCCTTTGGAATCAGCGTGCGTAGAGCCGGCATGGTGCGCTCGCACCAGACGCAGCTTTGGGAAAATACATATAGCACCGTGGGTCGACCGCGAGAATCGCCCGGAATCGTGATTTTCGCTCCCGAATCATCAAATCCGGTGAGCGTACCGACCATCTCGCCAACTTTCGGTCCGGGAGGGGCTTGAGGCGTGCGGTCGCGATGTATGACGTAAGCCAGCGCGATGTTAGAAGCTAAAGACAGAACGAGAATCGCGTCGCCAAATCGCGGCTTCATACGGCCACCCCAATCTTATAGCCCCGAATTGATCGCGGCTATTCCGAGCGACCAAATCAGGCGCTTCAACTTGTATGTCCAGAAAATGCTAGACGGGGCCTACTCACTGATGTGTGGATACACCGACCCAGGTGTGAATGCAATACAGTGATTCCCGTATAAATGACCTGTACGGCACCAACAGGCCATTGTTCCTATTTGGTACTGGCTGGCGTCTAAAACGGGCTTTGCGATGGCGGCGGCAGCGGTTTGCGCGGAATCATTTCGTCGCGATTCGCTGTGAGATACACGAACGACGCGACGATGACCGCCATCTGCTTCATGTCCGGCTCCGAAATGCGCTCGTACAAATCCATATTCGAGTGGTGCGTGCGCGTCTCGTATTCGAGCGGGTCCTGGATGAACTGAAATCCTGGAATGCCGACGGCATTGAACGAAAGATGGTCCGTGCCGCCAGTGTTTTGAATCGTCAGCGTGGTCATGCCGAGATTGTGGAACGGAACCATCCATTTCTCGAAGAGCGGCGCGACCGCTTCGTTCCCCTGCAAATA
>DASUAV010000002.1:0-13063 GCA_035763605.1 Candidatus Acidiferrales bacterium
GCCTTGCGCCGTTCGCGGTGATAATCGCGCGCAATGCGCTGCGACCAGCTCAGCGACGAGCTGCGCACATCGCGCGCCAGCGAAAGCTGATGCGAAAAATCGTAGTTGATGATCCATTCGTTCCAACTGTACTGAAACCAATCCCAGTACTTGCTCAACCGTGAAAACATTCCCCCGGCCGCGGCATCTCCCGCCGGCGTGGGATCAAACGGAATCCAGCCGTACTTCGGGAAATAAACTTCCACCCAACTATGCGCGTCGCGCGCGCGGACGATGTAATCCTGCGCCACGTCGTTGTATTCGCCGGAGAGAAATCCGGTGATGTAGCGCGCCGGAATCCCCAGCGTGCGCAGCATCACCACCATCGCCGACGCGAAATATTCGCAATTGCCCGCGCGCTTGGTGAACAAAAAATATGCGAGGGGATCTGTCGAACTCATGTCCGAGAGATCCAGCGTGTAGCGAAAACTGGTGTGGAAGTAGCGCTCGAGATCCGCGGCTTTGTCGTAGGGCGTCGCGTCATGCGCCGTGATCTGTCCCGCGAGCTGTTTGATGCGCGGATCAAGCTCGGGAAGCTGCAAGTAAGTATCGCGAATTTCGAAAGGATAATTGTCCGGCGCGGCGCGAAGCTCCTGCGGTCGCAACACAGGAACTTCCGACACGCCTTCATAGCGCGACGCCGCGCCATTGTGCAGCGGATTCAGCACCGTGCCGTTGCGGTCGAGCAGCAGATAACTTCGCGGTCGTCCAAAGCGGCCACCCTCGCTGAAGCCGAAATTCCCGGACAAGTTCACCACGCGCGGCGCGACAAACACCGCATCCGTAGCGATGGGCTGCATCAGCACGGAGTATCGCAGCACAAAGTAAGAGTTCGGCGGCAACGGCACGCGTTGGATTTGATAGTTCCCTCCAGCGTCCGCCGGCCAAATCGTGGGCCTCGGCGCGGGCGTGAACCAGCGCTTGCCGTCGAAATTGGTGAGCACCATGCCGCGCCAGTGCATGTCCTGCGCGCGCAGCGGATCGCCATCCACGCGAATGCGCATTACCACGGCGCTGCTCTGCTGGATTTTTCCGATTTCGCCGAGCGAAACGTTATCCGTGAAGCCGGTCATCATCGCGGGCCGCACGTTGAACGCGCTCATGTATCCGGCGGTGAAGCGCGGAATCAAAAAGAAAATCAGCGCGCCAATGACCAGCGAACTCGCCGCCACGATTCCGGAAGTCAGTCCGAGCGCGCGATTGAGCCGCCGCGCCGGCGCGCTTCCCGGATCGAGCACGGGCGTAACCGCGCCCTCTGAGCTGCGGCGGATTTCCAGTCCCACGAAGCTCGAAACCGCGAGCAGCAGAAAAAACGCGAGGCCAACGAGAAACGTGGTGTCTACTGTGAGAATCGCCGAAGCAAGCATTCCGGCAAATGAGAGCAGCGCGAGGAAAACGTTGTCGCGAATGGTTCGCGAAGAATACAGGCGCACCAGGGTGGCAAAAAGCAGCACGTGAATAGCCGCGAGCAATCCGGCGTAGAGCATCGGATTCGGCGAGCCTTCCGCGAGGTCGCGCGAAAAAATCCACAGATCAATCGGGAAGAAAAGAAAATAGCCGAGCACCAGCGCCGTCGCCGTGCTGTGTGAAATTTCCGGCGGGCGTCCGCGCCAGATGCGCAGGCCTTTGTAGCCGAGCGCGATCGGAGCGGCGATTTCCGTCAGCAAGTCCAGCTTGCGCGTGAAGAGCAGCGTGAGCACCGCTGTAGCCACGAGGAGGTACAGCGAAACTTCGAAGTAGCGCTGGATCAGCGTGGATGAATCAGCGCGTGCGGTGGCGAAAGCTTTTTCAGACGCCGCGGATTTGCGCGATGGGCTGGTCGGGATGGCGCTGCTGGCAGCCATTTCAGGATTTTAGCATTGCCGTCCGTTAGCGATGATGCGCCGCCACGTACAAGCGGCGAAGCCGTTAATGCTGAGGTGGATTCGGGCGCGGCACACTTGCCTCAATAAACAAAAACGATGCCATCAACCTCCAGGTCTTGTCAGGGCATGGCTTCAGCCATGCCGTAAGTTGCAGCGTAAGAGCGGCTTCAGCCGCTGAGGTAGGTATTTCTGAATTCTGCCGCGTGTGCTAGAGCCATGCGCGCGATTTTTCGCGTGGCGCTGGAAACAGGCACAGAGGAAAGTTTCGCGAGCAGTACTGCGCGACAATTCGCACTCGGCGCGACGGGCAGGGTTTCCATCCGCGCGAGAAACGGCAGCAGCGCAATCGCGCGATACGTCACCGTGTGAGTTGCTGGCGACAGCGCCGTCAATGCCAGCGGCGCGATGCCAAATTCCGTTTGCAGATGCGCCGCGAGTTCGCCTGTGGCCGCGCCATTTTTAGATGCGACCGTGACCGCAGGGAATTGCCACATCCGCGAAAACAGCGCCGCATCGTGCGCGCCGGGATTTTTCGTGAGCAGCGTGCGCCCGCGCGCGTCCAAAAATACCGCCGCAGCAATGCGCACGCGCTCCGTTGCGCGTTTTTTGCGCGGCGCGGGCAGCCTGTGCGCAATTCCAAGAGCGTGGGCTTTACAACTTCGCGCGATGGGACATGCATCGCAATTCGGCGAACGCGGCGCGCAAATCGTCTCGCCCAATTCCATCAATGCCTGATTCCAATCCCCGGGCGCATCCGGCGGAAGAATCCGCTCCGCAATTTTTCCCAGCCGTTTCCAATTGCGCGGTCCGCGCAAATCTCCGCGAATCGCAAAAAGCCGCGCCAGCACGCGCGCGATGTTGCCATCAACCGCCGCGAGCGGCGCATCGTACGCAATGCTGAGAATCGCCGCCGCCGTATAGCGTCCGATGCCGGGGAGCGCCAGCGCCGCTTCATGCGACGCCGGAAATTTCCCGCCATGCTCACTCACAATTTGTTTTGCCGCGCGATGCAAATTCCGCGCGCGACTGTAATAGCCCAGCCCCGCCCAAAATTTCAGGACTTCCGATTCGCGAGCATGCGCCAGCGCCGTCACATTCGAAAATCGCGCGAGAAAACGCTCGTAATATGGCAGCACTGTGGCGATGCGCGTTTGCTGCAACATAATCTCTGCGACCCATATTCGATACGAATCGCACCCGCGCCGCCACGGAAAATCACGCCGATTCGCGCGATACCACGCGAGCAGCCTGCGCTGCAGCGAAGGGACCACTCGCGGTTCAAATTTCATTTTCGTCCGCTCAGTTTTACGCACGCGCCGCATTCTCGCATGAAATCGCCGGCGTCGCCCTCGATGAAGGGTTTTTCTCGCGCCGCACGCTGCCGCATTGACGCGCCCGCATCGAATCCCGGCCCGCAAGCAATAATGCTTGAATGTCGCCGCTAGAGATGGAATTTGTGCAACAGTGGCGAAAGGAATTCCAGCGCCACCTTCATTCCTACACTGTCTAACAACTCATAATTTCCGTTGCGGAACGAATCTTTTGGTCCAAATCGCGGCGGATACCACGCCAGCTTCGCAAACGCGCCGGCGTAGGGCGAAGCGAATGCCGGTACAGAAAACACGCGATGCCCATCTTCGCCGGCGCGCGCTGTGGCGCTGGAAATCAGCGCGTGCTTCAGTCGCGGCCATATCCCTTTGCACGTGCAAGGATAATATTTCGTGTCTTCACGCAACGCTTCGCTCAACACCAGATTTGCGCCGCCAGTCACCGTCGCTGAACCGAAGTGAGATGCGAATCGCTCGCCGTATGGCCCCCAGCCCTGTCCCCAGTCCGGAGGAACACCGTCCGCCTGGCTAATGGCCGCGCCGAACGCCGTTCTTCCCATTTGCATCGCTCCAAACGTGCTGAGCAAGTAGCCGTGCAATCGCTGGTGGAAGTTCGGACGTATATAAGTTACGTTTTCGTTCTCATGTACGCTTTGCTGTATCACCGTGTTTCCTTCACCGGCTGAACGCGTTTGCGCACGAGTGCCCGTGGCCGCGAATCCGATGCAGAGAATCCATGCGAGCGCCAGCGTCAAATATCTGAAGCGCACATCCCCTCGCTCATTTTGCTGAATCCTCGCCACGCGCTGTGACTCTCCGCAAAAACAAACGCTGTTCTTTCGATGTCCATAGTTAGATTTTGTGACTATACAGCGTGCTTCACTATGTTAAAAATGCAGGCACGTCTTTCACCACGGGCTTGCGGATGATAATGAGCAGATACATAGCTACCAGCCTCTGTTTGGCGACCTTCGCAGCGCTGGTAGTTGTGCAAATGGCAACACCGCAAGTTAAGAGTTCCCCTCCAGGTGAAGTTCGCTTGGCGCAGCAACAGAATTTGCTGCTGTACGATTTGCTTCCCAAAAACGATGAGGAGCGGCACACTGCGGCGCTCGAAGAAATCACGCGGCGCGCCGACAAAAGCTACATTGCTCCTCTAATTGACCTGCTGCTGTTTTTTACCTCACCGGATGACTCAGCCGCGATTCTCGATACCCTGGATCAGCTAACGGGACAAAATTGGGACGGCGCTTCGGATCCGTGGACGCAGTTTTCGATATGGTACGGAGAGCATCCCGAGCTGCGTCCGCCTGCCGGTTACACAGGATGGAAAGGCGAACTCTGTGCGCAGATGTCCGATCCGCGATTTCGCAATTTTCTGTATGACGGCGCGCACGCAAATTTGCGGGTGGAAGAGGTGGTATGGGGCGGCGTCAAGGTAGACGGTATCCCCGCGCTGGAAAGCCCGCGCATGCTGGCGGCGAATCAAGCGAACTATCTCACCGATTCCGAGCCGGTCTTTGGCGTGAGCATTCACGGAGATAATCGCGCCTATCCCTTGCGAATCATGGACTGGCACGAAATCGCCAATGATGTTGTGGGCGGAATGCACGTAGCGCTGACCTACTCGCCGCTCTCCGGCTCCGCGATTCTCTTCGAGACCGCAGCGGGAGCTAACAACTTTACCTTCGACACTTCCGGCTTGTTGTTTCGGTCCAACAAACTGATGTACGACCATGAGACGAATACATTATGGAGTCAGATGACGGGAAAGCCCGTGCTGGGCAAGCTCGCCGATAGCAAAATCGAATTGAAAGTGCTGCCCAGCGTGGTTACTTCGTGGGGCGAATGGAGAAAGGAGCATCCGGATACGAAGGCGCTCGACATCAACACTGGTTTCAGGCGGCGATATCAAATTGGCGCCGCGTACGGCCGCTATTTTGCGTCGCCCGCCTTGATGTTTCCCGTTTGGCAGGAAAGCAAGTTGCTGCCGATGAAGACACTGGTATTTGCGTTCATGGAAAACGGCGCGGCGAAGGCATATCCGCTGGATGCGTTGAATTGCGCAGGCGGAATAACGAATGACAATGTAGGTTCGATTCCGCTTGTGATGATTTATCACAGAGCGGTTCAACGCGTGCCTCTGCCGTCGGACTGGCTGGCTGCATTACGTGAGGTTACAGGCGGAAGAAACCGCGCTGCTTACGCGAATGATCTCGCGCTCGAGGATGCGCGGGAGGCGCTGAACAAATATCCGGCGCTAATCAAGAAAATGAACGCCGATTTTCTGTTGGCCATTCCCACTGAAACAAGGCTGTCGCTCCTGAGCGAACGCACTCCGAATGCCCGGTCAGGCTCGCAGGCTGGCGAAGGGCAATTTACTCCAGACCTGCGAAACGAAGTGGCGCAGCGTGGGCTTATCGGAGAAACACGCGCTTACCAGCGAGGTGCGCACAGTTTCCTCGCCGGCGCCGGCACGAATGAACTGCTCGATGAGCGCGGACAGAAGTGGCGTGTGACCGAGGACGCTTTAATCTCGAATGGCGGCGAGCGGCTGCCGCGTCTGGGCGGTCATCTCTCTTATTGGTTCGGCTGGTTTGCGTTTTATCCGAAGACGCAGATCTATCAGTGCGCACCGGTCAAATGATTCGCGTTTAGCTGTTTTAGACAAATATCCCCCCACAGGTTGCGTTGACTTTGCGCAATTCGTCCGCTACGCTCGATTGTTTTCGGGCGCGCTGCTGCGCCGATTGCGCGCGTGCGCGCAAATATTGCAACGGTTCCGCGGAAGGTTCGTAGCTCGCGTTTGCGCAATAACACTGACAAAAATGGCTGACAAAAAGCTTCCAACACGCGCTGAAGATTTCGCCGAGTGGTATAACCAGCTTGTGCTGCGCGCGGAGATGGCCGATTACGCGCCCGTGCGCGGTTGCATGATTGTACGTCCGTATGGTTGGGCGCTTTGGGAAAATATCACGGCGGCGCTCGACCGGCGCTTCAAAGCCACCGGCCACATGAACGCGGCGTTTCCTCTGCTGATTCCGCGCAGCTTCATTGATAAAGAGCAGCACCACGTCGAGGGATTTTCGCCGGAGCTTGCGGTGGTGACCATCGGCGGCGGCGAGAAATTGGAAGAGCCGCTGGTGATTCGCCCCACTTCGGAAACGATCATCGGACACGCCTACGCGAAATGGATTCAGTCGTATCGCGATTTGCCTGTGCTCATCAACCAGTGGAACAGCGTGGTGCGCTGGGAATTGCGCACTAAACTTTTCCTGCGCACGCTGGAATTTTTCTGGCAGGAAGGCCACACCGCGCACGCCACGCTCGAAGAAGCGGAAGCCGAAACGCGCCAAATGCTAGATATCTATGCGGATTTCGCTATGCGCGACGCAGCCATTCCGGTAATAGCGGGGCGCAAGTCGGATTCCGAGAAATTCGCCGGAGCGGACATCACCTATTCTATCGAAGCGATGATGGGCGACGGCAAAGCACTGCAATCCGGCACTTCGCACAACCTTGGCCAGAATTTCGCGAAGGCCTTCGAGATCAAATATCTCGATAAGAATGGCGTGCACCAATTCTGCTGGACGACTTCCTGGGGACTTTCCACGCGCTTCGTCGGCGCAATTGTGATGGTGCATGGCGACGATCAGGGGCTGATTTTGCCGCCGCGGCTCGCGCCATATCAGGTGGTGATCGTGCCGATTTTCAAGTCGGATGACGAAAAGCGCACCGTGTTCGATGCGGCGCGGAAAATTCGCGAGCAGCTTGTGTCTGCGGACATTCGCGTCAAACTCGACGAGCGCGACGGGATGAGCCCGGGATTCAAGTTCAACGACTGGGAGATGCGCGGCGTGCCGTTGCGCGTTGAATTGGGGCCAAAGGACGTAGCCAGCGGAAACGTGGTACTCGCCCGGCGTGATCGGCCCGGGCGCGAAGGCAAGGCCTCCGTTTCGCAACAGGGGATTGCCGTTCGCGTTTCGGAATTACTGAACGAAATCCAGAACACGCTGTTCCAGCGCGCGCTCGAATTTCGCAAAGCCAATACCATCGAGCCGAAAGATTACGGCGAATTCAAAGCCGCCGTCGAAAGAGGCTTTGCGCTCGCGCACTGGTGCGGCAACGCCGATTGCGAAGCGAAAATCAAGGAAGAAACCAAAGCCACCATGCGCTGCATTCCGCTCGAGCAGACCGGCGGAGCAGGGAAGTGCATCTACTGCGCCAAATCAGCCCCGGAGCAAGCGATTTTCGCGCGAGCCTATTAGCAGCCGCTTGCCGCGAATTGGAATGGAAAATCTCCGATGATTGGGCGTCCGCAAGAGACTGAGGCCGCGCCGTATTACTTCACCTATATCAATCAGGTGAAAGGCGAAGATCCCGTGGCGGCGATGGAAAGCCAGTTGGACGATTCTCTGAGATTTTTCTCAGGAATTTCCGAGCAGAAGTCCCTCCACCGTTATGCGCCGGAAAAGTGGAGCATCCGCCAGACGCTCAGCCATGTGAGCGACGCGGAGCGTGTGTTTGCGTATCGGGCGATGTGGTTCGCACGCGGATTCGATTCGCCCCTGCCGAGTTTTGATCAAAATGTAGCCGTCGATTCCGCCAACGCGGACAATATCCCATGGGCTACACATGTTGAAGAATTCCGAACCGTGCGCCTCGCCAGCATTTCGCTTTTTCGCAACATGCCCGCTGACGCCTGGATGCGCAAGGGCGTTGCCAGCGGAAACCCATTCACCGTGCGCGCACTCGCCTTCATGGTAGTCGGCCACTTGACTCACCACATCGCCATTCTGCGCGAACGCTATCTTTAGGCGCTTTGGCGACGGCTGCGGGCGTACTTGTAGGCTGAAGTTCACCAGATTGTGCGAAGCTCTCTGCAGGAACGGATTCCCTTATCCTTGGTGACCAAAGGAATGCCTTCGGCGAGCGCGGTGGCTGCAATCAGCCGATCGCACGGATCACACGGGTAGTCAGCAGGTAGCTGGTTAGCGAGAACGGCTATTTTCGGCGTTATTGGGCGTATGGAGGTGCGCGAGACCATCTCCTCGACAAAGTCCTCTGCGGTACCCAGGAAGGTCACTCGCTGATGCGTGGCGAGCCAGCCCAATTCCCATAGCGTGATCGCTGAAATAGCGATGCCGTCATTATGAGTGGCATATCGAATGGTATCCGAAGCTTTGTTCGACAATTTGGCAGGCTCACTGGCAAGCCAGACGAGGACATGCGTGTCGAGCAGAATCACTTTTTCATAACCTTCCAGTCGGAAAGGGGAGTTACGGGAGATTCGATGTCGCCGACGATTTGAACCCGGCCGGCCATAAAGCCGAAGATGGAAGTCTCGCCCGAGTCGGCGGGCACAACTTTCGCAACCGGTTTGCCGCGCTTGGTAACAACAACGGTCTCGCCAGTCGCCTGAACCTCATCCATCACGGCCAGGCAAAGCTCTTTGAACTTGCCAGCCGGCATTTCTTTCATGGTCTTCTCCTTGTGACTATGGTTATGATACTCCGAACCATCGGTAAGTGCAAGCGTGCAGGTTTTATCCCGGCACCATTAGGCTCGCGTAATTACTTCTGTTCCAGCGTACAGGGTAACTAGGCGGAAACCAAAGATCTCCAATTCCGGGGGAATGCGAAGGACGGATGCTACGATTTCGAAGGGGAAAGCAGGAGTTTGCCTGGGAGGGTGCCATGGACAATTCATGGTGCGGGAACGAAAAAGGGGGCACGCGGCTTAAGACGCTGACGGCGCTGGCGATACTTTTCGCCATGGTGTTTTCCGGTATAAAAATTATTCCCATATACGTGAACAACTACGAGTTGCAGGATTCGATGCAAGAGGAGGCCACCTACGCTTCGGTGAACCGCAAGACCGCGGACGACATCCGGGCGGACCTGCAGAAAAAGCTTCAGGATATGGACGTGGCGGTGGATCCGGCGAGCATCCAGGTCAGCTCGTTTCAGGGCAACGTGAAAATCTCCCTGGAATACACCGTGCCCGTGGACCTTGCTGTTTACCAACTCCAATTACATTTTCATCCACACGCGGACAACGCTTCCATCTAAAATAGTAATCGGAGTAAGTGAGGCTCTGGAGAGCTTTCGGGGAGCGGCCAGGTCATACGGGCCATCCCAGCCTCCGATTTGGCGTCTCCAGAGAGAGAGGGAATCGGAGGAACGTTGCGTCTACGACTGGCGCGCGGTTTTTGGACATCACGGTTTGGCATAGCAATCTTAGGGACCGTCCTCGGCGTTTTTCTCGTCGCTGCGGGTGTTTACACTTATTATTGGGTCCACTTCAGCCATATAATTGACCAGCGGCTCGGCGGACAAGTCTTCGGCCACACTTCCCACATTTTCTCCGCCCCGGAAAAGATCTTCGTAGGCGAGCAAACGTCTCCTGGGAACCTGGCCGGCTATCTCATTAACAATGGCTATAGCGAAGCGGACGTGCCGGGCGCGGCGGGGCATTTCGAAGTCACCAAATCCTCCATCCAGATTTATCCTTCAGACGGCTCGTACTTTCAGGGCCATAACTCCGTTCGAGTGGATTTTTCGCCGGACAAAATTTCGAGCATCCATCTGCTCTCCAATGAACTCTCCGTCAGTTCTGCAGAAATCGAGCCGGAGCTCCTAACCAATCTTTTCGACGATTCGCGCGAAAAACGGCGCGTAGTGCGCTTCGAGGATCTGCCGCCGATTCTGGTTCATGCCGTGCTTGCCGCCGAGGACAAGCGCTTTTTCGAGCATGGCGGCCTTGATCCCATCCGCGTCCTGGGTGCAGCGATTGCTGATCTGCGAAGGAACAAGTCCGGCGGAATGCTCGAGGGCGCGAGCACTATTGACATGCAAGTGGCGCGCAGCTTCTTCTTCACCACCCAGCGCATCTGGCGTCGTAAGCTGGCGGAAACCATGGTGGCGCTCGAACTCGACCACCGCTTCACCAAGCAGCGCATTTTTGAGCTGTATGCCAATGAGATTTACCTCGGGAACCGCGGCAGCTTCGCTATCCGAGGATTTGGCGAAGCCGCCGAAGCTTACTTCGGAAAAGACGTTCGCGACTTGGACCTCGCGCAGTGCGCATTCCTTGCGGGTATTATTCGTTCGCCGAATCGCTACGCCTCAGTCGAGCGGCATCCTGATCGCGTCAATGAACCGCGCGACCGCGTGCTGAAACAGATGGTCGAAGATGGGTACATCACCGCCGAGCAGGCCAGTGACGCGCGCGAAGAAACGCTGAAGTTTGTCGGCGGCGGCACGTCCAGCCGCGCGGCGCCGTATTTTGTGGACATGGTGCGCGATTCGCTGCTGAACCAGTTTTCGCAGACCGATTTGAGCACGCAGAGCTTCCATATTTACACCACGCTGGATCCCGCGCTTCAGGCGGCCGCGGACGAAGGCGTCGCGGCGGGAATGCAGATTGTGGACAAAAATCTGGCCCGCCGGTACGCTGCGGAAAAGCGCAAACACGAACAAGTGGTGAAGCCGCAAGTCGCGCTCGTGGCGCTCGATCCGAGGACCGGAGCGATCCTCGCGCTCGTTGGCGGACGGAATTACGGCGAGAGCCAGCTCAATCACACTCTGGCGCGGCGTCAGCCGGGCTCGTCGTTCAAGCCCTTTGTGTATGCCGCGGCATTCGATGATGCTCTCGCCGGCGTGCAGCCCATCATTACCACGGAAACGACTGTCGAGGATGAGCCGACCACCTTCACCTTTGACGGCAAAGACTACACGCCCGACAACGACGAAGGGCAATTCTACGGAACCGTCACCGCGCGCGACGCGCTGATCCATTCATTGAACGTGGCTACAGTGAAAATTGCGGAAATGGTGGGATACGACCGTGTGCGGCAGTTCGCTCTGCAAATGGGACTGGATCCTGACATTCAGGCGACTCCCGCGATGGCTTTAGGCTCCTATGTAATGACGCCCATCGAAGTCGCCGAGGGCTACACGATTTTCGCGGACGACGGCGTGCGCGCCGAAGCCCGCTTCATCAATCAGGTGGTGAATGCCGATGGACAAGTCGTCCAAAAATCCGCGCCGCAGACGCGCCCCGTGCTGGACCCGCGCGTCAACTATTTGGTCACGAACGTTCTTCAGGATGTCGTCAATCATGGAACCGGCTACACCGTGCGCGCGATGGGATTCGATGCGCCGGCCGCCGGAAAAACGGGGACGTCGCACGATGGCTGGTTCGCGGGCTACACGTCGAATCTGGTTTGCGTGGTCTGGGTCGGCTACGACGACAATCGCGATCTGGATTTCACCGGTGCGCAAACCGCCGCGCCCGTGTGGGCCGAATTCATGGAGCGCGCCGAGAAGTTGCCCGCGTATCAAGATATGCAAAATTTCCCGGAGCCTTCCGGACTCGTTCATGTGATGGTTGATCCTGCATCCGGTGACCTTGCCACTCCGAGCTGCCCGACTACCAAAGAGGAAATCTTCATCGCCGGCACGCAGCCGACCCAGTTTTGCCCGTTGCATGGCGGTGAAAAGATGACGCAAGTGCCGCCGGTATCCTGGCTTTCAAATCTCTTTGGCAAAGGCTCCTCTCCGCCGCCTCCATCGTCCACAGCCGCAGCCATCGCACGCGAGAAGGGCCTCCCAAGCAGGCCGGCAGGGACTCCTCCACCTGCGCCCATTGTTGCTCCTCCTCAACAACCCCCGTCGCCGACCGCCCAGCCGGACGACAAGAAAAAAGGGATACTCAGCAAGATATTTGGTGGTATCTTTGGGAGCAGCAAGAAGCCGCCGGCCAAGAAACCGGATTCCTAGACCGGAGTTGGCATTGCGGAGGTCAATATGAAGCGCTTCCTCCCTGCCTGTTTTCTGTCCCTGATTTTCGCGATTCCTGTCTACGCGCAAAGCATTCAATCTGTCGCGCTGAAGCAGGTTGATCCTCCTTCACAGCCTGGGCCTTCGCCGCAGCCGGCGATGAACCCGCTTCAAATCGCCGAAATGCGTGCGGACATCCTCGTCGCTCGCAAAATGTACCCTGAGGCCATTGAAGCCTATTTGAAGCTTGCCAAGCAGCAGTCAAAGGATCCCGGTCTGGCGAACAAACTGGGCGAAGCCTATGAGAGCTACGGCGACAAAGGGCACGCCGAGCATTGGTTCAAGCAGGCCATCAAGATCGATAAGCACTACGCCAGCGCTTACAACAACGTCGGGACCGTCGAATATGCCAAGCACCATTACAAAGACGCGGTGAAGTGGTATGACAAGACGCTACAGCTCGCGCCTGACGGGTCGGTTGCAGCGCCAACGTATTCGAACATGGGCTACGCCTATTTCGCGTGGAAAAAATATCCCGAAGCGATGGGCGCCTTTCAAAAAGCCATCCAGATTGATCCGCAGATCATGACAGAGCACGGAGATTCCGGGCCCATGGTCCAGCAGCGCGGAACAACTGATCCGGGACTCTTTTATTTCTTCGTCGCTCGGACGTATGCGCAATTAGGCGATGCGGTTCATGCGGCTCATTATCTGAAAATGTCGCGCGATGTCGGCTATAAAAAATTGGATGATGCGAAGACCGATCCCGCATTCGCCAAAGTCATCAAAGACCCGCGCGTGCAGGCCGTTTTTCGCCCCGTGCCGGTGCTGGTGAATTCCAAGCAGCCCTGAAAAATTCGGCTGCCTTAACGTGCCTCCTCTTCGCCATGCTTGCAGCGCGCGAGCGGACTCCCTGCTATAATGCGCCTATCCATGGGGAAAGCCCTGATTCGGCGTGCTGTTCTGCGCGGGCTTGCGCGCCCGCTGATTGCGCGCTTGGCTGTGGCCTGCGCATTCCTGCTCGCGATAATCAACATCGCCCCGCCCG
>DASUAV010000003.1:0-8638 GCA_035763605.1 Candidatus Acidiferrales bacterium
GAAGCGGATCAAGTTCGCCAAGCGGCTGAAAGTGGTGGAGTCGTTCCGCAAGAGCGGAAACCGGCCAGAGTGGATGATTCTGGATGTGATCCCAGTGCTGCCGCCGGAACTGCGGCCACTGGTGCCGCTCGATGGCGGGCGCTTTGCGACTTCGGATTTGAACGATCTGTACCGGCGCGTCATCAACCGCAACAACCGCCTGAAGAAGCTGATGGAGCTGCACGCTCCGGATGTGATCGTTCGCAACGAGAAGCGCATGCTGCAGGAAGCGGTGGACGCGCTTTTCGACAACGGACGCCGCGGGCGCGTGCTGCGCGGGACGAACAACCGTCCGCTGAAGTCGCTCTCCGACACACTCAAGGGCAAGCAGGGGCGCTTCCGCCAAAACTTGCTGGGCAAGCGCGTGGACTACTCCGGGCGCTCGGTGATCGTGGTTGGGCCGGAGCTCAGGCTGAATCAGTGCGGCTTGCCGAAGAAGATGGCGCTCGAGCTGTTCAAGCCGTTCATTTATCACCGGCTGGAAGCGGCAGGGCACTGCACGACCATCAAGCAGGCCAAAGAGCTGGTTGAGCAACAGGAATCGATTGTGTGGGACATTCTCGAAGAAGTGATTCGCGAGCATCCGGTGCTCTTGAATCGCGCTCCTACGCTGCACCGGCTGGGTATCCAGGCATTTGAGCCGGTGCTGGTGGAAGGCAAAGCGATTCGCATCCATCCGTTGGTTTGCACGGCGTTCAACGCGGACTTCGACGGCGACCAGATGGCCGTGCACATTCCGCTTTCGCCGGAAGCGCAGGTGGAAGCGTCTGTGCTGATGCTGAGCTCAAACAACATCCTGTCTCCCGCGAACGGCGGGCCTCTGGCCGTGCCGACGCAGGACATGGTGCTGGGAATCTATTATTTGACCAAGTCCAAGCCGGGCGCGAAGGGCGAGGGTCGCGCGTTTGGCAGCGTGGAAGAAGTGATTCTCGCGCTGGAAATGGGCGAAGTGGAGTTGCTCACGCCGATTCGCTTGCGCTACTCCGGTGAAGTGCTGGAAATGACCACGGCGTATGACGATCAGGACGTGACGCACACAGAGCCGGTCACGCTGAAGAACCAGTTCCTGCAGAGCACCGTGGGCCGCGTGATTTTCAACGATCACCTGCCGCCGGAGATGCCGTTCGTCAATGGTTTGCTGAAGAAAAAGGGAACGCAGCAGCTTGTGCAGTATTGCTACTTGCGCTTCGGTTTGGAGCGCACGGTGAAAATGCTGGACAAGCTGAAGGAACTGGGCTTCCTCTACGCGACGAAGTCGGGAATGTCCATCGGCATCAGCGACATGCTGATTCCGGGCGACAAGTTCAAGCTCGTGGACACCGCCGAACGCGAAGTGGTGAAGGTGCAGCAGCAATATCTGGACGGCGCCATCACCAACGGCGAGCGGTACAACAAAGTCATCGCGATTTGGAGCGACGTGACGGAAAAAGTCGCGGACGAGATGTTCAAGGCGCTCGAAAATCAGGACAAAGAGGGCATCATCAATCCGGTTTACGTCATGGCGGACTCCGGTGCGCGCGGCTCGAAGCAGCAGATCCGCCAGCTCTCCGGAATGCGCGGATTGATGGCCAAGCCTTCGGGCGAAGTCATCGAGACGCCGATTACGTCGAATTTCCGCGAAGGGCTGGACGTGCTGCAGTACTTCATCTCGACGCACGGCGCGCGCAAAGGATTGGCGGATACCGCGCTCAAGACGGCGGACTCCGGCTATCTGACGCGGCGGCTCGTTGACGTGGCGCAGGACGTAATCATCAATGAATTCGACTGCGGCACAGCGGACGGAATTTACGTCGAGCCGATTCTCGAAGCCGGCGTGGAAGTCGAGCCGCTGCGCGACCGCGTGATTGGCCGCGTTTCGCTCGAAAAGATCAAAGACTACGAAGGCAACGTCATCGTCGAGATCAATCAGGAGATCACCGAGGAACTGGCCAACGCCATTCAAGCGGCGGGCATCGAGCGGGTGAAAATTCGCTCGGTGCTGACGTGCGAATCCCGGCGCGGCGTTTGCGCGCGGTGTTACGGCCGCAATTTGGCGACAGGACGGTTCGTGGAAATGGGCGAGGCCGTGGGTGTGATTGCAGCGCAGTCCATCGGCGAGCCGGGCACGCAGCTCACCATGCGGACGTTCCACATCGGCGGAACGGCGACGCGCGTCACCGAGCAATCGAAAGTGGACGCCAAGAACAACGGCTTCGTGAAGTTCATTGATCTGAAAGTGGTCGAAGGCCGCGGGAAGACGTTCATCTCCATGAACCGCTCCGGCCTGATCGCGGTAGTGGACGAGAAAGGCCGCGAGAAGGAGCGCTATCACGTCGTATACGGCGCGCGGCTCAAGGTCGAGGATGGCCAGCCTGTGACCGTTGGCCAGACGATGGCCGAATGGGATCCGTACACCTTCTCGATTTTGACCGAGTCGGGCGGCACGGTCGAATTCAAAGACTTGCAGTCCGGTCTCACCATCGAAGAGCAGGTGGACGAAGTCACCGGCCTCTCGCAGCTTGTGGTGACGCTGCCGCCGGGAGACGAAAAGCACCAGCCGGCCATTCAGATTCGCGATTCGCAAGGCCGCGTTCGCAAAAAGTACCTGATGCCTTCGCGCGCGCACTTGATGGTGGCGGACGGCGATGAAGTGCATCCCGGCGACGTGCTGGCGAAAATCCCACGCGAAACCACGAAGACCAAAGACATCACCGGCGGTCTGCCGCGCGTGGTCGAATTGTTCGAGACGCGCAAGCCGAAAGATCCCGCGGTCATCAGCGAAATTGACGGCGTGGTGAAATACGGCGAGATCGTCAAGGGAATGCGCCGGATTTACGTGGAAAGCGAAGACAGCCGCACTTTGAAGGAGTACTCGATTCCGCGCGGCGTGCACATCAACGTGCAGGAAGGCGAGCATGTGCGCGCGGGCGAGCCGCTGATTGACGGGCCGCTCAATCCGCATGACTTGCTTGCCGTTCTCGGAGAAAAGTTCACGCAGGCCTATCTGGTGAACTCGGTGCAAGAGGTTTACCGGCTGCAGGGCGTGAACATCAACGACAAGCACATCGAAACCATCGTCCGGCAGATGATGCGCTGGGTGAAGGTGGAAGACGTGGGCGATACACCGTTCCTTCTGGAAGAGCAGGTGGACAAGTTCCGCTTCCGCGAAGAGAACGATCACGTAATTCGCGACGGCAACCGCCCGGCAACGGGACGTCCGCTGCTGCTGGGAATCACGAAGGCGTCGCTCTCGACCGATTCGTTCATTTCAGCGGCGAGCTTCCAGGAAACCACGCGCGTTCTAACGGAAGCGGCGATCTCCGGCAAAGTGGATTACCTGCGCGGCTTGAAGGAGAACGTCATCATGGGCCGGCTGATTCCGGCGGGCACGGGCCTCGACCGTTATCGCGGGGTGCAGTTGCTCACGGAAGTTCCCGCGGAAGAGCCGGAGGTCGAAGAACCACAACTCACTCCCGAGGAGGCCGCAGCGCTGGATTTCCTGCGGAAAGACAGCGACACGGTTGCCGAAGGGTAGCGAAAAAAACATCTCAAGCGAAAGACGGCGCGCGAAGCAGGCGCGCCGTTTTTGTTTTTATTCGGTTTCGAAAGTCCAGCAGCCCGACGAATTCCATTCACATTTTCGTTTCGAGAGTTGGAGTTCCTGGAAACTGGAGCTTGTTTCAATTTGTGAGCGAATCCGGCTGACGTTACAATCGAAAGTGCGCCAGCCGGAGATACGTGAACGGCCCGTTTCCGGCAGCGCATTCGTTCATGCCTAGGACGCGCAAACCCAGGGCTCGCATCCCCTCGCAGCAGAAAATCGAAAAATCTCCGCCGGCCTCGAACGGCGAAACAGAAGGGCTGTTCGACATTGTTGCGAGGTCGCAAAAGGGCTTTCGGCAGCTCATAGACAGTTTCGACCGCATCGCCTTCAACTTTTCTCTCGCCGGCGAGATTCGCGTCATCAACCGGAGATTTGCCGAGGTCGTGGGGCTCGCGTTCGCGGAAATCATCAATCATCCTCTGGAGGAGTTCATTGCCGAGCCTTCGCGCGACGAGATGGCGCGAGTGCTGCCGCAGCTTTTGGAGGCGCGCTCGTGGACCGGCATCGTGCGTGTGCGGTGGCGCAGAACGAATCAGGCGCGTATTTACGATTGCACGCTGCGCGCTGTGGTGGAACAGGGCGAAGTCACCGGAGTGACGGGACTGGCGCGCGACATTTCCGAGCAGCGAGAGACGGAGACGCGCTTCACCGAGCTTTTTGAGACGCTGCATGAAGGCGTGTACTTCGCCAGCCCTGAAGGAGAGCTTCTCGACGTGAATCCCGCAGCGGTGCGCATGCTGGGGTACAGAAGCAAGGAGGAGCTTACCGCGCCACCTGCGAGTCGGCATTTCGCCGAGCCCGGGCAACGCGCCGCATTGATCCGCGACTTGCAGCGGCACGGGTCTGTGCGCGACCGCAACCTGTCGCTCCGGCGCAAGGATGGTTCTCTGCTGCATGTGCGCAATTCGAGCGTGGCGATTCGCAATGCCAAAGGCGAATTTGTGCGCTTTCAGGGTTCGCTCACGGATGTGACCGAGCGCGAGGAGATGGAAAAGCGGTTGCGCGAAGAGCAGGAATTCGTGCGGCGGCTGGTCGCCGCGTTCCCGGACATTATCGCCGTGCTCGATACCGCCGGGCGGTACACATTTGTGAGCCCGCGCGTACAGGAGACGCTTGGCTACACGCCGGACGAGTTTATAGGAATGAAACTGGAGGAGAGGCCGCATCCGGACGATCGCGAATCGCTGCTGGAATTTTTCCGCCGGCTGACCGGCGGGGAAATGAATTCCGGGACCATCGAATATCGCACGTCGCACAAAGATGGCGGCTGGCGCTCGATTCGCGCCAGCGCGAGCCCGCTGACGAATGCGGATGGCCGGATTATCGGGATTGTGGCGTCGGCGAGAGATGTGACGGAATCGCGGCGGCTCGAGCAGCACCTGCTGCAATCCGAGAAGCTCGCCGCCATCGGCCAAATGGTTTCGGGCGTGGCGCACGAGTTGAATAATCCACTGACGGCGATTCTCGGAGTCAGCGATTTGCTTCGCGAACGCGTCACGGATGAAGGCTTGCGCCGCCAGTCGGAGCTGATTCACAAGCAGGCGCGGAAAGCGGCGGAGCTGGTGCAAGGGCTGCTGATGTTTTCGCGGCCATCGAAGCCGCAGAGCCAGAAGGTCAAGGTATCGGAACTGGCGGAGCGGGCCATCGAACTGCGGAAAAGCGAGTTGCAGGCGCGGCACATCACCGCGAATATCCGGTCTGGCGCGAGTAACTTGTTCGTTGAGGCCAGCCCGAATCAGATCGTGCAGGTGCTCGTCAATTTGATTGCGAATGCCGAACAGGCGATTTCTTCGTTGAGAGATCACGGCCGGATCGAATTGCGGATTTCTCAAGTGGAGGACAAAGTCGAAATCCTGCTAGACGACGACGGCCCCGGAATCGAGCCGGAGCTTCGCTCGAAGATTTTCGATCCGTTCTTCACAACGCGGCGCAGCATCGGCGGAACGGGGCTGGGGCTTACGATTGCGCTGGTGATCGTCAAAGAGCATGGCGGCACAATCGAAGCGCAAGCGGCGCCGATGGGAGGCGCGAGGCTTCGCATTCAGCTGCCCGCGGCGGATGGCTACGCGACGGCAGCGCGACAGAGCACTCCGGCGGAGGGAATCGCCGGGCTGCGCATTCTTGTGGTGGACGATGAGGAAGCGATTCGCGAAATTATTGAAGAAGGGCTCGCCACGCAAGGAGCGAGTGTGAGCGGCGTTGCCACTGCGGAGGAGGCCTGGAAAAAGCTGAACTCCGCGGATTACGACCTTGTGCTGTGCGATTTCAACTTGGGAAATGAAAGCGGAACGGCGCTGTTCGAGAGAGTTTGCGGCCGAAAAGGCCAGCCGGCGCCGCAGTTCATTTTTATCACCGGCGAATTTCTCGACGAGGGCCGAACGGCGCAACTCGAGAAACAAGGCGCGCGAACGCTACAAAAGCCATTTCAAATATCCCAACTGGCCGGCGTGATTGAGGCATTCAGAAAAGAAAGCGGAGCTAAAATCGAGCAGCGCTGATTGCGGCATTCACTATTTGTGTTCCGCGTGTTCCTTCGGCGCGGCATCCACGCCGAAATCCCAGACAAATAAATCCATTCCTTCGGCAGAAAATTCGGCGAGCGCGTACTCGCCGGGCTCGAGCGCCTGGCCGAGAGTATAGCGGTACACACCTTTAGCGACCGGCCATATTTGCATTAAAACCGTCTTGCCATTGTTCGTGTGCTGGCCAAAGAGACTGTCAACGTTCTCGATGTGGCGCCTGTCGCCCTTCACCTTAGCGCGAATCAACTCGATTTGCGGCTCCACGGCATCCTTTGTGCGAAAGTAAAACTCGGGAGTACGATTGGTGATCCGAAAGGCGGCGCGGCGTCCGGGCAAATCCACGCTGGTTCTGGCAGGTATCACCGGCACGGGAACGATCATTCGCTTGAGCATCTGGCCTTTGCTGTTTTTTGCTACGGCCTCGGATTGCTTGAGAGGGAAAACTGCATGCCCGTCGAGAATGAAAAGCCCTTCGCCCGGAGGCAGGAAGACGCCGGGAAGCACTTCGAAGCTGGCGTCCACGTCGAGCTGCATGATGGCTGCGGCGGCGGCTTGGTCGGCCTTCACCTTAGCCCGTAAAGATTCATCGTCTTTCGCTTCGGCTGCGTCGGCGGCTTTTGTGGCAGGCCAGTCAACTTGCGACGCGGGAATTTCCTCCCATTCCGAACGGTCTACGCTGAAGTAGCGGACGCGGTCGCCTTCAATTTGATAACTGCTGATCAACTGGAAGCTGCCGTCTTTCATTACCAGCTTCTGGCGATGCTGCGATGTGGGTGAGTTCTGAGACTTCGCAAGGTGATTCTGCCGCACGACGGCATTCGCGGCCAGGAGCGACGAAGCTAGAATCACACCGACGCCGATTGACAGGAGCCGTGGGACGTTGCCCATAGAGGAATTATAGGACAAGAACAGCCTCAAATCTGGGATGCTCGGAATAAGAATGTGGGTTTCTCAAGATGCGGAATAGCCGAAAGCGGCAGGATGTGGTTAAAAAGGGAATAGCAATAGAGATCTTCCAGCCGGAAGGGCTGGATGTGAGAAGGCCTCAGTGCTCGCAGCGCGGGCAGAGCACGTTAACGATCATCAGCTCGGAATTCGTGAAAAGCCATTTTTCGGCTTCGCTGCCTGCGGCTTCCGCTGCGCGAATCAGCGAACCAAGATGTTTGGTTTGCGCTAGGGAGCGCAAGTGCTGCAGGCAGATTCCCGTCAGACGAGAGACTTCCTCTTCCGTGAAGAACTTCTGGCTCGAAGGAATACTAGACAATTTTTTCGTCCCTTTTCCGAACTACGCTCATGGGCGGTTCGGAACATCCATCTTGATTTTACGCAAGCAAACTTCTTGCCAAAAATCGGGCGGAACCTGTCTAATGGCGTAAGCTGTTTACCTGCAAAGGATTAGACGTTTACACCGGACAAGTGCAACCTCACCGATTGTGATCCAAGAGCTATGCCAGAGGAATTTTTTTGCCCACAGCTCGGAGGAATATACCATTTTTGGTAGATCAGATTGTCGCGGGCCTTATCCCGCGAAGCCGCCGGCATCTTCAAAGGCTTTAGCTACTTGCAAGATGCATCCCTCGGCGAAATGGCTGCCGAATATCTGGAACCCAATCGGAAGGCCCGAGGAAGTCGCGCCGCACGGGACAGAAATGCCCGGCACACCCGCCAAGTCACCTGTAACCGTATATATATCTGATAAATACATCGCGAGCGGATCATTGCTACGCTCGCCGATGCGGAAAGCCGGCGTGGGCGAAGTTGGCGTGACAATCACATCAACTTTGCGAAATGCCTCTGTAAAGTCGCGTGTTATCAATGACCTGACCTTCTGCGCGCGCAGATAGTACGCATCGTAATATCCCGAAGAAAGCGCATATGTGCCCAGCATTATGCGGCGTTTCACTTCGGAACCGAAGCCCTGCCCGCGCGTTTTTTTGTACATTTCGCGCAGGCTTGCGCCATTGACGCGAAGCCCGTAGCGAACACCGTCGAAGCGCGCCAGATTCGCGCTGGCCTCCGCATTCGCGATAATGTAATACGTGGCAATTGCATAATCCGTGTGCGGCATGCTCAGATCAATCGGTTGGCAGCCCAGCTTTTTCAGGAGTTCGATGCCTTTTTCGACTTTTTGGCGAACTTCACTGTCCATGCCAGGACCAAAGTATTCTTTGGGTATGCCCATGCGTATGCCGGAGACACTCCTTTGCATCTCCGCGGAATAATCAGGCACGGGAACTTCGGCGGACGTAGAGTCCCGTTCGTCGCGCCCGGCGATAACGCCGAGAAGTGCGGCGATATCCGCTATGTTATTGGCAAACGGGCCGATGTGGTCGAGCGACGAAGCAAAGGCAATCAGGCCGTAGCGCGACACGCGTCCGTATGTCGGCATCAGTGCGGGCACTCCGCAAAGAGCGCCCGGCTGGCGAATCGAGCCGCCTGTGTCGGTTCCCAGGCTGCCCACGGCCAGTTTGGCGGCAGCCGCGGCGGCCGAACC
>DASUAV010000004.1:0-8448 GCA_035763605.1 Candidatus Acidiferrales bacterium
GTCGCTTGAATCGGCCCGGCCTGGAACACTTTCTTGTGTGTAGTGTAAGTAATCCCTTGGTAGGCGAGGCAGACCACACCCACGATAACCAGCACAATACCGGCAATCAGCGAGGGTCTCATCTCAATTTGCCTTGCCCGAAAATGGCAAAGCTACGCAGGGATCGAATCTCTGCGTTTTTTTACGTCCGCCGCATCAATCCGCCCACGAGCGAAATCAGGAACAGAATGATGAAGATGATGAAAATGATCTTGGCAATTCCGGCGGCTGCCGCAGCGATTCCAAAAAAGCCGAATATCGCTGCAATAATCGCTACGATCAGGAATACAACGGCCCATCCCAGCATGTCGCCTCCTGCGCGGCTTTCTGCCCGCTTCGCAGCATCCTGAACTTACCTCTGTTCTCGCACAATAGGCCCGTTTCGGTACTGCGCGACGGGTTTCACTGTAAATGAACTTTCATTTGCGCAGCTTTGCGTAGCCTTCCGCATACCTCTTTTCCTCTAGCGAGCTAAGGGTTATTCCGTATTCTGGCTGCTCCAGACGTTGTGTTTCACTGTTTCTGCAATCCTCCGCTCGCCGGAGGCGTTTCCAGATACAAGAATTGGGGGACCATGCGTATGAACTGGGATCAGATACAAGGAAAGTGGAAACAATACAAAGGCCAGGCAAAGGTGAAGTGGGGCAAGCTCACCGATGACGATCTCGCCGCCATCAGCGGCAATCGCGACCAGCTCGTTGGTAAAGTTCAGGAATACTACGGCCTGACAAAAGAAAACGCTCAGGCCCAGGTGGACGAATTCATTCAAACCCTGCCGCCCGAAGCCGAGCAGGCCCGCGGCGCTAGCCACCGATAAACGAACCGGCCCGCTCGCTCGACGCGCGGGGGCTTTTTTTAATTCTTTCGGAGAGATAGTTATGGCCACTCACACCGAATCTATGCCGCAGAAAAATGTCTCGCGCGACGAACTGATCAGCCTCCTCAATAAAGACCTCGCGCGCGAATACCAGGCGATCATCGCTTATGTGGTGTATTCGCAGGTTCTCAAGGGCGCCGCGTACATGAACATCGCGGGCGAACTCGAAAAACACGCGCAGGAAGAATTGAATCATGCGCTGATTATCTCCAAACAGGTTGATTATCTCGGCGGAATGCCCAGCGTGTCACCGCTGCCGGTGCGCACCTCCGACAAAGCTGAAGAAATGCTACGCTTTGATCTCGAGCAGGAGAATGAAACCATCGCCAGCTATCGCGATCGGGTGCGCCAGTGCGAGAGCCTCGGGGAATTCGCGATGGCGGAGGAGATCCGCAAAATCCTTGTGAATGAGCAGGAGCACCAGATTGATCTCGCCACCGCGCTGGGCGAGGAAGTTCCGCAGGTACGCGGCCAGTACGCGAGTGACCGTAGTTCCGCGGCTGCGCGCTCATGATCTACTAAGGAAAATCTCTCGGTGAATTCAAGTTCTCAGTGGATACACATAAATGTTTTATTCATCTACTCTGCTCCTGTAATGCTCACTGCAACACGCTCCGCTTGTTTCTCTCCTGCGCAAACCCTCCATCAGGGGGCCGTTAAAGTTCACCTGAAATAAACGGCCCCTTCCTACCTTAATTTAGTTCTCTTACATTCATCACCTGCACCTCACTTGGGAATGCTCTCGATAGAATTGTCGCTTCAGCGGGCGCACGCTGGTCTTTAGCTTTCTCACTTCCTCAGCAAGGACCGAAAGGAGGACTGCGATGCATACACAGGAACCTTTGGCAAAATCCCGTTCCAACGAACCCGATGTAGACAACCCTAATCCTGAACGCCGCCGCCGGCGTAAGCGCTCCACGGAAACCGATAATCCAGAACCCAATCCGCGCCATGACCGTCCAACGCCGGAAACGCCCCGAAATCCCCAGGATTTGCCGGAACAGGAACTCCGCAGTTGAAACACGCTGACGTTCGCTCACGGGCGGGTGTTCGCACCCGCCCCAATTTCTGCGCGTGGCTTCTGCTCTCGCATCTCGGTAAGAAGCTCTCTTAATTTCATCGCATCAAACGGAGCCCGCACTTTGCTGTCATTATCAAAATAGACGTAAACGTCTCTTTTCTTGTGCTTCGTCGTGTTCGACTTTCCCACCCGCCCCGGCTCTGAACTTTCCTCTCCTCTGGACCACGCCTCCACCCGCTGCGCCCAAACGCTCAACTCTCCGTCGCTGTATCCGCTGGCATATAGCTCTTGCGCACCATGCAACCGGCAATACACAAAATCCGCGGTCACCTCCATGAAGTGCGGCAAGCCCGCGCCATCGGAACATGCCAGAGCCACATTATTCCTGCGCAGGAGTTCGATAAATCTCTGACTGCGAAAACTCTCATTACGCACTTCCACGGCATGCCGCAATTTTCTTTTGACATCTACTTTCATCCACGCTCTCGTCTTGAGCCTTTGATCGTGAAGCCGCGCGAGTACGGCAGCCTGTTCTGTATCTTCAGGCAGCAGTCCGAAAAAATCCGCAAACAGCGCCTCGTCGAACGGAAAGTTGCGCGAAAATTGCCATACGATGGGCCCGAGATTCTTTCCAAGCCGTAGCATTCCAGATGCAAAAAAGTTGGCCAGTGGCCGCTTCACATCTTTTAGCCGCTTCATGTGTGTGATGAACTGACTTCCTTTTAGCGCGAAGCAGAAATCGTCCGGCGTAGCCCGCGCCCACTCGGCAAAGCTCGATGCGCGCTGCAATGAGTAAAACGTCCCGTTGATTTCCACGGAATTGAAAGTCGCCGCCGCGTAACTGAGCTCTTTTTTGTGCGGAAGTCCTTTTGGATAGAAAACGCCGCGCCACGGCGGGTACGTCCAGCCTGAAATTCCAATCCACACTTTTCCGGCATGTGCCATTGAATTGCCCGAGCGGCGCAAGCAGCCATTCCTGGCCTGCGCTTGCCTCTTCATTGGATGAAAATCAGAAACTTCGCGCGACTCCGGCGCGTAGTAACATCGTGTGCGGAACAACAAGCATCATAAGAGTTGAAATTCCGGCGAGAGCTAAAATTCTGGTGCGGAAAAAATGATTCCGGGCAGCTCAGCATCCGCGAACGGCTCAGCGATTCGCGCGGAAAATGTCTCGCGCCATTACCGCATGGGCGAAGGGCTCATCCGCGCGGTTGACAGCGTGAGTATTTCCGTCGCGGCCGGAGAATTCATCGCGCTTCTGGGCTCCTCCGGCTCGGGAAAATCCACTTTGTTGAATTTGCTCGCCGGACTCGACCGTCCCACTGCCGGCGCGATTTACGTCCAGGGCCGCAATCTCGCCGAGATGAATACGCATGAACTCGCGCGCTATCGGAGCGGCGTGGTCGGCATGGTTTTTCAGTCGTTCAATCTCCTGCCGCGCATGACTCTGGAAGAAAATGTTGAGCTGCCCTTGCGCCTCGCGGAAGTTCCGCGCGCGGAACGTGTCTCGCGCGTTCGCGAGGCGCTCGACCGCGTCCAACTTGCTAAGCGGCTCGGTCACCGCCCGTCGGAACTTTCCGGCGGAGAGCAGCAACGCGCCGCCATGGCTCGCGCTCTCGTCAATCGCCCTTCCATTCTTCTCGCTGACGAGCCTACCGGAAATCTCGACAGCGCCACGGGAGAAGAGGTCATGCTCCTCCTCCAATCCTTCAATCATAATTTAGGCACGACCATTCTGATGGTCACTCACGAGCGCCCTCTCGCTTCGCGCTTTGCTCACCGCATCATCACTCTCGGTGACGGCAAACTTATTTCCGAAGGCGAGCCGCAGTCCGCGGAAGTCGGCTCATCCGGAGCGCGTTCATGAAAACCGGAGACCTCACTGAACTCGCCTTCCGCAATTTACGCGAAGCGATCTTTCGAAACTCGCTCACCACCCTGGGAGTCGCGGTCGGTGTTGCTTCCCTTGTCGCCATGCTTTCCGTTGGAGTAGGTTTGCAACAGTTCGCCGCGAAACGCCTCGCCAGCAGCGGTCTCTTCAATGCGATTTTTGTGGCCTCGCGCGCGGATCGTGAATTCGAAGCGCGCCGTCCCGAGAATACGAATTCTTCCGCGAAAGAGCGCCCGCTCGACGAATCCGCACGTCATGATTTGGCCGCCCTTCCCAACGTCACAGAAGTTTATCCGCAGATCCGTTTTATGACTGAAGTGCGCTACGGAGATACGCCGTATCCCACAAGCGTTGCCGGCGTGCCTGATTCTGCTAAAGGCGATGGCGCGTTCGATGGAATGAAAGGTTCATTTTTTTCCGGCCCGAACGCGGATGAAGCGATTCTGCAGATCGAGTTCGCCAAAGAACTCGCCATGGACACTTCAACTCTGCTCGGGAAAACGCTCATCCTGCGCTACGCGAAACGCGCATCGCTCCCGAATTCGCCGGCGAATTCGAGTCGCACTCACGATTCGCAAAGCAAGAGCGCCGCATCGAGCGGCTTCTCCGTTATTCCGGAAGAAAAGCGTTTGCGTATCATCGGCATCATTGATACCGAACCCGAAGGCGGTTTCGGCGGATTCGGCCGCAGCCGCGTTTTCATTCCTCTCAGCATCGCCGAGGATTTGAGCGCCACCAGCGTCAGCGATTTGCAGCAGCTCGTCAGCGGCTCGAACGCTTCGCAAACCTATTCGAGCCTGACGGTACGCGTGAAAAGTCCCACCGACGTGCAGGCTACGGAATCCGCCATCAAAGGCATGGGCTTCGAAACTTTTTCTCTGCTCGACACCACGCGCAGTCTGAGTCTGTTTTTTACGGTGATCGATTTGCTCCTCGGAATTTTCGGCAGCCTCGCGCTTGCCGTCGCCACTCTCGGAATCGTCAACACGCTGGTGATGGCCATTCTCGAACGCCGCCGCGAAATCGGAATTTTCAAAGCGCTCGGCGCCGACGACCGCGACGTGAAGCAGCTTTTCTTCGCCGAAGCCGGAGTGATGGGTTTGCTCGGCGGCATTGGCGGAGTTTTTCTTGGCTGGCTGATCAGCCGCGCGCTCACCTTCGGTACCAATGTTTATCTCGCGCGCCGCAGCCTCCCTTCCGTGCAAATCACTGCCGTGCCGCTGTGGCTCGCGCTGGGCGCGATTGCGTTTGCGATTGTTGTCAGCCTGTTCGCCGGACTGTACCCCGCTTCTCGCGCCGCGCGGCTCAACCCCGTCGAAGCTCTGCGCTATGAATAGGAATCCCGCTCGCAGCAATTCATGTTGCCGCGCAATCGCGTTTGCGGTGCTGATATTCTGCGCGCTGGCCTGTGCGCGTCCCGCGCACGCCGCGCTCGGGCGCATCGAATGCAATTCCGTTCCCAGCGCCATCCTGCATCGCCCTGTTCGCTACTGCGCGATTCTTCCGCCGAGCTACGATTCTCAAAAATCTCGCCGCTATCCCATTCTCTATTTTCTTCACGGGCTCGGCAGCAACGAACAGTTTCTGGTCGTGTCCGGCGGCTGGAACATCGTCGAGGACGAGTGGCAGCAGAAAAAAATCGGCGAATTTCTGATCGTCACACCGGCGGCGGATACCACCTTCTACATCAACTCACGCGATGGCCGCGTGCGCTACGAGGATTTTTTCCTTCGGGAATTTATTCCTTTCATCGAAAGCCATTATCGCGTCACCGCCAAACGCGCTGACCGCGCCATCGGAGGCATTTCCATGGGCGGGTATGGCGCGCTGCATCTTGCTTTTGCGCATCCCAAACTTTTTGTCTCCGTCACCGCGAACAGCGCCGCGCTTTTCGAAAAACTGCCGAACGTCCGAGTGGCGAATCCGCAGCAGTCGCCGTTGCTGCGCGCGCTGCACGCATTTGGTATACCGCCCGATCCAGCGTTCTGGCGCCGTAACGATCCGCTGCGGCTGGCGCGCGTCGCGAATCTCTCCGGGCTACGCATCTACTTCGATTGCGGCGCGGAGGACGACTACGGCTTCGAGTATGGGGCGCAGGCGCTGCACGACGTGCTAGCGGCACGGAAAATTCGGCATGAGTTCCATCTGTATCCCGGTCACCACGACGCTCAATATTTTGCGGCGCATCTGCCCGCTGTTATGGAGTTTCAATCTAGAGAATTGGGACTCGCCCATGATCGTCGAGTGCCCGCGACACCCTCCAGTAGGAAATGAATTAAAAGACGAATACGCCTAAGGCGGACAGAAAAGATAGCCATCGGAACGCAAGATTTTGTTCGTTAGTTTGTGGATGTACCCGACCAGTTCCGACCGCCTTGTTAATTGGGCGCAATTCTTGAATAATGGATGGGCATACTGCGGCGCTTCCGCCGCGCACTCCTCGGCGCTATGGTGCAACGGTTAGCACGCGGCCCTTTCAAGGCCGAAATACGGGTTCGATTCCCGTTAGCGCTACCAACGCTTCTCGGACGCTCGTACAGTTAATCGTCAATTCACTTGCCCGAATTTTTTTCCGGTTATCCTCCTGCGGCGGCATTACGATGTTTCAAATGTCAGAAGAACTGCGCGATGCGACTCCGGAGGAGCTGGCACTCGAAGCGGAGATTCAACGCTTCGAGGCCGAAACCGCCTTTCGCCAAAGCAACATTCTGCCACTTGACCAGGCGCAAAACCTCGGGCGGTTTTACGGTCTCTTGATTCGCGCGTCGCGACCGCGAAGCGCCTTGGAACGTATCGGATTTCTGTTCATCGGCCTCCTGTGGCTTGGCGAAGGTGCCTTTGCCTCGCCCATTGGCGCCGCTTTTGCCCTGCTTGGTCTGAAACTTCTGTGGACTGCTTTCGTGCCGGCAGAGCGAGAACCAGCGCAAATAGCCTGAAGTTCCGAAAGATAGAGAAGTTCCACAGGTAGAGAACTGTGGGCGAGAGGTGTAGACTCCACGCATGAAAACGTGGGTTACGTGGGTGTCGCTCGCTATTGTTGCGTTCGCTTTCGGATTTCTTTTGATTTTCGGGAGCCGTGGGGCGGAGTGGAGCGCGCATCAGATTGTCGGGTTGGCGATTGCGGTCCCCGCAGTTTGCCTGTGGGCGCTGGCTCGCGTGCAACTTAGAAAATCGTTCGCCGTGAGCGCGCAGGCCAAAGAGCTGGTCACGCACGGAATCTACTCGAAAATTCAGAATCCGGTTTACGTTTTCGGCGGGATTTTCATTGCGGGGCTGATTATCTACTCAGGACAGCCGCTGTTCTTTCTTGTGTTTCTGATTTTGATTCCCATGCAGTGGGCGCGTGTGCGAAGCGAGCGGCGCGTCCTCGAAGCGAAATTCGGCGACGTTTACCGCGAATATCGGCGTAGCACCTGGTTCTGAACGGTTCCGCTCGGCGACTCTGCGAAGTATGCCTGCAAGAAAATCCATTGACGAAAAAGCGACACTGAAGCTGCTCAAGGAGCTGGTGGCGATTGATTCTGTGAATCCGTCGCTCGTTTCCGGCGCGCGCGGGGAGCAGCGTGCTGCTAAGCACGTTCACAAATTTCTGCGCACGCACGGCATCGCTGCAAAATTGGAAGAGGCGGAGCGGAATCGGCCAAATGTGGTCTCTACGATTCCGGGTGGTGTGAAATCGCGGAGCGGCACGGCGAACGCCAGGCCTGCGCTGATGATTGCTGCGCACATTGATACCGTTGGCGCTGGCGGAATGGCGGAGCCGTTCACGCCGCGTGTTCGCGATGGGAAACTTTACGGGCGCGGCGCGCTGGACATCAAGAGTGGGGTTGCTGCGATGTGCGCTGCGGCGGCGAGCGTCGCGAGCGATGTTGGGAGCGGCAGATTGCGGCTCGCGCGGACGTTCATCATCGCGGCGGTTGTGGATGAGGAATGCAACAGCGTCGGAACCGAATCGCTCTTGAAGCACGGGCACACTGCGGATTTCGGGGTTGTTCTTGAGCCGACGGATTTGCGGCTGGTCATCGCGCATAAAGGATATGCGTGGTTTGAAATTGTCACGCATGGACGCGCGGCGCACGGCAGTTTGCCTGCGGAAGGACGCGATGCGATTCGCATGATGGGGCGCGTGCTCGTTGCGCTCGATGAGCTTGAGGGGCGGATCGCCGCGCGCGTTAAGCATCCGCTACTTGGGAGTGCTTCGTTGCACGCTTCGCTTATTTCCGGCGGGCAGGAACTTTCCAGTTATCCCGCCGAATGCCGCCTGCAAATCGAACGGCGCTTGCTGCCGGGCGAGACGGAAGCGTCTGCTGGAGCCGAATTGCGCGAGATGCTTGCCGCGATTGAAAAATCCGGTACCCGCGATACGGAAGGGAACGCAGCGTTTCGTGCTACGCTGCGCTCTGGCCTGGGCGCACGGCCTGCGTACGAGATTTCGGAGGATTCGCTGGCGGTGCGGCGGGCCTCAGCGGCCATTCGTCGCGCATGCGGTGAATGCGAGCTCGCGGGAATGTCTGCGTGGACAGATACGGCTTTACTCGCAGGTAATGGAATTCCGGGAATTGTATTCGGGCCCAGCGGCTGCGGACTTCACGGAGACTCGGAATATGTTGAGATTGAATC
>DASUAV010000005.1:0-6563 GCA_035763605.1 Candidatus Acidiferrales bacterium
GGTGGCCTGCTATTTGCCGGCGCGGCGTGCTTCGCGCGTGGATCCGATAGTGGCGCTGCGTTACGAATAGTCAGTGACGAGTGTCAAGTGATGAGTGACGAGCAGGCGCTGGAGACCGGCGAAAGCGGGCCGATAAAAAAATCGGCCCCTACAAAAACAAGGCCTCACGTCAGGCCGCGAAAAAGCGCGGTCGGGACGCGAAGAGCCTCACGTCAGCCGGACAGAAATCGTTCGGCGGGACGTGAGCTACAGGAGAAGACATGAACACATTGCTGCAGGACGTGAAATACGCAGTGCGCATGCTGGCCAAAGCGCCCGGTTTCACCGCCATCGCCATTCTCACTCTCGCGCTCGGCATCGGTGCGAACACCGCGATTTTCTCGGTAATCAACTCCGTGCTGCTCGAGCCGCTGCCGTTCAAGAATCCCGCGCAACTGGTGTCTCTGCGCGAAACAGAAAGCGCGCCGGGGAATTTCCCGCTCGATGGGCAAGATTACCTCGACTGGCAGGCGCAGAACAAAACGTTCTCCTCGATGAGCATGGTCAGCTATTCCGAGGGACTGAACGTCAGCGGCGCAGGCGAGCCCGAAGTCGCTTCGGTGCATGAGACGGAGGCGAATTTCTTCGACACGCTCGGCGTCGCGCCGCTTTTCGGGCGCGGCTTCGCGAAGGGCGAAGACGCCGCGGGAAAAAACCGCGTGGTCGTGCTGAGTTACGGCTTCTGGAAAAGGCACTTCGGCGGCGACCGCAGCGTGCTGGGAAAAACAATCGAGCTGAACGACGAGTCCTACATGGTTATTGGCGTGATGCCTGCGTGGTTCAACTATCCCGCGGCGACGGACATCTGGCGGCCGTTCGACATGAATTCGAAGCGCATGCACGACCGCGGCAGCCATTGGGCCAGCGCGATTGGGCGGATAAAAGACGGTGTGACCATCGCGCAGGCGCGCGCCGATTTGCTCGCGGTCTCCGCGCACATCAATAGGGAATTTCGCGGACCGAAGGATCAGGACATCCACGCGCTCGTCTTTCCGCTGAAGGATTATCTCGTCGGCGATTCGCAGGGCCAGCTTTTGATTTTGTTCGGCGCGGTGGCGCTGGTGCTGCTGGTGGCCTGCGCCAACGTGGCGAATTTACTTCTCGCGCGTTCTACGGGACGCGCCCGCGAAATGGCGGTGCGCGCGGCGCTGGGCGCAGGAAAATGGAGGCTCGCGCGGCAGTTGCTCACCGAAAGCGTTTTGCTCGCTGTTCTGGGCGCGGCGCTCGGCGCGATTGGCGCGTGGTGGGGCGTATCGCTGCTGAACGCGGCGCAAAACTCGCCGATTCCGCGCGTGAACGCTGTCCAAGTGAATCTGGCCGTGCTGCTTTTCACGGCGGGCGTGAGCGTGCTGGTGGGAATTTTATTTGGACTCGCGCCGGCGCTGCACAGTTCGCGCCTGGATTTGAACGAGGAGCTGAAATCGAGCGCCAATGCTGTGGTCAGCGCGACGGGAAGCGGCCGCGCGGTGCGCAACACGCTCATCGTCGCGGAAATTGCCGTGTCGCTGGCGTTGCTCGTCGGCGCGGGCTTGCTGATGCGCAGCTTCGCGCGCTTGCGCTCAGCGGATATCGGCGTGGACCCGCACAACGTCCTCACCATGCACATCAATCTGCCGGGGACGCGTTACAAGACGACTGAGCAGCAGAAAGCGTTCATCGAGGAGTTGACCTCGAAAATTGACCAAATTCCGGGCGTGGACTCGTCGAGCGTCTCGACGGTGATGGCGCTTGAGGGCGGCTGGAACGGCTACGTGCAGGTGCCGGGTGTCACGAATCCGAAACTCGTGAATCAGCTCGTCGAAGACAATTACATCACGCCGGAATACTTCAAGACATTCGGCATTCCGCTGATTCAGGGCCGCACTTTCAATCAACAGGACAGCGAGCAAGCCGCGGAGGCAGGGAAGAAGCTCTTCGGGCTGTACTCGTCGGCGAAAGATCCCAGCAAGGTGCAAATTCCCCCCGGATTGAGTTTTCCGGCGGTCATCAACCAGACCATGGCCAAGCTATTCTGGCCGAAACAGGACCCGCTTGGAAAAACGTACACATCGGGAGGGCTGCCGATCCTCGTTATCGGCGTAGTCGGCGACGAAAAGCAGGGAAGCATTCGCCGCAGCGCGGCGCCGGAGAATTACATGCCGCTCTCGATTCAGCTGATTGATTCGCCCGGATTTTCCGGCATCGTTTCGCTGAAAACGAAAATGGCGCCCGCCGGAGCGATAGGCGAAGTTCGCCAGGCCGTGCTGAGCCTCGACAACACCATCGGCGTGTACCACGTGCGCACGATGGACGACGTCATCGCGGAAAACATGCAGGATGCAACGCTGCAAACGTTTTTACTTGGCGCGTTCGCTGCACTCGCGCTGGTGCTCGCGGCAGTGGGACTGTACGGCGTGATGTCGTATCTGGTCACGCAGCGCACGCATGAAATCGGCATTCGCATGGCGCTGGGAGCGCAGCACGGCGACGTTTTGCGGATGGTCATTACGCAGGGCGGAAAATTGATTTTGCTCGGCGTGATTATCGGCACGGCGGGGGCGCTCGGCCTGACGCGGCTGCTTTCCGCGTCGCTCTTTGGCGTTACCGCGACGGATCCGGCGACGTACATCGCCGTGGCCGCGCTGCTCGCGATTGTGGCGCTCGCCGCGTGCTACATCCCTGCGCGAAGAGCCGCGAAGGTGGACCCGATGGTGGCATTGAGATACGAGTAGTTGTAGCGGCGGCCTTCAGGCCGGCGCAGCGACAAGTGACGAGTGAGAAGTGAGAAGTGACGAACAAGCAACGGCAAGAACTCGCGGATGTGTAGCGCAGAGTTCCGGTTTGTGAAACTCTGCGGCTTTTGCCTGCTGAACACTGTCCACTGACCACTTGTAATGGAAAGGTGAAGATGAACACGTTGATGCAGGACGTGAAATACGCCATCCGCATGTTAGCCAAAGCGCCCGGGTTCACCGCCATTGCCATTCTCACGCTGGCGCTGGGCATTGGCGCGAACACCGCGATATTCAGCCTGATGAATGCGGTGATGCTGCGCGAATTGCCGGTCCAGCAGCCTGAGCGCGTGGTGCTTTTCGGCGAGGGCAGAGGGTCAGGCAGCACGGACGGAGTCGGCGCGACGCAGCTCTATTCTTACTGGTTCTACCGCGAAGCGCGCGCGCGGAATCACAGCTTTTCGGATGTAAGTGCGGCGCTGAGCCTGACGTTCGACGAAATGCACGGTGCGGTAGCGAATAGCGCCACGCTCGAGCCCGTGGACGTGCAAATGGTGTCCGGCACGTATTTTTCGATGCTGGGAGTGAATCCGGCGCTCGGCAGGGAATTCACCGCGGCGGATGATGAGCCGGAAGGCGCGCATCCTATTGCGGTGATCAGCAATTCGTGGTGGAAGCGGCGGTTCGCGCGCGACCCGAATGTGCTCGGAAAAACGATTACCTTTGGCTCGACGGTTTACACCATTGTGGGCGTTGCGCCGCCGGAATTCTTCGGCACGACGGTAGGACAGTCGCCGGATGTGTGGATTCCGCTTTCGATGGAGAAGCAGCTTTCGCCCGGATGGAATGGTCTGGACAAAAAACGATTCGCATCGCTCTATATTTTGGGGCGGCTGAAACCGAATGTGCGTCTGGCGCAAGCGCAGGCGGAAGTGAATCTGCTGGCGCAGCAATTATGGCGCGAGGCGGCAGGAGGCAAACTTTCCACAGAAGATGCGGAGCATCTCAAGCATTCCTACATTGAATTGACGCCCGCGGCGCGCGGGATTTCGCGCCTGCGTTTCGAATTTTCGGAGCCGCTCGAAATTCTGATGGGGATTGTGGCGCTGGTGCTGCTGATTGCCTGCGCGAATATCGCCAATCTGCTGCTGGCGCGGGGCAGCACACGTCGTCGCGAAATTGCAGTGCGCATGGCGATTGGAGCCCGGCGAGCGCGGCTGATTCGCCAGATGCTCACGGAAAATCTGCTGCTGGCGCTTCTCGGCGGCGTACTGGGAATCTGGTTCGCGTCGTGGGCGAGCCAGGCGCTGATGGCGCTGATCTCCGTGCGGCTGTCGCCCGCGCCGCTGAAGGTGAGTCCCGATGCGCGTGTGCTGGCGTTCACGCTGGTGGTATGCATCGCGACGGCGCTGTTTTTCGGCATCGCTCCGGCGCTGCGCGCCACGCGTGTGGAACTGACCGACGCGTTGAAATCGGGCAAAGGCGCGGACCGCGCAGGAAGCCGAAGCGCGCTGGCCAATTCGCTGATTATTGGGCAGGTGGCGCTGTCGCTGGTGCTGCTCATTGGCGCGGGACTTTTTCTGCGGACCATTGTCAATCTGGAAAATGTGCCGACCGGATTCAACAAGGAAAATGCCCTGATCTTCGGGATTGATCCCATCGCGGTTGGATATAAGGAAGATGCGCGCCTGGTGAATTTGTACAAGGGCATCGAACAGAGGGTGAGCGCCGCGCCGGGAATAAAGAGCGCGAGCATTGCGTTCTTCACGTTCAATCAAGGCGAGTGGGACAATTCCGTAACAGTCGAAGGAGGGGCGCAGCTTCCGGCAGGAGTTGAGAACGATGTGACGGAGAACGTCGTTGGGCCCAGTTTTTTCAGTGCGATGGGGATTCCTCTGGTCGCCGGGCGCGTTTTTGGGCCGCAGGACACAGCGACCTCGCCGAAAGTTGCCGTGATTGATGAAAACATGGCAAGAATGTATTTTCCGGGCGGCTCGCCGATCGGGCGGCATTTCGGGATTGCAGACGATCCAAAGCACGCCGGCGACTTTGAAGTCATCGGCGTGGTGAAAGATGCGAAGCACGTAAGTCCTCGCGAGAAACTGCGCGCTGCGGCGTATTATCCCTACACCCAGAACGTCCAGTTCTATCACGACCTTGTGGTGCGCTACTCGGGCAGCTCCAAGCCAATTGCAGGCGAAGTTCGCGCAGCAGTGAATCAAGTGGATACGCGACTGCCGGTGGTTTTCGAGAGCACGCTGGCGGGGCAGGTGGACAAATCCATTGCGGGCCAATCGCTTGTCGGAAAATTATCAACGTTTTTCGGATTGCTGGCTGCGTTTCTCGCATGCATTGGAATTTATGGGCTGATGTCGTACGCCGTGACGCGGCGGACCCAGGAGATTGGCATTCGCATGGCCATTGGCGCCGGGCGCGCAGACGTTCTGCGCATGGTGATGCGCGAAGTGTCCGTTCTCGTGGCGATTGGACTGGCTATTGGCATTCCAGCGGCGCTGGCTGCGGGGCGCTGGGCGCAGAGCATGCTCTTTGGATTGAAGGCAGCGGATCCGTTGACGATTGTCGCAGCTACCGCGGCGATGCTGGGGGTAGCGCTGCTGGCGGGTTATTTGCCGGCAAGGAGAGCGTCCAAGGTCGATCCGCTGGTCGCATTGCGCTACGAGTGATTTTCCGAGGGCGAATGCGGCTTTTGCCTGCTGAACACTGTCCACTGACCACTGACCACTTGTAATGAGGAGGCGAGCGATGAACACATTGCTCCAGGACATGAAATACGCAGTGCGAATGCTGGCCAAAGCGCCCGGTTTCACGGCCATTGCCATTCTCACGCTGGCGCTGGGCATTGGCGCGAACAGCGCGATTTTCTCGGTGGTGAACGCGCTGTTTTTGCATCCCGCGGGCGTCGCGCATCCGGAAAGCGTGGTGGTCGAGCGCGCGCGCTATCTGAAAATGGGCCTGAACAATATCGTTGTATCGCTGCCGGACTACGTCCAAATGCGCGACAGCCATAAGATCTTCGCCGCGGCGGCAGCGGAAAAATCTGCGGACTTCAATTTCACAGGCGGCGCTTACCCGCTTGACCTGCAGGGCGCTCTCGTCACGGGGCAGTGGTTCGACGTGTTCGGCGCGAAGCCGATTCTCGGACGCGTCTTCACGCCTGCCGAAGACCAGCCCAACGCCAATTACGAAGTAATTCTCTCTTACGGCGCGTGGGAACGGTGGTTCGGCAGCGATCCGAACACGGTAGGCAAAACAGTTCAACTGAATAACGAGCCGTACCGCATCATCGGCGTGATGGGCCGCGATTTCCACTGGCCCAACCCGAAGACGGAGTTGTGGTCGCCCTTGGCGCAGCCGCCGAAGGCCTTCGCCATTGATAACACCTTCAACGAAAGCTATCTCGCAGTGGCCCGCTTGCAACCCGGTGTTTCTTTCGCCAAAGCCAGCGCCTACATGAACGTGCTTTCGCACAACTACGAGAACAACAAGGATTTCGAGCGCTTCGCCACAGCGTCGCAGTGGAGCATGTTCCTGATGCCGTTCGCCGATTATGTCTTCGGCGACTTGCGCACGCCGATTTTGATTCTGGGCGGCGCTGTTGCTTTCATTCTCCTGATTGCCTGCGCCAATATCGCCGGACTTCTGCTGGCGAAAGCTACAGGCCGCTCGAAAGAGCTGGCCGTGCGCGCGGCATTGGGCGCTTCGCGAAAACGAATTATTGCGCAGGCGCTCGGCGAAAACTTTATTCTCGGCGTCCTCGGCGTCGTCGGGGGACTGCTTCTCGCGCAGTTCGGC
>DASUAV010000006.1:0-3188 GCA_035763605.1 Candidatus Acidiferrales bacterium
TGTACTGCGCGGGGGTGAGCGGGACGACGCTGAGGCGTCCTTGCCGAACAAGAGGAGAATCGGCGAAGAGCTTGTTGGATTTGATTTCGGCGAGGGTGATTTCTTTTTTGAGCGGGGCGCCGGCTTTGATTTTGAGCTGCGGATTCTTGGGATTGGCGGCGTCGAGGGAAATGACCGTCGCGGTTCCGGCGCAGGCTTTGCGGTCGCCCGTTTCGTAGATGATGAGATTGTCGCCCGGCTTCATTTCGCGCATATTGCGGAGCGCGACGGGATTGTGCACGCCGTCCCATACGGTGGCTTTGTCCTTCTGCAGATCGGCGAAGGAATATTCGGAAGGCTCGGTTTTGAGAAGGTAGTCCATCGCACGCTCCGGAGAATCAAACGTTGAGAGTGAGAGAAGTTTCGGGGATGAAGGTGGAGGTGCGGTTGGCGTTGGGCGCGGAGGGCATTTTGGAGCGGTCCACGGGATTGTAGAGCGTGTCGCGTTCGACGGGCACGCGTCCTGCGGCGCGGATGAGGCGCTCGAGATCGGCGCGCGTCATGTGCTGCGGAGTGGTGGCTCCGGCATCGTGATAAATTTTTTCTTCGATGACGGTGCCGTCAATGTCGTCGGCGCCGAAGCGCAGCGCGATCTGCGCGATGCTGGGTGTGAGCATGATCCAGTAGGCCTTGATGTGGCCGAAATTATCGAGCAGCAGGCGCGAGATGGCCAGGGTTTTCAGGTCGTCGAAGCCGGTGGGCTTGGGGCAGAAATCGAGGCCGGTATTGTCAGGATGAAAGGCGAGCGGGATGAAGGTTTGAAAGCCTTTGGTCTGGTCCTGCAATTCGCGCAGCAACAGCAAATGCTCGACGCGCTCTTCGGCGGTTTCGATGTGGCCGTAGAGCATGGTCGCGTTGGAGCGCAGGCCGATTTGGTGCGCGGTGCGGGCGATGTCGAGCCACATGCGTCCGCTGGTTTTGTGGTCGCAGATAATTTTGCGGACGCGCGGGTTGAAAATTTCTGCGCCGCCGCCCGGGAGCGAATCCACGCCGGCATTTTTCATGGCGAGCAGCGTGTCGCGCACGGAAAGTTTCGAGATGCGCGAATAGAAGCCGACTTCGACCATGGTGAAGGCTTTGAGATGGACTTGCGGGAAGCGCTGCTTGAGGCCGCGAATCATGTCCAGATAAAAATCGAAGGGCAGGTCGGGATGGAGTCCGCCGACGATATGAAATTCGGTAGCGCCTTCGGAGACGCCCTGCGCGGCGCGATGCCAGATTTCGTCGAGAGAATACGTATAGGCGCCGGAGACGTTTTTATCGCGGCCAAAGGCGCAGAGTTTGCAGTGCGCGCCGCAGACGTTGGTGGGATTGATGTGGCGATTGACGTTGAAGTAGCAGACGTTGCCGTGGAGCTTTTCGCGGACGTGATTGGCGAGCCAGCCGATGGCCAGCAGGTCGTTTGAGGCGTAGAGGGCGAGGCCGTCTTCGGCGGAGAGGCGTTCACCGCCGACGATTTTTGCCGCGATCGGCTCAAGGCGAATATCGGTGATGTGCAGTTGAGCGTTCATTTATAAAGCGCGCGCTAGAAATTCGTGACGAAAACGGCGGCGCCCCAGAAAATCAGGAACAACAGACTAATATAGCCGTTGATGGTGAAAAACGCAGCATTGATTTTGGAGAGGTCGTGGGGCTTGACGAGCGAATGCTCGTAGGCGAGGAGCATCGCGACGATGACGATTCCCACCCATGCGGGCCATGCGAGAGCGAAGCTCCATGCAAGCCACGCGAGCAGGAGAACCACGAAAACGTGCAGAATTCTCGCGATGATGAGAGCGCGGGCGATGCCGAATTTCTTCGGAATGGAAAAAAGGCCGGCGCGCTGGTCGAACTCGACGTCCTGGCAGGCGTAGAGAACGTCGAAGCCGCCGACCCACAGCGTGACCGCGGCGCAGAGAATCAACATGCGTGCGTCGAGCGAGCCGCGCACGGCGATCCACGCAGCGGCGGGAGACATTCCCAGACAAAATCCGAGGACGAAATGCGACCAGGAAGTGAAACGCTTTGTGTAGGAATAGAGAAAAAGAATGGCGAGAGCGACGGGAGAGAGTTCGAGCGCGAGACGGTTGAGCTGCCACGCCGCAATGACCAGCACGGCGGCGGAGAGCAGCGTGAAAATCCAGGCGAAGCGCAAAGTGAGCTGGCCGCGCGGCAGGGCGCGGTTTTGCGTGCGCGGATTGGCGGCGTCATAGCGCACGTCAGCGATACGATTCATCGTCATTGCAGCGGAGCGCGCGCCGACCATGGCAATGATGATCCAGAAGATTTGCCAGGCGATGGTTTTTGGCACGGGCCAATTTGCGCGGCCGGCGCGTTCCGCGAGCAGCGCGGCCACGAGAGCGAAAGGAAGCGCGAAAACGGAGTGCTCGAACTTGATCATTTCGAGGACGGTGCGGATGCGGCTGTGCGCGCGGGTCGTCTGCTCACTCGGCGTCGAATTTTGCTGAACATCTTGGCGCGGAACGGGAAGTTCACTTGCCATGCTTGCCGCCTTGCCAGTGGTATTGCTCGTTCTGCGGAATATCGAGGTGCGCGAGAACGCGAAAGACGAACTGCTCGACGACTTCATCGAGGGATTTGGGCGCGTAATAAAATGCGGGCGTGGCGGGCATGACGAGAGCGCCGGCATCGTGGACGCGCAGCATATTTTCGATGTGGATGCGATTGAGCGGCGTTTCGCGAAGGCAGAGGACGAGTTTGCGGCGCTCCTTGAGGCAAACGTCGGCCGCGCGGGTGAGCAAGTCGTCGCTCACGCCGGAAGCAATCGAGCCGAGCGCGCCCGCGGAGCACGGGATGATTACCATGGCGTCCACGGCGGCGCTGCCGGAGGCGATGGAAGCGCCGATGTCGCGATTGGGGAGGACTTCGAATTTTTTCGCGGGCGTTTTGGTGAGAAGCGAGGCAAGTCTTTTTGGATCCTGCGCCACGATGCCGAGTTCAGTGGAGATGAGGCGCAGGCCGGCGTCGCTCGCGACGAGGTACACGCGGGCGACGCGCGAATCGGCGTCAAGGACGCGGAGAATTGTCTGCGCATAGATTGCGCCGCTCGCGCCGGTGACGCCTACGGTGATGGTTTTGCCTTCGCTTTGGGCCATTGCGGTGAGCCGAATCTTTGAGTTTAGGTAGTGCGTTTGCGCAAAGTCAAGGCG
>DASUAV010000007.1:0-6797 GCA_035763605.1 Candidatus Acidiferrales bacterium
GCCGACAGATCGTGAATCCAGCCGAGCCACGGCGCATGGCGCATTTCAATCGAAGAATCCAGCGTCCGCCACAGCGCCCACCAGATGGGCAGTTGCACCAGTTGCGGCAGGCATCCGCCCAGCGGATTCACGCCGTGCTCCTTGTACAGCGCGCCCATCTCCTCCTGCATCTGCCGCCGCCGCGGGTCGCGCATCGAATACTTTTTGTACTTCTCCTGAATGGCCTTTTGCTTCGGCATCACCTTCTGCATCTGCTTCATCGACCGCCATCCCTTGGCTTTCAGCGGAAAAAGCGCCATATTGATGACGATCGTCAGCAGCACAATGTCCCAGCCATAATTCGGAACGTACTTGTAGCTCCAGTTCAAAGCCCAGAGCAGGCCCTTCGATAGAAAGCTGAAGAAGCCATAGTTCACCGCTCCCGTGAGCGGCGGATTCAGCTTCCCTAATTCGGTAAGGTCCTTCGGCCCCACGTAGAGACGCGTATCCCACGGCCCCGGCGTTTGCGCGCCAACCGCCATTTCCGCTACGGGCTGCTGCGTGGTTTTGCCTTCTTCTGTGATGCTGTGTTGCTGCGTCCAATCCCACAGCGTTATCCCGGGACGGTCTTCCAGAAAAGCCGCCGCGAAAAATTGGTCCTCGATTCCCGCCGCATCGAAGTACCCGCTCACTTGCGCGGGAATTTCAGGATGATCCTTCACGCCCAGCTTTTTGTAGCTCAGCGTTTTGATTCCGCCGTTCTCGTTGTAAAAAACCTGCGTAAGCGCCGCCGCGTTGCGCACCGACTGATCGCCGAATCCGCCGCGCCACGCAATTCCCACGGGCAGCGGCTGCCCATCAAGCGTCGCCGAAACGTGCAATTCCACCTGATAGTTCTCCGCGAATTTCAGTTCCTTCTCCACCTGCAAATGCCCATCGCTCCATTCGAATTCCACATTTGCGGGCGCATGGAGATTGCTGAGCGATTCTGCCGGCGGCTTTGTTCCAGCAGGAGTGACAACTAATTTTGCCGCCTTTACCACGTACAGCCCGCTGTTCGCTTCCGCTTCCAGCTTCGAATCTTCCAGATGAACCGACAGCGGCCACGCCTTCAGTTGTAGCGCGGCGGCGCTGTTCACCAGATCCAGCGGCTTCGGCGGATTCTCGTTATTCAAATATTTGTTCAGCTTCCAACTGCGTACAATTCCGCCGCGATTCGAGAGCTCCACGCGGTAGAGCGGGCTCTCCACCACGATGCTTTTCTCAGCGGACTCTTGTTTGACGGGAATTGCCGTCGCTTTCGCCGTGGCGCTCTCCGTATGCTTTTTACCTGCGGCCGATTTTGTATTTTCCTTCACTGGAGGAGCAGGAGCATTCTTCGCTGGCGGCGCGACTGCCGTTGCGGCGGGTGGATTCGACTCGGGTGGTTTTTGAGGAACGGCGGGCTTATAGAAATGCGACCACAACATCAAAATCACAACCATCAACACCAATGCCAGGCCGGCGCGCTGCTCGTCGCTCACCGCAAAACCTCCACCGCTCGGCCATCATGCGGCCCTGCGGCGCGCTGAGAATTTTCGCCCGCCGTGCGCTTGAATTCCGGTTCTTCGGGAACAGGATCGTAGCCGCCCTGCGAAAATGGCCGGCAGCGCAGCAGTCGCTTCATTCCCATCCATGTGCCGCGCGCCGCTCCGAAACGCTGAATCGCTTCGTAAGCATACGCAGAGCACGACGGCTCGAAGCGGCAAGCCCCGCCGAAAATCGGCCCCAGAAAAATCTGATAGACGCGAATCCCCGCCAGCGCCGTCCACCGCGCAATTTTTGAAGGCCTTTTGCTCATTCCGTTTTCCATTCTTGCCGCCGCAGCAGTCCCAGCAGTTCCGCTTCCAGTTGCGCAAATTTCATCGTCGCCGCAGCGCCTCTCTCGTGTGTCTCGTAGACGCGAATCCCGCCACCGCCGCCCGCTGCGCAATTTTTGAAGGTCTTTTGCTCAATTCGTTTCTCGTTTTTGCCTCGGAAGCAGCCCTGGTAGCCCGGATCCCAGCCAGCGCCGCCCATTGCGCAAATTCTGAGCCGCTTTGCTCATTCCATTTCCCGCTTCTGCCGGGGCAGCAACCCCAGCAGTTCCGTTTCGATCTGCGCGAATTTCATCGTTGCCGTCGCGCGGCTTGGATGTATAACGATGTCCCATCCCGGCGCAATCTCCTGCCGATGCAGACGCAAAACTGCTCGCACTCTTCGTCGAATCCGGTTGCGCACCACCGCCGTCCCCAGCGCCTTCTTCACGCTCATCCCAAAGCGCCCGCGCGCCAGCCCGTTCTTCCGCGCAAAAATCACAAAGTTCCCGCCCGAACGCCGCCGACCTTCGCGATAAACCGCGTCAAACTCCGCCCGCCGCACCAGCCGCCACTCGCGAGGCAGATTCCGACGTTCTTCGCGAGAACCATCATGCGGAACATCTCGCCGCTCCACCGCCGCGTCCATAGCTGCCAACTCCTCCGCCTTCGATTGCGACGCGTCATCCACCCGTTCGAGCCGATGTTCCCGTGGAACGCTCGTCGGAACCGGCCGCGAGCCGCTGGACTAGACGCTATCTCATAAATGGTCTTCAGGGGTCGGAGCTTCAGCTCCGACATAAACTGCCGGAAAAATCGGGGCTTTAGTCCCTGAAGCGAAGCCGTTGACCGTTCCCCGTCATTTATGCGATGGCCTCTTGTGCCTCTAACATAGTGCTGGCTGAAAGTGCTGCCTTCGTAAGAGCACGGCTTTTTACCCTGAGCACTTTCACGAAGGGAAGCCGCGCCGTAGGCTCGTAAAATGAAAGCACCTTCAGCCGCTAAGGCACGTCATTCACTCCTACCGCCCGTTCGCCGACCACATTGCTGCTCCTCGCTACGCCTCGCGCGAATCGCAAACGGCTTTGTAAGGGCACGGCTTCAGCCGTGCCGTAGGCGGCGAAAATCAAAGCGGCTTTAGCCGCTGAGGTACGTCGTCTTGAGTTTCGCAGCCCGCTAACTCTCAAGCCCACAAAACTCGTTTGCTTCCAGCTTACCAGCGTGTCAATTCGGCGATTCACTTTTCGTGGAAGGCCCTTGCGGCGATTGCGTGTGCGCGACGCATCTGGCGCGCGGATTCCAGCCTCCAGCCTCGAGCTTCCAGCCTCCAGACTACACCCGCGTCAGCGCGTGACGTCCCTTGGCGCGCCGCCGCGCCAGCACTTTGCGGCCGTTCTTCGATTTCATGCGCGCGCGAAACCCATGCTTCTTATGTCGCCGCCGTACATGCGGTTGAAATGTGCGCTTCGGCAAAGAATCTTCTCCTTGTTAGCGTAGTGAATTCAGCGTAATGAATTGATTCAGATTCGTGTTCGCCGCCGCGACACACGTGCCTGCTCACCGCGAAAAACCGCTCCGTGCGAAACAACTAGTGTATGCGACGGTGTGCAACTAATCAAGAAAGGGACGTCGCGGCCTGATGAGAGCTGAGCGCGATGTTTGCCAATGGAACACGCCTGCGCTCTGGCTTGCGCATGCAGAGTGGCTTGAGCGCTGTAGAATTCAGCCGCGATCACTCGGAGGAAAATTGTGACACCCAATTTTCGGTGTGGAATGTGGATGGCCTTCCCCGTGTTCGTTGCGCTGTTGTTTTGTTCGTGCGGGTCGATCTCGAAAGATCGAACCATAGCAGAACAAGCCACCGTTCAGTTCCATTCGCAGCTGGATGCCGGACAGTACAACTCCGTGTACGATGCCGCAGACCCTAAACTCCACGATATGACCACTGAAGCCGACCTTGCGAAGCTACTGGGCGCTGTGCACCGCAAGCTCGGAACCGTGCGCCAATCGACTTTGCTTAACTGGAGAGCAGACTGGCACACGGGCCAGGGCACAACTCTCACACTGACCTATACCACAACGTTTTCTGCAGGATCAGGCACAGAGGAATTTGCTTGGCACATCGATAACAATCGTGCGCTGCTCTATGGATACCACATCAATTCAGCAGACTTGATTGAGAAGTAGTAGCTAGGGTTCGCTCGAGCAGTCTGATTGGGATTGAATCGACTTCATTCGCTGAACTTATGAGCTTAGGGTCTGATCTTTTGCATGCTCGTCACTCGTCACTGACCACTTGTCACTGCATTCCAGGCCCCGGCGGCTTCCGCAAGCTCGGCGCTCCCGTCGGACGCGCCCGCTCGCTCCCCGCCGCTTCCGTTTCCGCCGGCGGACGCACAAACCATCCCACTCCGCGCTTCTCATTCACTTCCGCTTCCACCATCCGCGCATTCGGCGCTTTCGCCGCGTCAAGGCACGTCCGCAAAAATTGCGCCACGTCCACCGCGCTCTGCTTCTGAATCTGCCCTTCGAGAATCGCCGCCGACACCTGCTGCATCCCTTGCGTCCCCGCAATCGCCTGCGTCACATGCGCGTTCCCGCCGGTAATCAGACTCGCCATCGTCGGCTCCGGCGGCCAGCTCACTTCCACCAATCCTCGCGGCTGATCTTTTTCCGGAGGCCACAGTTGCGTGTAATGCGGCTGCAGCACCCGCGTCTGCCAAAAATCCCCCTGCTCCGGCTCCTGATCCACCGAGTATTTCACCAGCCACACTTCCGGCCCATAATCCCGCGCGTAATCCACCAAAATCAATTCCAGCAGCGCCTCGCCATCATCCAACTTCAAATTTCCGTGAATGTGATCCGCCACGTAACTCAGCCGCCCGCGCACGCCCTGCGCAATCTGCTCAATGTCCGTAGCCTCCGAGCCCGCCCCGCCCCCCGCGGAATTCCCCGGATCCAGCCGCGGCCCTCGCGGGCGCCCCTGCCCCGACTGCAAGTCCGGAAGCTCCGTGTAAATCCGCGCCAGCTCGCGATCCTCATCCGGCAGCCACCAATCCGCCGCGCCCAGCAGAATCGCCACGCGCTGGTCTGACACCGGCACAATCATCGGCGGCTTCGTATCCGGCTCAATCGGATTTTCAAGCGTCGCCACCACGATTCCATCTTTCGCCACGCCAATCACCACGCGTCCCGCGCACAGATTCGCGACAATCTCTCCGCCTTCCGCCTGTTCCTGCGCGGCGGCATACCATGGGAACGTGAAAAAGTTCAGCGCCGCAACAGCCCCAAGCGCAAACACAATCCGCCACGCATTTTTCAGCAGCATCTTTTTTCTGGTGAGAGGGAAGCAAACCGCCAAGCGAACTTCGCGAGAATCGTCCATACCAATCTTCTTTGAGCCTATCACACTACCCGCAAACATCGTCGCCGCAATCTGCATTAAAATCGTCTAAACTTATCGCGTATACTTTTTCAGAAAATGCCGTATTTACCGGCAAGGTGCTCAACGTATTCCGCGTTCAGCATAGGAGGAACAGCGGCAAACGCCGCAATCCATAAACTATGGCAATGAAATCCAAACATCTCGCTGCAATCCTCGAAGCCCACGCCAAATTCGTAAAAGGCGATCCCGCCGGCAAACGCGCCGACCTTTCCAACGCCGACCTGTCGCGCGCAAATCTCAGCGGCGCGAATCTCGCCTTCGCACTCCTCCGCGGCGCCAACCTCGAAAAAGCCAACCTCACCGGCTCACGCCTCGGCAACGCCGATTTCTCCGGCGCAAATCTGAAAAATGCCGACCTCCGCAGCGCCGACCTCACCGAAACCATCCTCGCCCGTGCCGACATGACCGGCGTCCAACTCGGCGGCGTCGAATGTTTTCGCGCCGATCTCACCAACGCCATCCTGCGCAACGCCAAACTTCGCGCCACCAATTTCCGCTACGCCAAATTGCAAGGCGCCGACCTCCGCGGCGCCGACGTCACCACCACCATCCTCCGCGAAACCGACCTCACCGGCGTCAATCTCTCCGGTCTCGACCTCACCACCACTCTCCTCCCCCCAAATTTCAAAGCCACCAACGCCGCCGGCTGATTAGGCCCTTATTCATTTCTTTGAACCGGTCGCTGCCGTCACGTCGTCTTTCGATTTGCTTCAAGGTGTTGTAGGGGCCGATTTTTTCATCGGCCCCCCTCTGCAACGGCGCGCGTTGCCGCCTCGTAGCGCCGGCCTTCAGGTCGGCACCGCCTTTTCCAACCTCGGACCTTCAGCTTGTGGCTCACGTCCCGTTCGCGCCTTTTACGAAGTGACGTCCTTTCCGCGCCTTGGCTTCGTAGCGCCGACCTTCAGGTCGGCATGGCTGTTCCAGCCTCCAGTATCCAACCTCCAGCTTCCAGCACGTAGGAGCCGATTTTTTCCATCGACCTTTCTGACGCCTTCGATTTTGGTTCTGTAGCGCAGAATCGCGCCTCTTGCGAATCTGCGGCTTTTCTTGACGTACGGCGTACCTCCCGCCTTCGCGATATTCTGCTCTTTTGGGAGTGCGGCGTCGAGACGCCGCTTTGCCATCAACCGAGCAGCCATCGCGAAGTAAGCTCGTCCAGTTCAACTCCGCTTCGCAACTACCCTCGTTGGCCGTTGCGCCCGTTTTTTCTATCGGCCCTTGCTTCTCTAACGCAGAATCGCGTCTCTTGCGAATCTGCGGCTCTTCTTGATGTGCCTCTCGCCTTCGCCATATTCGCGTCTCTTGCGAATCCTGCGGTCTTCGACTCGACTTTCGCGGCTCCCGTAAACTGCTGATCCGCCTCCGGTTCCCACCCGACACGGCTACCCTCCCTCCCCGATTCCTTCGCCTTCCGCATGCATCTAATCTATTGGCAGCAAATAACGAAAACAGGCAATTCCAGCTCTCCTGGGGAGAAACGAAAGGGAGGGTTCCGTCATGAAATACGCAAAGAATTGGAAGAAGTGGCTTGGTTCCGC
>DASUAV010000008.1:0-7805 GCA_035763605.1 Candidatus Acidiferrales bacterium
CCACTCACCCATTCGCTTTTTTATTCGTGAGCTGAACTTTCAAAAGCCGCTCGATGCTTCCTGCAGTCCTGAGCTGTTCGATTGCCCATTCCAAAAGCGTCGCCCCTGTGTTGCCAAGTGACCTTCGTTCTCGCACGGCACATTGCATGAGTTCTACACGAAGAACCGGCGAGATGCGCAGCGTAACCGCTTGTTTCCATTCACCCATGCCGTTTCTTGGACAGTGTGCGGAACTACGAGCGGGGGAAGGAAAAAATGTATGGATTGGTCGAAATCCCGACCACCCCGTCCGACTTGGCTGTTTCCGGGCGGCTGGTATAGAACTTAATCGATTCGAGAAGACCCACGCCGAGAAGACCCACGCCGAAATTAGCCCGAGAATTTGGCTTAGGGATTTTTGAAGGCCCTCGCAACCAATCTCCTTAAGGGCCTCCGAAAATCGCAAAAATGCCGCCAATCCAGCGTTCTTTGAGTTAGATCGAAAGCTTCCCAAGCTTAGGAATGTCGAACCTCAGGTATACTTGCTGATTCAGAACGAGGCAGAATCAAGATGCAGCACGACCGACCAGATTTCCCGACCATGGAGCAAGTTGAAAAGGCCAATCACGAGCAGCTTGCTCGCTGGTATCGCTTCCTACCTTCCGGCGATTCCAAGGAACAGCAGAAGATCATGGACAGGATTGCGGAGCGATTCAAAAAGTTAGGCGGCATGACTCCGGCCCTGGAGAAAAAGATCGGTTTCTGAGCCTAATTTTTGCTACCGTCTTGCTACCACTTTTGCGTATTTTCTGGATTTCGGGGTTGCAGCAAACGCTTTGTTTATGAGGGCTTGAGAGGGTTCAAAATAAATCCTTGGGATGCAATAGGTTGCGGTATCGAAAAAACGCATCCCAACGCGTCCCAACAGCAAATTGCGTTGGGTATAATCCCACCCTCTCCGCCATCGCAAAAAAGGTCCCTCTACTCGCGTTGCTCGCTCAGGATTTCACTGCCTGGTTGCACGCACTCTCCGCTTCTAACTCATAGGGCCTCATTTCACCAATCTGCTTCGGAAAGCCGGGAAACGGCTCCCAAGGTCAGTACAGCCGTGCCCAAAAGGTGCGGCGACCTACCCAGATACGTCACCTACCGGTAACAGGCTAATTTGCCGTCGGCTGCGCCGTATGCATTTAGCTAGCTGAAAACAATACATTTAGCACGCTGGCGGGCTTGGCTGGCTAGTTGCTTTGTCGAACAGGACGCTCTGTGCTTCAGCGAAACCGAGGACTGGGAGAACTGTGCATGCGGAAATCCGTGCTTAGGGTGAGTTTTATGTGCCTTGCGGGCGTGTTTGCGCTTGCAGGGATTGTGGCGGTGGCACCTCGGCTGCTGCACAGGCGGGCTGCGGGCGCGAACAGCTCTTCGCAGCGAAAGCAGGAAAGCGCGCGGAAATACGGGCGACTGCCGCTGGCATTCGAGCAGAACGCGGGACAGGCGACGAGTGGAGCAGACTTCATCGCGCGCGGGAATGGGTACGCGTTGCTGCTGAAGCGCACAGGAATCGAGCTGGCGCTGCGCAAATCAGCTTTGGACGCGAAGCAGAGCCGGTCGGTGGAGAATCCGCGTGCGGCGCGTCATGTGAGCGAGGGAAGTATAGAAATGGAGCTGGCGGGGTTGAATCCCGCGGCGAAGTTCACTGCACTCGAAGAACTGCGGGGCAAGAGCAATTACCTGATTGGAAAAGATCCGCAGAATTGGCGCACGAATGTGCCGACTTATCGCAAGGTCGAAGAGCGCGGCGTCTACCCTGGAGTGGATCTTGTTTATTACGGGACGCAGCGGCAGCTGGAATATGACTTTGTGATCGCGCCGGGGGCGGACGCGGGGCGCATTCGGCTGGACGTTGGCGGCGCGGACAAGCTGTGCGTTGACGCGAATGGCGATTTGGTGATGGCGCTTACGAATGGCGAAGTGCGATTCAAGCGGCCGGTGGCATACCAGAACGGGGCGAGCGGAAAGCAGATGGTGAGCAGCGAATATGCGCTCGCTGGCGCGCACAGCGTCGAGTTTCGGCTGGGACAGTACGACCGTTCACGCGAACTGGTGATTGATCCAATTCTGTCGTATTCCACGTACCTCGGCGGCACGAATATTGATGGGGCGAATGCCATCGCGGCGGCGCCGGATGGGACGGCGTTCATCGCGGGCGGCACGTTTTCACTGGACTTTCCAACAGCGCATCCGCTGCAGCCGAATCACGGCGGGCCGGACGATTTCGATCGCGATGCGTTTGTGGCGAAGCTGAGCGCAGATGGTTCAACGCTGCTCTATTCCACGTATTTGGGCGGGAAGAACCAGGACGTTGCGAACGGCGTAGCCGTGGATTCATTCGGCAACGCGTACGTGGTCGGCACGACAATCTCGCCTGATTTTCCGGTGACGTCCACATCGTTCAATCCCGCGTGCGGCAGCGATAGCGCGTGCGGGTCAAAAATATGCAGCCCGGGGCTGTTTGTGTCGAATGCGTTTGTCAGCAAGCTGAATCCCGCTGGCTCGGGCCTGGTGTACTCAGGATTCCTGGGCCAATTCGAAAATGTGGAAGGGCAAGCGATTGCCGTTGATGAAAATCAGATTGCATATGTTACGGGCGCGACGGAGTTCAATCCGCTGCCGCAAGGGGCCGCTTGCGGTCCTTTTCCAATTACGGGCAATGCAGCGCAGCAGAATTTCGGCGGCGGCGCTACGGACGCGTTCGTGACAAAAATTACAGCAGCGGGCAGCCAGATTCAGTACTCGACGTATCTGGGCGGCGATGACGAGGACATTGGATACGGGATCGCCGCGGATTCTACGGAGGATGCGTACGCTACGGGAGTGACGTATTCGGCGACCTTCCCACAGCTGAATGGCGAGCAGCCGACGTATGGCGGAGCGGGCGACGCTTTCCTGACCAAATTGAATACGAAACTCGTGGGAGCTGGGTCGCTGGTGTACTCGACTTTTGTTGGCGGCAGCAATCTCGACCAGGGAAACGGAATTGTGGTGGATGCTAATGGCATTGCTTACCTGACCGGTTTGTCCGGCACATCGTTGCCCCCGGGAACGTCTGCGTCGTTCTGCGCGTCTTCGGCCGCGACCTCGACGCCAACGTCTCCGGCGGTTTCCTGCGGCGGGAATGGCGATGCTTTTGTTGCAAAAATTGATGCGACGAAGTCAGGAGCCGCATCGCTGCTCGATCTATTCAATCTCGGCGGAAGCGCGGCGGATAGCGGAAACGGAATCGCGGTGGATTCCGCCGGCAATATCTACGTGACTGGCTCGACGGTTTCGAGCGACTTTCCGGTTAAGTCGGGAGCCTTCCAGCCGGCATATGGCGGCGGCAACGCGGACGCATTTGTCACGGCGTTTGATAACGCAGGCTCGACAACCCTATATTCGAGTTTTCTCGGCGGCACGAATACGGATATCGGCTATGGCATCGCTGTGAATACGACATTGCCCAGCGCTTCGCCGACGTTCACGCCTGCGTACGTTGCGGGACAAACCTGTTCGCTCGATTTTCCGCTGGCGAATCCGGAACAGCCGGCATCGGGCGGGAATTGCGACGCGTTCGTATCGAAAATCGAAATTCTGGATGGGCTGGAACTGAATCCCACGGGCCTGGTCTTCAACGGACAAAGCCTCGGAACGACAAGCCAGCCGCAAGTTGTGACGGTCTCCGACGGCGACGCGGCGCAGACGCTGGGCGCGATTACAATCACCGGCAATAATCCTGGCGATTTCGCGGAAACAAGTACGTGCACGGCCGCGATTACGCCCGGGGGACAGTGCACGGTTTCCGTGACGTTCACGCCGCAGGCGTCAGGCATCAGAAAAGCGCAGATCAATGTTCCGTGCCCAACGTGCGGCAGCGCCGGGATTACTTACGTTCTCAATTTGACCGGCACAACGTCGACGCTGACGCTTTCGGCGTCAAACTTGTCGTTCGGCAACCAGCAGACGGGGATGGCGAGTGCGCCGCTGGCTATCACCGCGACGAACACCGGTACGGTGCCCATTACGTTTACGGGCCTCGTGGCGAGCGGCGATTTTGCGGAGACCGATGACTGCATCAAGGCGCCGTTGCAGCCCACAACAAACTGCATCATCAACGTGACGTTCACGCCCTCAACGGCAGGATCCAGCGTCGGTGCGCTCACTCTGACGGATGACGCGGCAGGCAGTCCGCAAGTGGTGCTGCTCACCGGCGCTGGTTTTGGGGCGCAGTCGGACTTCCAGATGTCCATACAACCGCCGAGCGCGTCAGTCAGTGCGGGAAAAGCGGCTCAGTTCGAGCTGATGGTTACGTCTTTTGGCGGATTTGCGCAGCCGGTGACGCTCACGTGCGGCAACTTGCCGAAAGCGGTGACGTGCCAGGGATCCGCGAATCCGGTGACGCCGACGTCGAACGGCACGCCGGTTACGATTCAAATCAACACCGGGTTGCGCACGATGGTCCCGGTCGCAGAGCCGGTACGAGTCGAGCCGCCTGCGGGAATGCGGTTCACAGATCTGATCGTGGGGCTGCTGCTGATGGCGCTGGCGGCCGCGGCTTTCACGCTGCGTCGCAAGCCGAGGCTCGCGGCGAGGACGGTTCTCGTGCTGGCGATGACTGGAGCGCTGCTCTCGATGGCATGCGCAGGCGGCGATCCGCCGGGACAAGTTCCCGGGACGCCGGCGGGCACATATCAAGTGGCGATTACCGGAACAGCGGGCAACGTGCAGCATACCGCGGCGATAACGCTACAGGTGAATTAGTTCCGCAAGCGCGCCGAAGCAGCGAAGCAAGTTGAATGCGGCACAGGCCGGACGTGCTCCGGTTGTTTCGCGGTTTGGGCAAAAGAAAGAGGAGGCCTCTTAATGAAGCGAATTTTGTGGATACTGCCCGCGGTTTTGACTCTGTGCGCGAGTGCACACGCGCAACAAATTCCGCAGTGGGAAATTTCCGGCGGATATTCTTTTTTGCGAGCCAACATCGGCGGCTCGGGCTCGAGTTTCAATCTGAATGGCGGGCAGGGCGCGCTCGGCGAAAACATGAACAGCTGGTTCGGCGGCCGGTTCGAAGTGAAGGCCTACAGCGGAACGGCTGCGGGAACGCGCGTGACGCTGCAAACCATCACATTTGGGCCAGTCTTCAGCTATCGCAAGTTCGACAAGATCACTCCGTACGCCGACGTGGAATTCGGCGACGTTCACGCGAGCGCGGGATTTGTGGGCATCTCGGCATCCGCGAACAAATTCGCGATGACCGCAGGCGGCGGCGTGGACTACAACATCAATGATCGTTTCGCGGTGCGCTTTCAGGGCGAATACCTGATGACGCGCTTCCTCGATTCGCGGCAGGACAATCTGCAATTTTCGACGGGATTGGTTATTCGCATCGGGAAAAAATAAGGGCGGCGCGTCGAGAGGAGTGAAACCTGTTTAGTTTTTCGCCTAACGGCAAACTGGCCGCATCATTCCTCTAAAAATAAAACGCTCAGGTCGGTTGCAGCAGAATTCGCTGCAACGGGACCTGAGCTACAGGCGCTTACCGGAAGGAGCAGGCGTTGGCTGGGCACCGCGTGCGCAATTAACGGTGCCTGATGAACGCGCCGGTGTGAAGCTCGGCTATCGCCTGTCGCAACTGTTCCTGCGTGTTCATCACTATGGGGCCGTACCAAGCGACCGGCTCCTCGATCGGTTTTCCTGAAACGAGCAAGAAACGCATGCCTTCCTCGCCGGTTTGCACGGTGATGGCGTCGCCGCGGTCAAAGAGCACCAGCGAGTGATTGCGCGCGTCGTAGACCGGCGCGGCATTCGGATCCACGACTTTGTCTGTCAAAACGGCGCGCGGGCTGGAGGCATCGCGAAACGTGCCCGAGCCGGAGAAAACGTAAGCGAAGGCGTTGCGCTCGGTTTCGATTTTCAACTCTTTGCGCGTGCGCGGCGGGACGAACACGTCGAGATAGCGCGGATCGGCCGCGACACCGTTCACCGGACCTTTCATGCCCCAGAATTCTCCGCAAATGACGCGCACGCGCGTGCCATCGTCATCGGCAAGCTCGGGAATTTCTGCCGATGGAATATCCTGATAGCGCGGATCGGTCATTTTGAGCGAAGCGGGCAGATTGGCCCACAATTGGAAGCCGTGCATGCGGCCCTGCGTGTCGCCCTTGGGCATCTCTTGATGGAGAATGCCGCTGCCCGCGGTCATCCACTGAACGTCACCGGCGGTCATTTTGCCTTTGTTGCCGAGGCTATCGCCATGCTCGACGGAACCGGCGAGCACGTAGGTGATGGTCTCGATGCCGCGATGCGGATGCCACGGAAAGCCGGCGAGATAGTCCGCGGGATTGTCATTGCGGAAATCGTCGAGCAAGAGAAATGGATCGAAGTCTTTGGTTTGGCCGAATCCAAAGGCGCGCTGAAGCTTCACGCCGGCTCCTTCGATGGTCGGCTTGGTTTCGATAATCTTTTTCACGGGACGGAGGGACATGGCAACCTCACTTTACGCTATCCAGCGTATCGAATGTTTCGGTCAGACGTTAACATTAGATGCTGTGGCAAGATATTCGTTTCAACGACTAATATCCATACAATGAGCGGGATCCGGCGCGCGCCTGTTGGAGCAGGTGTGTGAGCTTGCGAAGGCGGGCCGGGCCGAGATGGCCGAGCAGCGTGTGATGGGTTCGCAAAACGGGCTTGTCCAGGCGAGCGAGCAGCCTGAGCCCTGTGTTGGTAATGCGCGTGAGCACGGTCCGGCGGTCGCCTGCTTCGCGATTGCGGGCAACTAGGCCGCGTTTCTCGAGGCGGTCCAGCAGGCGCGTAATGTCCGGATCGCGAGTAATCATGCGGCGGGCGATTTCGCCGCACGACAGGCCCTCGGGCGCGCCGCGAAGTACCCGCAAGACGTTGTATTGGTTAGGGGATAGGGCGCACGCTTTGATCACCAGGACGAGCCGACGGGAGAACAAGTCCGTGGTACGCAGCAAATCGAGATATGCAGCTTCTTCCAATATGCCTGCGCGGCTGCTGTGATTCGCGGTATGCGGCGAAGGTCTCACGAAGCCATTATATTCGTTACAACGAATAACGTCAATACAACAAACGCTGCCGACGTGAATGGCGCACTGCGGCCCTGTCAGCAGCGTCTACTTGCCGCTGCCGGCGACTTGGGCTGGCGAAGAAGCGCTTCGCTCTGGCAGGTCTTTGGCTAGGCGCACGATCGTGGCCTTTTCTTCTGTGACTGGAGGATTATCGAGGTACTTGCCAAAGAAAACCAAATAGCGCTGCCAGCGATCCTGGATATGGCGCGGCTCGGTGAAGCCGTGATTCTCCCTCGGATACTTCACGAATTCTACGGGCACGTGGCGCTCTTTCAGCGCTTCGTAAAATTCTTCGGCTTGCGGAATGGGCACGCGCGTATCGGCGATGCCGTGGAGAATCAGCGTCGGCGTAGTGACGTTTTCAACGTATTTCATCGGCGAATGATCCCAATATTCCTGAAAATTGTCCCAGGGCGCTTTCATGTTGAAGAAAAGCGTCAGGTAATGATGAATGTCCGTCTGCGAATACATGGAGTAAAGGTCCGGCAGGCCGGCGCCCGGAGAAATGGCTTTGAAGCGGTGCGTCTGCGTGTCGATCCAGTAGGTCATAAAACCGCCGTAAGACCAGCCGAACGCGCCCATGCGGCTGGGATCGGCCCAGCCCTTATCCACGAGGGCCTGAACGCCGCTCATGTCGTCCTGATAATCGCCGCCGCCCCAATCGTTTTGATTGGCTTGCGCGAATTTTTCGCCGCGTCC
>DASUAV010000009.1:0-7125 GCA_035763605.1 Candidatus Acidiferrales bacterium
GTGGCCGTGCTGCTGCCGCGTTATCGCGGGAATCAGTCGAGCAAAACGATTGTTCCGAGCGTCAGCGTGCCGCTTGGCACGACGATGCGCTTTCCGGCGATTTGCGAGGCAGGCACGTTCGAGGGCGTGCGCTACTATTTCGTGGATGATCCGGATTATTTTAATCGCGAAAAGCTTTACGGCGACAAAACGGGGGACTACCCGGACAATGCGCTGCGCTTTGGCGAACTGAGCCTTGCGGCGATTGAGTTTTGCAAGCAAGTGTGGATGCCGGACATAATGCATTGTCACGACTGGCAAGCGGCGCTCGCGCCTGTGTATTTGCGAACGATTTACGCGCGCGATCCGGCGCTGGTGTCGCTGCCGATGGTGTTTACGGTACACAATTTGGGCTATCAAGGACTTTTTCCGCGCACGACGCTGGCAGATATTGGTTTGCCGGACAGTTTGTTCCGCATTGACGCGCTCGAATACTACGGAAAAATCAATTTGCTGAAAGGCGGACTGATTTTCTCGGATTACGTCACGACCGTGAGCCGAAAGTACGCAAAGGAAATTCAGACAACGGAATACGGCTGCGGTCTCGAAGGCGTGATTCAGTCGCGCGGCAATCGCGTGATGGGAATTTTGAATGGCGTGGACTATACCCAATGGAATCCGGAGACGGACACGCACATCGCGGCGACGTACTCGGCAAAATTGCTCGATGGCAAACGGCTCTGCAAAAAAGACCTGCTCACCGCGTTTCAATTACCGGCGGAAAATCTGGAGCGCCCGCTCATCGGAATCGTTTCGCGCTTCGTGGACCAGAAGGGATTCGACCTAATCGCGGACGCGGCGGCGGAATTGATGAAAGAGGATCTGGCGCTGGTGGCGCTCGGAAATGGCGAAGCGAAATACGAAAAGCTGTTCCAGGAGCTGGCGACGAAGTATCCTTCGCGCGTGGGTGTGAAGATTGCTTACGACAACGCCATTGCACATAAAATCGAGGCCGGCGCGGACATGTTTTTGATGCCTTCGCGCTACGAGCCTTGCGGGCTGAACCAGATTTACAGTTTGAAATACGGGACGATCCCGATTGTGCGCGCGACCGGCGGACTGGACGACACGGTGGAACCATTCAACGCGAAAACGGGCAAGGGCACGGGATTTAAATTCGAAGCCTATCAAGGCGAAGCTTTGATAAAGTGTGTGCGCGAGGCGCTTGCCGCGTACCGCGATTTGGCGCAACGGCGCGCGCTGCAAATCAATGGAATGGCCAAAGATTTTTCGTGGAAGGCCTCGGCGGCGGAATACGTGAAGCTGTACGAGGCCGCCAAGCAGTCGCGAATCCAGGCAGCGGCGGCAACATCTAATGTGTAGCGGGCAAATTCAATAAATCCGCGATAATTGAGGAGAAAAATGTCGCAAAACGTAGCAGCGGTGAGCGATTCGAACTTCCAGGCTGAAGTGCTGGACGCCAGCAAGACTCAGCCGGTGATGGTGGATTTTTGGGCCGAGTGGTGCGGGCCGTGCAGGATGCTTTCGCCAACTGTGGACAAAATTGCCACGGAGCGCGCGGGCAGGGTGAAAGTGGTGAAAATGAACGTGGACGAGAATATCAACACGCCCGGGCGGTACAACGTGCGTGGGATTCCCACGCTGCTCATTTTCAAAGGCGGCCAAGTCGCTGAGCAGATTGTTGGCGCGGTGCCGAAGGAAAATATTGATAAAGCGCTGGAACGCCACCTCGCATAAGAGAATCGGGCCGAGGAGCAAGCCGTGCAACGCGAAGAGCTGGACGATTTGGTTGTGGCGCAGATTTATTCCTACCGGGCTGAAGCGGAGCTTGCGCGTTCGGCGCTCGAAACGAATGGAATTGAAGCAATGATCGAGGCGGACGATTGCGGCGGCCAGCGCCCGCTTCTCGGAGCAAATCTTGGCGTGAGGCTTTTGGTTCGTCGCGCAGATGAGCGCAAGGCCAAGAGCTTTCTCGAATGAATGTACCTGCCATCGGATTTTCCATTCACAATCTTGCCTTACAAGCACGGCCAGCGTAGGATGATGAGTCTGCACTGGCTGCAATCTCTCTGAAAATTTTCCGAGTGGGCTTCAATCGGGCAGAGTGCGGCTGGTCTGGCAGAAATAGCGAAGCGAGAAAGCGGGAACGAGTGGCGAAGGCGATCGCGATTGTCGGCGCGCAGTGGGGCGATGAAGGCAAAGGCAAGGTGGTGGACTATCTTGCCGGCTCGTTCGATTTCAGCGCGCGTTATGGCGGGGGGCACAATGCAGGACACACAGTCATCATCAACGGGCACAAGTTCGTCTTGCAACTGATTCCGTGCGGCATTTTGCGGCCCGGCAAAAAAGCGATTATCGGTTCAGGGGTGGTGGTGGATCCTGCGGCGCTCATTTCCGAAGTGGAGAGCATCAGCAAAGGCGGCGTGGATGTAAATGGCAGGCTTTTCCTGAGCAATCGTGCGCACCTGATTTTTCCATTTCATCGCGAACTCGAGAAATCGGCGGAGGCGGCGCGCGGGCCGCATCGCATCGGCACCACTTCGCGCGGAATCGGGCCGGCTTATGAAGACAAAATGGCGCGTTGCGGTTTGCGCGTGAGCGATTTGATGGACGCGGAGCGATTCGAGCGAAAATTGGAGCACGCCATTGAAGAAAAAGATGCGTTCAGCCGCTCATGTTATGGCCAGGGACTCGACACCGCCGGGATTCTGGAACGCTACAGCGAAATGGCGGGAAAAATTCGCGGCTTCGTCACGGACACGTCGGCGCTGGTGAATTGCGCGCTGACAGAAGGCAAATCCATTTTGTTCGAAGGCGCGCAGGGCACGATGCTGGATATTGATCATGGGACGTATCCCTACGTGACTTCGTCGAGCGCGACGGCAGGCGGCGCGTGCACTGGATTGGGCATTGCTCCGACGCGCGTAACAGGAGTGATTGGCGTCACGAAGGCGTATACGACTCGCGTGGGAGGCGGACCATTTCCCACGGAGATGCCGGATTTGGATGCGCAGGCGGTGCGCGACCGCGGAAACGAGTATGGTGCCGTAACAGGACGTCCGCGGCGCTGCGGCTGGCTGGATTTGGTGATGTTGCGCTACGCGATTCAAGTGAATGGAATTGATTCGCTCGTTGTGACAAAACTGGACGTATTCGACACGCAAAAGGAAATTCAGGTTTGCGTCGGCTACAAATATCGTGGCGCGAAGCTCTCCGAAATGCCCGCGGAGGTGGAAGCGCTCGCAGAGATTACGCCGGAGTACAAGACGTTGCCGGGCTGGCAGAAGCGAACGGATCACATTCGCGCCGCACAGGAATTGCCAAAAGCGGCAAGCGATTACCTGAAATTCATCACCGACTGGCTCAGCGTCGAGATCGGAATGATTTCCACGGGGCCGGAGCGCGACGCCACAATTATTCCTCCCGGAACGAAACTCGCATCCTGGCTGTGAATCCTCATGCTGTCGTATCAAGAAGCGCGCGCAATCGTCATTGAGAAATGCCGCTCGCTGGGCTGCACACCTGCGACAGAAATTGTCGCACTGAGCGATGCTTTTGGGCGCGTGCTGGCGCAGGGAATTCGCGCAGACCGCGATTATCCGCCATTTGACCGCGCGGCGCGCGACGGCTTCGCGGTGCGTTCGTCGGATTGCTGCGAGCCCGGTGCCTCTCTGCAAATCATCGGCGAGGTCGCCGCGGGCGCGGGATTCACAGGACGAGTTGGCGCGGGCGAATGCGTGCAGATTATGACCGGCGCTCCAGTGCCCGAAGGCGCGGATGCCGTGGTGATGATCGAGCAGACACACGCGGGAAATCGGGACAACGAAGTTGTGATTGAGCGTGCTGCTACATACGGCATGAATTTTGTGCCACGCGGCTCGGAATCGCGCCAAGGCGATCTGTTACTGAAACCGCCGACGCGAATCGGCGCTGCGGAAGCGGGGGTCGCGGCGCAGGTGGGCTGCACTGATTTAACGGTCTATCGCAAGCCGCGCGTTGCGATTCTGTCCACCGGAAATGAAGTGGTTGAAGTCGGCGCGCAGCCCGGTGCGCATGAAATTCGCAACAGCAACAGCTTTTCGCTTTCGACACAGGCGCAGTTCGCGGGCGCGGAAGCCGTTCCGCTGGGAAACGCGCCGGATGTGAGAGAGGAAATTCGCGAAAGCATCCTGCGCGGTTTGCAAGAGAACGCGCTGGTTATCAGCGGAGGAGTTTCGGCAGGGAAGTACGATTTGGTCGAGCCGGTGCTGCGCGAATTGGGAGCGGAATTCTTTTTTGATTCCGTCGAGATTCGTCCGGGCCGGCCGGCTGTGTTTGCGATTTGCAGAAAGAAGCCGGTCTTTGGGCTACCTGGAAATCCTGTGTCCACGATGGTGACGTTCGAACTGCTGGCCATCCCGGCTCTGGATATTTTGGGCGGTGCCGAGCCGCGCCCACTACCGCTGCTGAAAGCGAAGCTGAAAGACGCCGTCGAGCAGCGAGCGGCGCTTACGCATTTTTTGCCCGCGCGAATTGAATGGTTCGAAGGCGGAGCAATTGTTTCCCCGCTACAGTGGCAAGGCTCGGGGGATATGGCCACCGTGGCGCGTGCGAATTGCTTTCTGGTTGTGCCGCAAAATAAGTTGAAACTCAGCGCAGGCGAATCCGTGGACGTTTTGCCGCGCAGAGAGATAATGTAAACACGGGAGTTCCGCGCAAAGAAAGATGAAACGTTCGCTAACACATTACGATTCGCGCGGCCGCGTGCGCATGGTGGACGTGACCGCGAAAGAGACGACGGAGCGCAAAGCTACCGCGCGCGGGTTTGTGCGCATTCACGCGGACGTGCTGGCGAAAATCCGCAAAATGAAAACGCCGAAAGGCGATCCCTTCGAAGTTTCGCGAATTGCTGGAATCGCCGCGGCAAAGCGCACCGCGGAGCTGATTCCTCTTTGTCATCCGCTGCTGCTGACGCACATAGATGTTGCGCTGGAGCTGTGCGAAAATGGAGTGGAAATCATATCGAAGGTGACCGCGGCGGGACCTACCGGCGTGGAAATGGAAGCGCTAACGGCGACAGCGGTCGCGGCGCTGACCCTTTACGACATGTGCAAGGCATTGGACCGCGGCATGGAAATTTCTGACATTTGCCTGCTGGAAAAAACGGGAGGGCGGAGCGGCCATTACGTGCGGCCGAAATCCGCGCGCGCGAGGCGATGAAAGGCGTCAAAGTTCTGGTTGTCGACGATAACAAGCAGGTGCTCGGCCTGATTACCAAAGGCCTTGAGTCGCATTGCGAGCTGCGCACCGCGTCGGATGGCGCGGACGCGCTGCTCAAAATCGTGGATGAAACTCCCGACCTGATTTTGTGCGACTATCGCATGCCGGGGCTTGACGGGCGGCAGCTCTACGAAAAATTGCGCAGCCGCTTTGCTTCGCGGCCAATCCCGTTCATTTTTCTCTCCAGCCGCAGTGACATGGACGAGAAACTGCGGCCCATGGTGGATGGCGTTGAGGAATTCATCGTCAAGCCGTTTTTCGTGCATGAATTGGTGCGGCGCGCGAAAAAAGTGATTGACCGGCTGCAGCTCGAAAAATTGCAGAAGACTTCGGCGCGCCCGGGCGTGATTCAAGGGCGGCTGGAAGAGATGAGTATCCTCGATTTGATGCAGTCCATCGAAATGGGCCAGAAGACTTGCAAACTCACCGTGCGCAGCGAAGGCAAGACGTGCGAAATTTATTTTGCCGGCGGGCAATGCCAGGATGCGCAGCTGGGGAAAGTGAAAGGCGAGCCGGCGGTATACGAAGCGGTGGGCTGGCCGCGGGGCGAATTCGAGATTGATTTCAACGCGGCGCCTTCGCGTACGACTATCGAACGCTCCACCACCGGCGTGCTGATGGAAGCGATGCGGCTGATGGACGAGAGCCAGCAGGAAGTTTCCGAGGGCCAGCCGAACGCGGCGAAAAAATGAAGCGAGGGCTTCAGGCGTAGCGATGCGAATTTCCATTGTCACAGTAAGCGACTCGGTTTCCTCCGGTGCGCGCGAGGACCTTTCGGGCAAAGCGCTGGAAACGCGTTGCGGCGAACTCGGCTGGGAAGTGATGTCGAAATCCGTGGTTCCGGACGACGAAGCCATCATTCGCGCGCAATTGGCGGCGCTCGCGGATACGGCGAAAGTGGACGCGGTGCTCACGACCGGCGGCACCGGAGTCGGTCCGCGCGATGTCACGCCGGAAGCGACTTCCACGATTGTTACGCGGCTGATTCCCGGATTCGCGGAGTTGATGCGGCAGACGGGAGTGCAGAAAACGCGCAAGGCCGCGCTATCGCGTGCGATTTGCGGGATTCGCCGCGAATGCCTGATTATCAATTTGCCGGGCAGCCCGCGCGGGGCGGTGGAATCGTTCAACGCGATTGCGGAGCTGCTGCCGCATGCCGTGGAAGTGCTGCACGGCGCGCGCCACGACTGAAGGATCGCGCGAGCGAACTACTCGGAAACCTCGAAGTAAATGGATCCCAAACCACCTCGCAAAGATATTTCCGGCGCGGCGAAGCAGTTCGCAATTGCCATGCAGATCCCGTTTGCGCTGGTCGTGCCGGTTTTTGCGGGCGGCGGAATCGGCTACTTGCTGGACAAATGGCTGCACACGAGATTCGTATTCACTCTGGTTCTGGGAATTGTGGGATTCGGCATTGGGTTGCGCGAAGTGCTGAAGCTGGCGAGCGCGGCGGATTCTACGCCAGACAAGAAAAATGACCACTGAAACGGAAGCATCGGCCATCGAACGGCGCATCGAGCGGTTCATACTGCTGCTCGGAGCAGCATTCGCCGTTGGCGCGGCAATTGGCTGGGGCTGGCGCGCGATGGAAGCCGCTGTGATCGGCGCCGCGCTGTGCTGGCTGAATTTTCGCTGGCTGCGGCAAGGAGCTGCCGGCTTGATGCGCCTCGCCAGCTCTCAAGCGGGCGCGGAAAAAGTTTACGTTCCTCGCAGCGTCCACGCGAAATTCCTCGGACGCCTCGTGTTGCTGCTCGTAGCAGCGTATGTTATTCTCGCTTGGCTGCGGTTGCCTGCAGTCGCGTTTTTGTGCGGCGCCGTCGCGGTGGTGCCTGCGATTCTCATGGAATTAGCGTACGAGATCGCGCA
>DASUAV010000010.1:0-10281 GCA_035763605.1 Candidatus Acidiferrales bacterium
GCGCTTGCGCCAGCGAAACGCCCGGCTTCAGACGCGCAACAGTGCGCAAAAATCGGCCGACCTTGGAACGGTCATGCCATTCGGGCCTAATTTTCAGAGGCGTCCAGAGTTGCGGATGCTCGTGCGTAAACGAGAATTCGCTGACGTACCAGTCGAAATCCGGGCCCATTACGCCCGCGACGATGTTGGGCTGCCCGTTCAGCGCGATGGTTTTCCCGATAATGTTTGGATCCGCCGCAAATTTGGATTTCCAGAATCCGTAGCTCAAGATTACGGCATTCGTTTGCGCCGGATTCGTTCCCGTCTGGTTCTCCGCTTCGGCAGGAACTATTTGCCCGCTACTGCCGGCGCCCTGCAAAGAAAATCCGTGGCCCATCATAGGATTCACGCCCAACACCGAGAAAAAATTCGTCGAGACGTATTGGATCGCAATCTGCTCTGGCTGGCCCGCGCCGGTCAGGTTGCTGGGCTGGTCCAGGAAAACGGCCATGTCAGAAAAGCAGCGGTTTTCCTGTTGCCAATCGAGGAAGTTCGGCGGCGAAACCACGTTGTGAGAGACGTTCGCTCTTGGCAGGCTCTCCCAAACCATTGCCAGCCGGTCAGGACTTTTGTAATGCAAAGGCTTCAGCAGCACGGTGTCCACCACGGAAAAAATCGCGGTGTTTGCGCCGATGCCGAGCGCCAGCGTCAGAATCGCGATGGCCGCGAAGCCGGGCGACTTTGCCAGCGTGCGGAGTGCGTAGCGAATGTCTTGGAATGCGGAGGTCATTTCCCTTCCTCCTTCGAATAATTCGGCGGCTGGCATTGCCGGGCACACGACGCAGATCATTCTGCAAGCAACTACCTCGCCAAAGTGTGAACCGCAACTTCTGGAAAAACAACCTTCCAGCGAGCCGTTTGCCTGAACCTCTCGAAGCGGCGTCCGATTATGGGAATTTACATCATGCAAGCGCACAATCGCTCGACTCGAATCTTTTCTCCCTGCGCGATTCGATGTTTCCCGTCAAGCCGCAATTCTCCCACACGAATTGTTGACACGGTTCGAACAACGCGGATAGCATCGCGCGACTTTCGCATTTCAGCGAATTTGCTAAACACGGACGCGCGCGCATGCGCATCGGCCTAACCGATCTTTCCATTATCGTGGTGTATCTCGCCGGCGTGACGCTGTTTGGCCTGCGTTACGGACGCAAGCAGCGCACCATCCGCGATTATTTTCTCGGCGGACGCACTGCGCCCTGGTGGGCGCTGGCCTGCTCGATTGTCGCCACGGAAACTTCCACGCTGACGATCATCAGCACCCCGGGCATCGCCTACTCCGCGAATATGGCCTTTCTGCAAGTGGTGATTGGCTATCTCGTCGCGCGCGTAGTGCTCTGCATTGTGCTGATCCCGCAATATTTTCGCGGCGAGTTTTACACCGCCTATCAACTGCTCGAAAAAAGATTCGGCGTGCGCACTAAATCGGCCGCGGCGAGCATTTTCGTGGTCACGCGCGCGCTGGCCGAGGGCGTGCGCTTCGCGGCCATCGGAAAAGTGGTGAGCGTGGCCATGGGATTGAATGACCGCGCTTCCGTCGCGGTGATTACTCTGCTTACGCTGTTTTACACTTTCGAAGGCGGCATGCGCGCAGTCATCTGGACGGATGTCGCGCAATTTTTCTTGTACATCGCCGGCTCGCTCGCCGCATTTTTTCTCCTGCTGCACAGAATTCCACTGGGCTGGACGGGCGTAGCGCACGCGGCAGCCGCCGCCGGAGGCAAGCTGCGCGTTTTCGATTTTCATTTCAGTTTGACGCAAACCTACACGTTTTGGTCCGGCGTGATTGGCGGAACATTTCTCACCATGGCCAGCCACGGAACCGATCAAACCATGGTGCAGCGCTTGCTCGCCGCCCGTTCCGAACGCGACAGCAAAAAAGCGCTGCTCGCGAGCGGCGTGATTATCTTTTTCCAGTTCGCGCTGTTTCTCGTGATTGGCGTCATGTTGTACGCCTACCGGCAACATATTCCTTTTCCGTTTCCAGAGCATGATCCCGACCGCCTCTTCCCGGAATTCATCGTCACGCAAATGCCCACGGGCCTCGTCGGAATCGTGCTCGCCGCAATTTTCGCCGTGGCCATGTCCAATGCCAGCGGTTCGCTCAATTCGCTGGCGTCATCCAGCATGATTGATTTTTCGCGCGCGCGAGGCAACGTGAATGCCGAAGGCGCCGACGCGGCGAAGCAGGTGCGGCGTTCGCGCCAGTGGACGATTTTCTGGGGCGTGCTGCTCGGATTGTTTGGGATGATTCATTGGGGGCCCGTTCTGGTTGCCGGATTGACCATCGCCTCCATCACGTATGGAAGCTTGCTCGGCGCTTTCTTGCTGGTCGTTTGGAATCCACGCGCAACGGCGCGCGGCGCTATCGCTGGAATGGTAGCGGGTTTAATTGGAATGACGGCGATTCATTTCTTCACGCCGCTCGCCTGGACGTGGTACGTCCTCGCGGGAACCATAATTACATTCACCGTGGGCTCGCTCGTGAGTATGACGGACAGAAACACAGCAGCGCCGCAGCAAATCGGCGCGACCGAGAATTCGCAATGAACCAGGATGCTGAAAAGCAGCCGGGACTGATTCGCGCCCTCGGCCCGTGGGCCGCGGCAGCCATCGTCATCGGCACCATGGTGGGCACCGGAATTTTCATCAAGCCCGCCTCCATGGCGCAAGCCGCCGGCAGTGTCGGCATGGTCACGCTGGCGTGGATCATCGGCGGCGTCCTCTCGCTACTGGGCGCGCTGGCCGTCGCGGAACTCGGCGCGGCTATCCCGGAAGCCGGCGGCACTTACGCCTACATGAATCGCGCCTATGGCCCTGTGTGGGGATTCGTATTTGGCTGGACATACTCCATCATCGGCGCGCCCACTTCCATCGCCACCATCGCTGCCGGATTGCTGCAATTCGCCAGCTACCTTTTCCCTGTGTCCGCCGCGCCCCTGCATGTCTTCCATTTTCATTCCGTTTTCACCCATGCTCCATCCACTTTTACATTCACATGGGCGCAGCCGCTGGCCGTCATCGCCATCGCGCTCATCACCACCGTAAATTATTTCGGAGTGAAACTCGGCGGGCGCGTGCAGGTGATCTTGACGGTGATCAAAGTCGCCGCCGTGGTCGCCATAATTTTTATCGGATTCTTTTTCGGGAAGGGCACTGCCGCGAATTTTCATTCCGCAGCCCCGTCGCTCGCCCACGCCGGAATCGCCGCGGGTCTCCTGACCGCGGTCGCCAGCGCTTTATGGGCCTACGACGGCTGGATCAACCTCACCTTCGTCGGCTCTGAAATCAAAAATCCCGAACGCAACATCCCGCTCTCGCTGATTCTCGGCGTGTTCCTCGTCGGCGGAATTTTCATCGCCATGAGCACCGCATGTTTTTACGTGCTGCCGTTCTCGCAGGCCGCCATCTCGCCGCACATCGCCTCCGACGTCGTCGCGCGCGCCACGGGAGCCAGCTCCGCCACGTGGCTCACGATTACCATGATGATTTGCGCCCTCGGCACGCTCAACTCCTCGATTCTCACCAACGCGCGCGTGGATTACGCTATGGCTCGCGACGGCCTTTTTTTTCGCGTCGTTCGCGGCGTGCATCCGCGATTTCGCACGCCCGCCAACGCTCTGGTCTTTCAGGGAGTTCTCGCATCCGTGCTCGCGCTCACCGGCACGTTCGATGATCTCTCCTATCTCTACGTTTTTCTGGTATGGATTTTCTACGCCGCGCAAACCGCCGGCCTGATTGTCCTGCGCTACAAGGAGCCCAACATGCCGCGCCCCTACAAAACGTGGGGCTACCCCGTGCTCCCGATTATTTTCATTCTCGGCGCGCTCGCGCTAACTGTGAATTCTCTTCTGGAGCGCCCTGGCCGCTCGCTCATGGGTATCGTCGTCATGCTCATCGGTCTCATTTTTTACGCCAGATGGAGAAAGCGCGCGGTGAACACAGAGTCTACGCAGTAGTTTTCCGTTCTGCGCATATCGAAGAGAAAGATTCCATCGGAATTTGAGGGATCGCGCACTCAGGATGACATAAGTGCGACAGTAGGGCCACTCCATCCACGAGGCGCGGACCAGACCGCGAAAAGTAGCTGTTCGCGTCCACAGCGAATACGCGTCCCGAACGAACCGCAGGAATCTCAGTCCAGCGCGGCGGGAATTTCGCGCGGTTATAGTCAGCGCGATTCCGCGCAACGCCGTAGCCGCATTGCATCACAACAATGATCTCCGGCTGCGCTTCCATCACTTGTTCTGCTGAAACGCGAAACGACGGCTTGCTCGCTTGGCCGAGAACGTCAATTCCGCCCGCGCACGCCACCATCTCCGGAACCCAGTGCCCGCCCACATAAATCGGATCGAGCCATTCCAGGCAAGCGACGCGCGGCTTCGCTGAAATCGAAGACACGAGCGTTTCGATTCGCGCAACGCGTTGCGCAAGTTTCGTCGCCAAGGCATCCGCCTCTGCAAGCCGCCGCGTGGCTTTGCCGATTTCGCGAATGTCGTCCCAAACGCCGGCAAGCGTTTGCGGATGCAGCGAAAGAACGTCGGGCGGATTCGGCATTCGCGCGAGCGCCGTCGCCAGATCGTCCGGCGAAGCCGCGCACACGTAGCACAAATCCTGCGTGACGATCAGGTCCGGCGCGAGCGAACGCAGCAGCGCGTCATCCACGCTGTAAAGGCTTTCGCCGCGCGACATCAGTTCCCGCACCTGGCGATCCAATTCCGCCGGAGGAGCGGCGGGATCCACGCGCGGCCGAATCAGCGCGGGCTTCTTTCGCGCGTCAGGCGGAAAATCGCACTCATGTGTGACGCCCACAACCGAATCGCCCAAGCCCAGCGCGTACAGAATTTCCGTTGCCGACGGGAGAAGGGAAGCGATGCGCATTCTGCGATTCTGCCGGGACGCAAATTTGAACGCAAGCTCAAGATTTCGCAGTGTCGGCAGTTGCGGGAAGAAGGTCGGCGAAAACAAATCCATCACGCTCGACAATTTCGCCCGGCTGAACGGGGATCGGCTGCTGAAACATCGGTCCGGCGACAACGCAGGTGTGGAATTCACCATTCTCGCCGCAAGGATCCGCTGAAGCAGGCAGTTCACCGAGAAGTGTTTTGTCGAAGGCCCGGCCGGCGAAGCTCGTGTCCAATTTTTTGGGATCCACGCAAGTGATGAATGCGCGAACGCCGCCTGCAATCATTTCCTGCGCCAGTTCGCGCGTGTCGCGTCCCCACAGCGGAAAAACTGGAGTCATTTCGCACTTCGCCAAATTTTCTTCGCGGTATTTGCGGATGTCTTCGAGGAACAGATCGCCGAAAACAACGTGCGTGACGCCTTCGGAACGAGCGCGCGTCATTGCCTCAGCCATCGCCGTTTCGTAAATCTCGTTTGGGCATGGCGACGGAATCGGAATTTTCACAAGCGGCAGTCCCGCCGCAGCCGCTTGCGCGTCGAGAATCATTTCGCGAACCGCGTGCATCGCCACGCGATTGTGCGTGCGATTCACTGTGGTAAGCAGCGCGGTAATTTCGAATTCGCCGCGCTGGCGCATCACGTGCAGCGACCACGCGCTGTCTTTGCCGCTGCTCCACGAGAGCCAGGCTTTAGGTTTTGTTTTCATTCAGGATAAATCAGATACTTCGCGCGCATCTTGCGGAAGTTATCGAGATTGGATTCCCAGTCCCAAACAATGCGCGTGGGCGCTTCGCCGGATTTCAGCTTCGCAATCGTGTCCGCGTTGCCGACGAGCTCAATCATTTTTTCCAATTCAAAATGATCGGGATAAAGTTTGTGGAGGGCCGTAGCGATTTCGAGTCCCATGAGCGTGGAGTTAAGCGAAGCCCGGTCGGTGATGACCAGCGAAATTCCCTGGCACAATTCGCCTTTGTACAATGCGGACGTTGGCGTGAAATGCGTCGGCACGAAGCGCACGCCGGGAACAAATTGTTTGTTCAGCTCCGCCGCGAGCTGCACGGCGTCAATCCACGGCGCGCCGAAAAGTTCGAAGGGCGTATCCGTGCCTCGTCCGACGGAAACGCCCGCCGCTTGCAAAATTTCGATGCCGGGGTAAAGCAGAGCGGCGTCGAGCGAACGCAAGTTCGGCGAAGGCGCGTACCACGAAAGTCCCGTTGTTTCGAATGAATCTTCGCGATGCCAATTTTTCATCGCGACGACGTGCAGTTCCGCGTCAATTTTGTTTTCGGCGTTGAACATCTGCGCGAGCTCACCGAGCGTCATCGCGTAACGAACGGGCATCGGAAAGTAGCCGACAAAATTTAATTTATCGCGGTCGAGCATCGGCCCTTCGATGGTGTTGCCGTTGAGCGGATCGGGACGGTCGAGCACATAAAACGAAATGTGATGCTGCGCGGCCGCCTCCATCGCATAGCCCATCGTGGTGATGAACGTGTAGAAGCGCACGCCGGCATCTTGAATGTCATAGACGAGCGCGTCGATTCCCTGAAGCATTTGCGCCGTCGGACGACGCGTATCGCCGTACAAACTGTAAACAGGCAGGCCGGTAGCCGCGTCTGTTGTGGAATTCACGTTCGTATCCGCCGTGCCAAAAATTCCGTGCTCCGGACTGAAAATGGCGACGAGCTTCACGCCGGGCGCGTGCGCCAGAACGTCAACTGTGCGCCGCCCTTCGCGATCCATTCCCGTTTGATTCGTAATCAGGCCAATGCGCTTGCCTTGCAGCGGCGCGAAATTTTCCTGTTCGAGAGCATCAATTCCCGCCAGAGTGTCATCGCTGCGATGATAAATGCCCTGCAAATCGTAGGGCCGCTCGGCGTAAATGCTGCGCTCGACTTTTGAGGTGAATCCTTTCGTATCGCCGACATTCAGCGCCGCTGCAACAGCCGTTGCAATTTTCGCGCGCAAACTGGAAATGGCCGGACGAACGTAAGGATGCACGCTGTTGGTCAGCAAAATAACGAATGTTTGGCTGGCCGGATCAATCCACACCGAAGTGCCGGTAAAGCCGGTGTGTCCATACGATCCGAGCGGAAACAAATCGCCGCGCGGCGCGGAGTACGCGGTGTCAATGTCCCAGCCGAGTCCGCGAATGTTTGGGCTCCACGGCGGCGTTTGCGGCGTGATCATTTTGTGAACGGTAGCGGCGGCGAAAATTCGCCGTGAACTTCCCGGGATGCGGCCATTCTCCAGCATCATCTGGCAGAAAATCGCGAGATCGTCGGCCGAGGAAAAAAGTCCGGCATGTCCTGCAACGCCTCCAATCGCGCGCGAACGCGGGTCGTGAACGACTCCGCGAAGCACATGGCCGAGTCCTGAGCCGGGTTTCGCACCGGCAGGCAAATCGATTTCCTCGGTGGGCGCGATGCGCGGAATCCACGAGGACGGCGGCAAAAAACGCGTGTGAATCATGTGCAATGGCCGGTAAAACTTTTCTTCCGCGTATTCGTCGAGGCGCTTTCCCGTGATGCGTTTCACCAGTTCACCCAGCAAAATAAAATTCGTGTCGCTATAGATGAAGCGGTCGCCGGGCGGCGCGATGAGCGTTTCATGAGCGATTTCATTCATCAGCGCATCGTGGCCTGCAAGCGCGGCGGAGAGCGGCGGATCCGGCGCTAGTCCCGACATGTGCGTCAGTAACATGCGAATCGTAATTTGCGTTTTGGGATCGTCCGGCCCATTGCCGGCGAATTCCGGCATGTAGCGCACGAGCGGATCGTTCAGTCGAATTTTTCCTTCCTCCAGCAGCCGCATGATGGAAGGAGTGGTCGCAAAAAGTTTTGTCAGCGAGGCGAGATCGAAAATCGTATTTGTTGTCATGCGCTCGCGATGCGGAACGAGCGCGCGTTCGCCGAATGCTCGCAGATAGATCGTATGTTCGCGATGGCTCACCAGCAGCACCGCGCCGGGAATTTCGTCCTGCTGAACAGCGGTTTCGATAATCGGAGCGAGCGCAGATAAATCAGGGCTCGCCGATTTGCGCTTTACGGGAGTTCGCTGAGCATGCGCGGCTAGAGTTGCAGTGGAAACAAAAAGAAAAATCGCTGCGATGATAGAGATAATGCAAGTACGAAACACGATTTGCGACCGTTTGTTGTGCGTCATAGGACGCTGTGCTATATACAGCCGCGAGTACACAGCGTCAACTCTTGATTGCTTCCGTGAACAAAATTGAGTCCGCAACGCGAAATCGCGCGCGAGTTACTGTGACGGCTATGCGATGAATCCTCCGTCGAACGCCCGAAAAATACAGCGAAGCTTCGCGTCTCGCACGCGCGCCGGCCAAAAATGGGCGCGCCAGACGCTTGCGAAGATGTCGCTCGAAGAAAAACTCGGTCAAATGGTGGTCGTGTATTACTGGGGACGGTACGCACCGAAAGACGACGCGAGTTTTCGCGAAGTGATGCGGCAGGTGAAAGAGAATCGCCTCGGCGGAATCATGCTCGAGGCGCGGCGCACGCCTTCGGGAATTGAACGTGGGCAGGTGTATCCGAGCGCGGTCATTGTGAACGAACTGCAGCGCGTGGCAAAAATTCCTTTGCTGGTTGCGGCCGATTTTGAAAATGGCACGGCGATGCGCCTCGCAGAAGGAACCTCGCTCCCGTCGGCGATGGCCGTTGCGGCCACGGGAGATCCGCAATTCGCTTACGCCGCGGGCAAAATCACCGCGCTCGAAGCGCGATCCGCCGGACTGAATTGGATTTTTGCGCCGGTGTGCGATGTGAACAGCAATCCGGAAAATCCCATCGTCAACACGCGTTCCTATGGAGAGGATCCGTCGCGTGTCGCGGAGTTTGCGAGCCAGTACATTCGCGGCGTGCAGGAAAACGGCGCGATGGCTACCGCAAAACATTTTCCGGGCCACGGGAACGTGAGCACCGATTCGCATATTTCCCTGCCAGTGCTTCCGAGCAGTGCCGCGGAACTGGAGCGAATCGAACTCACGCCATTCCGCGCTGCGATTGCAGCAGGAGTGGGAGCAGTGATGTCGGGACATCTTGCGGTTCCGACGCTCGAACGTGAGCGAGACACTCCGGCAACACTTTCATCTCGCATTTGGTCAGATCTGCTGCGAAAAAAAATGGGATTCGAGGGAATTGGCGTCACCGACGCTCTGGACATGGGCGGCGTGACGACGATTGATTCCCCGCCCAATATCGCCGTGCGCGCGATTCGCGCGGGAGCTGATGTGTTGCTGATTCCGCCGAATGCGGATGCGGCAATTGCGGCTCTGAAACAGGCAGTTGAATGCGGCGAACTGCCGCTGGCGCGGGTAAACGAAGCCGTGCTGCGAATTTTGCGCGCGAAAACGGATTTGCGCCTCCCGGGCCCGCAGCCAATCGATTTAAAAAATCTGAACGCTACGTTCGGGTCGCCGGAGTTTCGCTCCAAGGCGCAGGAAATTGCTGACTACGGAATCACGCTGATTCGCGACGACCAGAAAATCCTGCCGCTCAATTCTGCGAAGCCTCTGCGCATTTTGCTGCTGATTGTGTCAGGCGATGCGGACCGGCATCCCGGAGCGGCGCTTGAACAGGAATTGCGCGCACGCATTGAAACCGTGGAAACACGCAGAGTAGACACGCACTTCGCGCCGGCTAATTCCGTGCTGATGCCGCCACCTGAAACATACGACGTTGCGATCGCGGCCGTGCTGGTCAGAGTGGCCGACAGAAAGAACACAGTTGGATTGCCGCCGGACGAAATCGCTTTCGTTAAAAAGCTGCTCGCGGCGGGACGGCCTGTGATTGTGGCTTCTCTGGGCAATCCCTATCTGGTGAGCCAGTTTCCGGAAGCGAAAACGTGGGTTGCTGGATTCGGAACTCAAGACGTTGTGCAGCGCGCGATGATTCGCGCCATTTTTGGGCAAATTGCGATTCGCGGCCAGATGCCCGTCAGCGCGCCGGGTGCGGCGAAAATTGGCTCTGGCGTGCAGGTCGCCGCGAAACGAATGAAGCTCGATCCAGCGCCTGATTCCATAATCGCGAAAGTGAAGCCGGCGTTCGACATTCTGGACCGCGCGGTTGTGGACCGTGCGTTTCCGGGAGGCGTGTTGGCCGTTGGCATAGATGAAAAGCTGCTAGTTCATCCGTTTGGAACTCTGACCTACGCGGCAAAATCGCCCGCCGTCGAGAACGGTACGATTTACGACGTAGCTTCGTTGACTAAAGCAATCGTTACGACCACAGCGGTGATGATGCTCGTGGCCAGGCAACAAATTGATCTGGATGCCTCGGTTGCGGGTTACTTGCCGCCGTCTAGCAATGGCAGAGCGCC
>DASUAV010000011.1:0-4930 GCA_035763605.1 Candidatus Acidiferrales bacterium
TCGCGTCGCACTTGGTGCGCAGCGCCGCGACTTGCTCCGCCTCGTTCTCCGGGAAGGGATGCTGGTCATCCTCCTCGGCCTCGTTGCAGGACTTGCCGGCTCATTCGCTCTGACACGTTTTCTTTCAGGACTGCTCTACGGTGTGACTCCGACGGATCCCGCTACAATCGCCGTCGTCACGTTTTTGCTTTCCACCGTCGCGCTCGCCGCTTCGTACATCCCCGCGCGACGCGCCATGAAAGTTGATCCCATGGTCACGCTGCGCCACGAATGAAGCGGTTGATTTGTTTTGCGCCCCGGCGGATTTTCTGCTGTGTTGGGTTTGTAGGGGCCGATTTTTTCCATCGGCCCGCTTGGTCGAACTTGTAGCTCACGCCCCGTTCGCGCCTTTTGCGAACTGACGTGAGGTCTTCGGTTACAACGGGAGAAACGCCATGAGCTGGCTTCGTCAATCAGTCTTTCGTCTTCGTGAACTCTTCGGCCATCGCCAACACGACGCGCGCCTCGCCGCCGAACTGCAAACCCACCTCTCCCTGCTCATCGAACAAAACATCTCCCGCGGCATGTCACCCGACGAAGCCCGTCGCGCGGGCAAAATCTCCCTCGGCGGCCCCGACCAAATCAAACAATCCGTCCACGACCACCGCGGCCTCCCATTCCTCGAAACGTTCTACCAGGACGTCCGCTTCGCCCTCCGCATGTTGCGCAAATCCCCCGGCTTCACCGCCGTCGCCGTCCTCACGTTAGCTCTCGGCATCGGCGCCAGCACTGCCGTTTTCAGCCTGGTGAATGCCGTCCTCCTGAAGCCCTTGCCGTTCCCTCACGCCGAAAGAATCGTCTTCCCCTGGCGCTTGCCCAAGCGCGGCGTGAATTTCGGATTCGACATCTATCCCTGGGGACGCCTCGACTTCCTGTTCTTCTCGCAGCAATCGAAAACCTTCGACGCCCTCGGCGCTTTTTTGAGCGATTCATTCAATCTGACCGGCTCGGGCGAGCCTCAGCGCCTCGACGGCCTTCGCGTTTCCGCGGGATTTTTTCCGTCTCTCGGCGTTTCGCCCGCGCAAGGACGCACTTTCACCGAGCAGGAAGACCGTCCCGGCAACGAGCACGAAGTAATTCTCGGCAATGCGCTGTGGCGCGAGCGTTTTGCTTCGAATCCTGCTGTCTTGGGCCGCACCATTGATCTGAACGGCGTGCCATACACGGTGATCGGCGTCATGCCGCCAGGATTCGTTTTCCCGCGCGCCAACGAAATGCCCAGCGTGTTCACTTTCGCGCCGCAAACCCAGCTATGGGTTCCACTCGCGCTTGATCGCCGAAGCACGCCCATACCGTACGAGCCCGATGAGCTCGCTGTAGTCGGCAGACTGAAGCCCGGCGTGAGCATCGCGCAGGCGCAAGCCGATATGGACATGATGGCCAACGCCCTTGACCATCAAAGGCCAGCCGCCAAAGGATGGTTCAACTCCACGGTCACGCCGCTCGCGCGCCAGGCCGCAGGCGACACGCGTCAGCCGCTGCTGCTGATTCTCGCCGCCGTCGGAGTGGTTCTGCTGATTGCCTGCTCCAACGTCGCCAGCCTGCTTCTCACGCGTTCGCTGAATCGCAAGCGCGAATTCACCGTGCGCGCCGCTCTCGGCGCGGGTGCCTCGCGTTTGCTCCGGCAATTGCTCACAGAAAGCGTCGTTTTAGCCGGCTTGGGCGGCGCGATAGGAATGCTTCTGGCCGGAGCGATTGTTTATTTCGTGAAAATTTTCGGCCCTGCCGGCATTCCGCGTCTCGGCGAAGCCGGCCTCGACGTTCGCGTTTTGCTTTTCGCTTTTGCCGTCACTCTGCTCACGGGAATTCTCTTCGGCTTGGCCCCGGCGCTCAGCGCCATGCGTGAAAATCTCGTCGAATCGCTCAAAGAAGGCGGCCACCGCGCCGGCTCCAATCTCGCAACGCAGAAAATGCGCAACACCTTCCTCGTCGCGCAAATTGCTCTCGCGCTCGTCCTCGTCGTCGCCGCCGGACTCCTCACGCGCACGCTCTACCATCTGCTCGCTGTGAATCCCGGCTTCCGCGCGGAACGGTCGCTTACCTTCGCGCTCTCTTTGCCCGCCACAAAATATTCCGGCCAGTCGCGCATCGTTTCGCTTTATCAAGCAGCGCTTCAAAAGCTGCGCGCCATTCCCGGCGTGCAGGCCGCCGGAGTCACCGAAATGCTTCCGCTCGACGGCGCCACCGAATCCACCGCCGTGCGCTTCTCCAACAATTTCCACGATCCATCCTTCAAGCCGGGCATGGCTAATTACACCATGGTTTCTCCGGGCTACTTTGCCGCGACCGGCACGCCCATTCTTCGCGGTCGTCCGTTCGCCGATTCAGACTCCGCGAATTCTCTCCCCGTCGCCATCATCAACAATGCGCTCGCGCAAAAATATTTCCACGGTCAGGATCCGCTCGGCAAACAGATCGCCCCCGCCGGTGCAGTTTTTCCGCTGGCCACAATTGTCGGCATCGTGCCCGACGTCAAGCGTATCTCCATTCGCGAATCTCCCCCGCCGGAAATGTACGTGCCCTACACGCAAAAAGTGTGGCCCTCGCTGCTCACCATGAACGTCGTCTTGCGCACCACGCAGGCTCCCGCCTCCATCGCCGCGAGCGCGCGCGAAGCAATCCATTCCATTGACGTCGATTTGCCCCTCTCGAACGTGAGAACGCTCAAGGCCATCGTCGCGAACTCGATGACCGAGCCGTTATTCTCCGCGCTCCTCCTCATCGCATTCGGCGGACTGGCCCTGCTGCTGGCCACCATCGGCATGTACGGCGTGATTTCCTACAGCGTCGCGCAGCGCACCCAGGAAATCGGCATCCGCATGGCGCTCGGCGCTCGTCCGGGCAGCGTCTTCCGAATGGTTCTCGCGCAGGGCGCGCGCCTTGCCGTCATCGGCATTGCCATTGGCCTGCTCGCGGCCCTGGCCGCAACGCGCCTGATGACCAGCTTCCTCTTCGGCGTCGCCGCAACCGATCCGCTCACGTTCGCAGCCGTCTCCTTGCTGCTACTGGCCGTCGCGCTCGTCGCTTGCTACATCCCCGCCCGCCGCGCCATGAACGTCCACCCCATGATCGCCCTCCGCTACGAATGAACGTTGACGTACGCGCATTGTCTTTCGCTTTTGTAGGGTCCGATTTTTTCCATCAGCCGCCGTGCGCTCACGCCCGCCTCGTAGCGGCGAACTTCAGGTCGGCGCATCCTTTTCCAGCCTCGAGCCTCCAGCCTCCAGCCTCCAGCACGTAAGGGCCGATTTTTTCCATCGGCCCGCTGTGCCACACCAAACTGTAGCTCACGTCCCGTTCGCCGCCTTTGCGAACTGACGTGAGGCCTTGTCGCCGTAGCCGCCCGGTTTTCGTAGCGGCGACCTTCAGGTCGGCGCAGCCTTCGTAGGCGCCGATTTTTTCCATCGCCTTTCAGACTAGGGCCCGCGCAATGCTTTTTTGGACTGCGGCGTCTCGACGCCGCTTTGCCGCAAACTTCCATCCAAAGGGGCGCGCTTCTTGCGCCCGCCGTACACTCGAAAAGCGCAACCGATCCACTCGGACTCACCTCCGCCGCATCGCCGCTCCTCCCCTCCTCATCTGATACACTCTTCGCGTCTGCGAACACATGCGCGTCGAATGCTTCGCGCTATGCCGCGCAATTTCGCCCCCGCCGCACCCACGGCGAACTCAGGAGGACCGCCGCAATGCCCTGGCTCGCAATTCTCGGCCTCGCCCTCGTCGCCGTGGTTCTCTGGGACGTTTTTGAGACCATCATCCTCCCGCGCCGCGTCACTCGCCGCTTCCGCCTCGCGCGCGTCTTCTACCGCTGGACGTGGCGTCCCTGGCGCTTCATCACCTGCTTCATCCGCAAAAAAAATCGCCGCGAATCTTTTCTCAGCTACTACGGCCCGCTCTCGCTCCTCGGACTCTTCTGCGTCTGGGCCGCCAGCCTCATCGTCGCCTTCGCCGTTTTGCACTACGCCGCGGGCTCCGCCGTCATTTCGCAGATTGCCGCCACCGGCCAGCCCGGTTTTCGCACCGATTTGTACATGAGCGGAACCACGTTCTTCACGCTCGGCCTCGGCGACGTCACTCCGCGCACCGAACTCGCCCGCGTCATCACCGTCTGCGAAGCCGGCCTCGGCTTCGGCTTTCTCGCCATCGTCATCAGCTATCTGCCCGTGCTCTACGGCGCATTCTCCGCCCGCGAAGTCAACATCTCCCTGCTCGACGCCCGCGCCGGCTCGCCGCCCAGCGCCTCAGAAATGCTCCGTCGCCTCGCCAAACGCGATAATCCCGCTCCGCTCGAACAAAATCTTCACGATTGGGAACTCTGGGCCGCGCAGCTCATGGAAAGCCATCTCTCTTATCCCGTGCTCTGCTATTTTCGTTCGCAGCACGATAATCAATCCTGGCTCGCCGCACTCACCACCGTGCTCGACGTTTCCGCCATCCTCATCGCTCACGGCGAAGGCTCCCTCAAATGGCAGGCCAAACTCACTTTTGCCATGTCGCGTCACGCCCTCGTGGATTTGTCGCAGGTATTGAACACGCCGCCGCGCCCCTTCGATCGTGAACGCCTCCCCGCCGCCGAGCTTCGCGATTTATGCAAGCTCCTCGTCAACGCCGGCTTCTCCGATTCGTCCGCCGTTGCTCACGCCGCCGAACTCGTCCACCAAGCCCTTCACGAAAATTCGCAGGAAACCACACAGCACAGCGATGCCCGTCTAAACGAACTTCGCCGCCTCTACGAGCCTTACGCCCACGCACTCTCCGAGCGCCTGCTCATGCCGGTAGGGAACTGGGCCCCCGAAAAACACCTCACCGAAAACTGGCGCACCTCCGCCTGGGCCCGCATCTCCGGCGACCTCGATTCCTCTCCCCTCGCCGACCCCGAAGAAAAAACCCA
>DASUAV010000012.1:0-6420 GCA_035763605.1 Candidatus Acidiferrales bacterium
TCCTGATTGCCCTCGAATCCCTGCGCGCGCAATCCGGGATCTTGCACCGCGATGCCATCCAGCACAGGCGCGACATTTTTTCGCAGGTAGGCGAGCTTGACCCAGGAAAGCGCCGGCAAATTCTGCCGGCCGGAAATGTGAAACACGGCTTTCCATTGCACAAAACGCGCGGGCGGGCAATTCACGCTCGAACCTGAGCCCGTTGTGTAGGGGCCGGACCACGGGCTCCAGTAATCGTCAGGATCGGAGGTGTTGCCGGAGCGGACGTAAAATTCGACTTTGGTGTCGCCGCCGTTTTCTCCCCACCAGGAGAGGCGTCCCCAGCGAGAATAAATTTTCGCGTCGAAGGGATCGGATTCGAAAGTTCCTTCGGCGGCGTAAGACGGTTCGAGGGCAAAGACCTTTCCGGGATTGGCGGTGGCGGCATAGACGACGTGTCCCGGTCCGGGGATGAGAGCAGTCACTTGCGAAGCATCCGCGCTAGCCAGAGAGGAAAACAACCGGTCATTATCGAGCTCGATCACGTCGCCATGATTGCCCGTGCCGAGCAAGAGATGATTCGCTGAAGAAAAACCGAGGGTATAGACCACGTCCTGGGGCGAACTCCAGAGCGATTCCGGCGAGCCGTCCGGAGCGATGCGATAAACTTCCGCGCCGCCGCTGGGACTGGGAAATTGCGGAAAGACCATCGGCGTCGCAACCATTCCAGCGGGAGCGCCGGCGGGATTTGTCTGCTGTTGCTGCTGGCTTCGCTGCGCGGCGGCGGCGGCCAGGGCCGCAGCGAATTGCTGGGCGGCTGCGCTCTGCTGTATCGTCGGGCGCGAAGGCCTGGTGGCGGTTTTGTTTCCGATACCTGCCGCGTAGATGTTTCCCTCGCGGTCGGTAGCCAGCGCGGTGACTTCCTTTTTGTCGGTTTCGTAAATCACGAAGGCTTTGCCAGCCTTCGGCGATCCCGAACTTTGCGAAATTACGGGCACGCGGATGATCAGTCCGCTTGGATCGGTGCCGATAAGCAAATCGCCGCGTGCATCGAACGCAAGCGAGCGCGCGTGCGTTTCGTCGGATTTGTAGAACAGTTGCCCTTTGCCATCCGGCGCGACAGCGAAAACCTGCCCGGTATCACCGGTCGCGACAAAGAGAGTGCCGCTGCGGTCGAATGCGAGGGCCCAGATGTATTTGGTTTTTGGCTCGAAAAACACGCTGTGCTGGCCGTCGGGAGTCACTTTGTAAACTTTTCCGTCCGGGCAGGTGGCCACGTACAAATTGTCCTGCTTGTCTATGGCCATGGCTTGCGCTTCGAGCTCCGCGGATTGAAATACGGTGACGGCCTTTTCTCCCGCTGCTAGCCGCAATACTTTCGCGTCTGAGCCTCCGGCGGCATACAAACGGCCCTTGGAATCCACGGCCAGCGCCCAGATGTATGCCAAATTCGGATCCGCGAATGGCTTGAACTCCGGCGCGGGCATCAGAGTACCGTCGCTGCGAAGAGCTACGCCCTTCTGTGTGCCCTTGTCGAAGTCTTCAAAACTGGATTGCTCCCAGAACCGAGTGTGGTCGGCATTGGCCGCAACCGCGCAAAGCATCACGGCCGAAGCAAGGAACACAAAGGCGACTCTTCGCATCGAGGGTCTCGCAGTCATTTTGGAATGGGAATCACTTTACGGTGACAGAAACGTACTGCCTGCCGGTAACCACTTGATTCATCGGAATCGAATGCTGCGCGATGACGGATTGGTAGAGCAACTGCGGGCCGCCCGGCGCGCGCTGGTGATCCAGCACACTCATCGCAGAAGCCGGGATGTTGGGGAGCTCTTTGTCCTCGACCAGCAGAGTCGGCGCGTTTTCCAGGAGCGTGACGTAGAGCCGATCGTTCTGGCGCTCGCGATTCATCATGCGGATCAACTGATCCAACCCCTGCAATTTGTCGTCATTCTCTTCCGCATAACCTCCGCCCGCGCGATTGAGGGAAGTTGCATCGCTGACGAGAATCTGCAAGTTTCCGCGCGGCGCCTGCGACGGAATGGCGACGGGGATTTCCTGAATGAAAGGTTTGCCGCGATAGGGACGCATCAGGACTTTGATATTGAGCTTTTGGCCCGCCTGCACTTCGCTGCGGTCAGCCCACGCCGCGTCCACGGAGGCCCAGCGGCTCTCCGGCATCGCTGTGAAATTGACGGTGACACTCTGCACTTTGGGCTGCTCGAACGGGTTCGAATAGATGCGCTCGAACGAGGTCTCAACATCGAGCGCCGGTTTCAGGCCATCGGCAGCGAGAGGCGAAGGAATGAACATGCCGCGCAAATCCACGGATGGATGGCCGCTGATGTTGATCTGCCCGTCCATTTGCAGCGTTGAACCTTGCGTGTAGGCAGTATTCGTGACGATTCCGTTGTACGCGGCTATGGCCACGAGCAGCGGCGTCAGTTTTGGGTTCTGAATGACGTTGAAATGGTAATGCTCCTCTTGCTCGGGCGTTTTCACGTTGACGGTGACCGGCAGCATCGCCGGACCGGGACCAAGCTGGCCGACGACACCGGTGAGCCGGTCCTGCTCGAACGTGCCAATCGTTCCGCCGGTGTTCATGATTTTTGTGGATTCGAGCGAAGAGGCGAGAGTCGTCACCACGTGAGCGCGCGTCATCGGCATGGCCACGCTGCCAAGCGACATCATGGGATGGCCGCAAACAAATACGCGCCCGTGAATGATGGCGGTGACGCTGCATCCGGCGTACAAAGACATGTCGCCGGAAACCATTTCCATTCCCACCATGTCGCCGGGTTTTAGATTTGCGTCGTCAGGGCTGGCCGGAACGGAGCCGCCAGCGGTGGCGCTCAAGCCTAATTCCTTGAATGCCGCCGAGAATTGCGCGAGGGTTTGCGGCAATACGCCTGAAAAGACCAGAGGAGTTTCGATGGGGACGAGAAACTTGTCGCCGCCGAGGGGCACTTTTTGCGGCATGGCAAATGATGGCGCGCTCGCAGCGGCTTCCGAGCCGCCAGCCACGATGCCGCGATCCCCAGCCGGTGTAATCATGGCTTTTTGAATAGCCAGCATGTTTTGGATCGGCGTTACGCCGGCGATGGCGTCTTTGGTAAACTGACCGATTTTGAGGGAAATGGCGCCGGCGAGTTTGCCGTCAAAATAAACAGGGCTGCCGCTCATTCCGGCGACCACGCCCGTTTTGGCCACGTCCGCGCCGGAGAGTTCGACGAGAATGATGTCCTGCTTGGGCCCCATCGCGTCCTTGAGAACGCCGAGGACACTGACTTTCATCTCTTGAACCTGGTCGCCGCTGAAAATTGTGTAGGCGACGCCCTGCATTCCGGGGCGCACCTCGCTTAATGGAAAAATTTCAGGATCGTTAGCGGCGTGCGCGCTGAGACCGAATCCGGCAAACAGAATCAGCAGGGTAAGAACCAGGAAGCTGGGTCGAGAACGCATTGGATTTATCATCATAACCTGCGCAGCTTGCTCAGGCAAATAGAGCGCCAACGGAGTTGACTTCGCGGGCACCCCGCTAAAACAGCGTCGCGGCAGAACCTGCGCACTTCATTGGACACCGGGACGGGCTGCAAGGTTGTTTCTGCCGCGTGCTAGAATTTCGGCATGGCCAAAAAGCGCATTTCTCCTGCAAAGCCGTTCCGCGGCGTGGTCACCGTGCCCGGCGACAAGTCCATCTCGCATAGGTGCGCCATTCTGGCGTCACTGGCCGAGGGTAGAAGCGAAATTTTCAACTTTTCGCCGGCGGCGGATTGCGAGAGCACGCTGAAATGCCTGCGCGCGTTGGGCGTGAAGATCGAGGAGAAGGGAAGCGGCATTATTGTCGAGGGGAAGGGCCTTTCAGGGTGGCATGCGCCGCGAAAAAAGCTGGACGCGGGTAACAGCGGCACAACGATTCGGCTGCTTTCCGGCGCTCTCGCCGGGCAGAACTTCGAATCGGAAATCAGCGGCGATAAATCGTTGCAAAAGCGTCCTATGAAGCGCGTGATGGAGCCGCTGCGGCAAATGGGCGCAAAAATCGAAGCGCGCGACGACGAATTCGCCCCGTTGAAGATTCACGACGGCAGATTGCGAGCCATCGAGTTTTCGCCGAAGATCGCCAGCGCGCAGGTAAAGTCGGCGGTGCTGCTGGGCGGGCTCTTTGCCGAAGGCGAAACCGTGGTGCATGAGCCGGTTCGCACGCGCGACCACACGGAACTGGCGCTCGCCGAAATGGGCGCGGCGATTACCCATCAGAATGGAACCATTCGATTGCAGGGCCAACCGAAACTGCGCGCGCGGCAGGTCGCCGTTCCGGGAGACATTTCGGCCGCGACTTTTTTTCTGGCCGCGGCGCTTGTCGTTCCCGATTCCGAACTGATCATTCAAAGCGTGGGCTTGAATCCCACGCGGACGGCGATTCTGGATTTTCTCGCTTCGATTGGCGCGCCTGTTTCGGTTGTGGCTCTGGCTTCGCGCGATGGCGAATTGGTCGGCGACATCAACATTCATCACGCTCCCGTGAAGGGAGGGAAAATTTCGGGTTCGCTGGTGGCGCGACTGATTGACGAACTGCCGATGCTCGCCGCGCTGGGGCCGTACACGCAAGAGGGAATCGAAATTCGCGATGCGAAGGAGCTACGCGTGAAGGAGAGCGATCGCATTGCGGTCGTTGCCGAGAATCTGCGACAGATGGGCGCGGAGGTGGAAGAGTTTCCCGATGGCTTGCGCGTGGCGGGAAGCGGCGCGGGTCGGCTCCGAGGCGCGGCGATTGATCCTCACGACGACCATCGTGTCGCCATGGCTTTTTCGATTGCGGCGCTGGGAGCTGTGGGAGAAACCACAATTCGCGATGCCGATTGCGTGGGAATTTCGTTCCCCGGCTTCTTTGATCTGCTCGACGCGTTGCTGAAGTTGCCGCAGGAAGACGAGTTGAAAGCGAAATCCTGAGTTCTATTCCGCTTTGTGAATGGAAATCGTACCGTAGGTCGTGCTCAGAGTAATGCGCGGGCCGCCGTTTCCGTAGGAACCCTGGAGAATGGTAGTTCTCCCGCTGGTCGAGGATTTCAGCGCGGAATTTTCGAAGTCATTTTGAATTTCGCCGTTGCGCGAGATCGCGGAAATCGTGAAGCTGGCGCGCGCGGGGAGAGTAATGTCGATATTTCCGGCTTCGTCGGCGATGCGTACGTCGTCGCGCGGCGTTTGAGCAAATCGGACATTAATGTCGCCTCGGCGGTCGGTAAGGTCAATTCGCCCTTTGATGTCTTCGAGCGTCACGTCTTTATTTGCCGTGGTGAGCGTGAAGCTGCCGGTCGAATCGGTGACGGAAAGATCTCCGGAGTCCAGTTCCATCTCTCCCGAAAGTTTTCCGAGAGTCAGATTGCTGACGGAAGAAGTGAAGCGCGTAGTCTTGCCGATATTGCGCGCGCGAATCGGGCCGTAGAAGTCGCCGTCAATCGTGGCGTCGCCGGTGACGTTCGAGAGGTCCACTTCGCCGCCGCGGCCGTCGAGGCGGACGTTCCCTTTCACTGTGTCCATTCGCGTGTCGCCATGAGCCATGGTGGCGGCGATGTCGCCCTGCACGTCGTATAACTCCAAGTCGCCACTTTTGGAATTCAATGTGAGGGGCGCATTCAGGTCGGAGGCGCGAATGTCGCCATGATTCGTCTGGAAATTGACGGGAGAATGCGGCGGAACGAGAACGGTCAGATCGGTGCGCACGCTGGAGCTCTCGAATCCGCGCCCGCCGCCGACCTGCGGCTCGATCCTGTATCCGTCGCCATCGGGCGTGATTTTTACGCGGACGTTATCGGCATTTTGCCGCGCTTCGTCTTCCGACGATGCCTGCGCAATTTTGTCCACGTTGACGTGAATCTGCGAATCGCTCGCCGGGCTGACGGTGATGTTTCCATGGTCCGTGAGAATGGAGATGGCGCCACTCGCTTTCGCCGACACCGCGGGCAAGTCGGTTTTCCAGTTATAGGAATGGTCGAACATTCCATCCATGCCGAAATCGAAATCCGAGCTGTTCCTGCGCGCCCAATCCACGCCGGCGAATCCCGCGACCACAATGAGAAGGATGATAATCAGAGCAATCTCGCCTCCGGAAATCGCGGAGGCTCGCGGCGCGCCGCGTCGCGACGCAAAGAGGTGGTCAAACAAGAGCGCGAGGCCCCAGATCACGAGAAGCAGCGGCCAGTAGCGTTCGAATATCCGCGCAATGCCGATATCCGGGCGAAACTCATGCGCCAGAAAAATCAGTCCGATAAGAATCAGGAGTATGCCGCCGAAAATCGAGCGACGCCGCGGCTGGTAGTAGTAGGCCATCAGAGTGCAGGTGGCGCGGCGGGCGGAGGCGGCGCTTGACCGCTCTGCGGTGATGCAGGCTGCCTATCCCACGGATTCACGTGCCCTTCCGTGGAAGCCGTATCGGAGAGTAGT
>DASUAV010000013.1:0-23515 GCA_035763605.1 Candidatus Acidiferrales bacterium
GCGACGGCGCGCTTCAATTCACCTGAGCAAGAGGAATGATAAGGCTGCCGAGTTTGCTGGTGCTTGGGTCCTGCACGAGCACGCGCAACGTGGTGACATCCGGACTCAGCTCAATTCCCTGCCGAAATGGAATGCCGGTCTTCAGCAGCGATTCGTACTGAGCGTCACTGAACTGAAGATTGTAAGTCTTGCTCCAGTGGTGCAGCACTTTCCCAGCGGCATTCTGGCCAATGACGTATACGGTTACGGCGCCTTCGCGCTGGCCTGCGCTTTGCGCGAAGCGAATGCCGCGAATATCAATCGAACAGACAAGATTGAACGAATTTGGACGCGGCTTCGGAGCTTTATTGACCGATGCGTTCAGCAGAATCGTGGAGGATTCGATGGGGCTTGCCATCGCATTTACGATTGCCCGCTCATCGTCGTTAGCGCTCGGCTGAGCATCCGGAAATGCAAAATAGCCCTTGGGATAGCGCATGGCGAGGCCTTTGCGATTGACTTCCACTTTGATTTCGTGAAATTTTCCGTCGAGCGAGTCGCTATTGATGTAAAAACCAAGCGTATAAGTGACCGCAGAATCTTCGACGGCCTTGCGAATCGCACCGGTGAGGTCATTTGTATTCACGAATGCTTGCCCGCCGGTTTGGTCGGCAACCTTCTGCATGGTGGCGATGCCGATGGGCTGCGAGGATTGCGCCGGCATGTTGTCCATGTGCCCGCTGGCGCCGGAGACATCGTCGGCATCTGCCGTGCCGGGCATCAGTTCCCGGTTCACCGAACGCCCGAGCAGGCCACGCGCATCCACAGGATAGACAGCAATATTCGCGGGGCCCAAAATGCGCGCCATTTCTGCGCCAGAGAATGGAAGATTCGCCGTGAGCCACACCAAATTCTTGCGTCCGGGAATGTTAGCGACATGCGCGGCGATTTCCTGCAGAGCGGCTAGTGTTTCCGTTTCGCGACTTTCATTCGCACCGGCGGCAAGGCGCAGAGAAGCGCCGTCCTCGAATGAACTGCTGGGCCTAGAAATATCCGCGATACGGCTATCGTGCCCGGGAAATTCGATGATTTGCTTGCCGGGCTCGACGACCTGGCGGTTGGTAACCGACTTTGTGTCGTAATTTTTCAAGATTGCGAGGAGCTGGTTGCGGTCGCTGGTGAAATCGCAGACAACGTGCAGCGAATGCGTCAAACCGTAAATCGCGACGCGGTCTTCGGGCTGGAGTTGTTTGATGAAGTCTACGAGATGATTTTTCGCGTTTTGCAGAGCCAGATCCTCGACCCACAGAGGCGTTTCTTCGTAGCGAGAAGCCGGAGCGGAGCCGTAGAGCGTATTCAAATTGTCGAGGAGGACCATAGTTACACTGCGCGGTGGCGCCGCATATTGCGGCAAATCGGAGAACGCGTTTGGCGGCAAGGGCGTAGGATTTGATGCGATTTGCATGTGCGGGGCTGCTGACGGAATTGGCGTTGGACCGGATTCGACGGAAAACATGCTGATCTTTTGAGGCTTGCCTCGGTCGAGTATTGTGAAATCACCCTGCTTCAGATTCGTGACCGGGCCGTTTTTGTCGCGGACAATCACGCCAATTTGAACGAGACGAGTCGAAACGCGAATTTTGGGAGTCTGCGGAGCCGACTGAGAGAGGGCCAGCGGAGCAATCACGAATGCCAATGCGATAGCGAAGCGGCGCACAAAATCTCCTCTTGCGCGATTGCCTTCGATTTTACGCTTTTCCATCCGAATTGACACGCGCTGCGGATCCGGGACTGGAACGCTTTTCGCTTTGCGGCGCAACGGCTTTTCCGTAAAATCTCTGATAGTCCCTGTGCCGAGGTAGCTCACCGGTAGAGCGCGGCCCTGAAAAGGCCGGCGTAGGCAGTTCAACTCTGCCCCTCGGCACCATCTTTCCGATACCGCACCCACGCCTTACGAATTTCAATCACCCACTCGCGCTGCGGGGTGCAAGTAAGATCTTCAGCCTGTTAACGCCTGCCGGCGGGCACGTCTGTCTTGACGTGAATTTCGGGCGGAACGGCGGCCTTCAGGGCGGACTCGCTTTCGAGCGTGCTAAGCAGTTCGCGCGAAATGCGCGCGTCGATTTCAGCAGCATGGGCGAGATCCACGGGATAGCGAATGGTAGCTTCGACGCCGGCTGGTGTGACGCGCAAGTCGAATCTGGGCCGCAAACCTTTTTCCGGCAGCAGAATGCCCGTTTTTTCCATCAGTTGATACTGGCGCGAGATGTCTTCGCGGTAATCGCGCAGGACGCTTTCGACGGCTTCGAGCAGCTTTTCGCGAACTACGCTGAAATCGGCGCTTCTCGGCACTGTGGTGGTAACTTCGTGCCAGGCAAAGCTCGTTCCGGGAATTTCCTTGAACAGTCCGCCCGTTGGCTGAAATACCACTGAGTTCGAGAACGCGACGACCCGGCCAGTCGGCGTACCGCCTTTGCCCAATTCCATCAGGTGAAAACGGACCAAACCGACATCAATCACCTCGCCGGTCGTTCCGCTGGCTTGCACGCGGTCGCCTACGCGAATTCCGTACTTCCCGATCAGGAAGAAATAGCCGACGACGGCGACAATCACATTTTGCAATGCCAGCGCGACGCCCGCTGTAAGCAGTCCGGCGAATGTGGCGAACGAGCCCAGTTTCCCGGCGAGAGTGATAGCAATCATCAAGGCGATGACGAGCCATAGCGCAATTTTGCGCAGCAGCAGGAATTGATTCCTGCGGCGCGGCTCATGCACGTAGCGGAATACGGCGCGCCGCCACAGCTCGGAAAGTCCGAACAGAATGGCGAAAAGCACGGCAAGGAAGCCGAGGCGCAGGCCGAGATTCCTAAGGTCTGAGCGGAATGTTGCGGCAACTGCTTCCCGGCGCGCGCTCAGGTTTCGCGAATAGAGGTTCAGAAGCACGGCTTGTTTGCTGAGCGGAATCACGGTGGCGGAAATTTGGCGGAATTGCGCGGCCAGCGCGTCGAGTTGCTGCCGCTCCTGCTGAAGAGAAGCAGGATTCGCGGTATCGGCTTCGGCGGCGAGTTGGTCGCCTTTGGTTGAGAGTGCGCGCATCTGGTTTACAAAGGGCGCTCGCAATTGCTGGGAGAAAGCAGACAATGAATTCGTACGGGCGATCATGGCGTCAATGGCGCTTTTGCGCGAGGAGAGCGAAAAGAGTTCTGCGGTCAGATTCCAAATGCCCGTGGGCTCGGTCGCGCTCGCGGAGGGAGCCGCTGGAGCGCTTGAGTGCACCTGATTCGATTCCGTTCCATTTGAGGCCGCCGGAACAGACGACGCCAGAGCTTCGATTTGTGCGCGCAAGTCCGCGGTTCCGGCGCCGATCGAGGTGGAACTGCCCACGAACTGTACCAAACTCTTGACCGCGTCTCTGCGCGCGTCAATCAGAGCGAGCTCCGCTTGCAATTCAGAGACTTCCGACTGCAATTTGCGGCGAGCAGCTCCGGCCGTGGATGCCAGTTTTTTCTGATCCTCGTTTAATTCCTGCTGCGTGTCGTTGTAGTTCTGGTCCAGCTTGGCCTGCATTTGGCGGAGCGCTTCATACTGCGGCAAAGCGCCGCCTGTGTTGGCATTCTGCTTCGAACTGGCATGTTCCGCGATGGCGTCCGCTTCGACCTTTGCAAAGTCAATCGCGAGGCGCACGGCCTGCGTTGCAATTTGGTGATTGTCGTATAAGCTGAATTGCTCTTCAGGTGCGGCCGTTTCGATTTGCAGCGTATCCTGCCTATACCAGGAAATCGTCTGGTTCAGAAATTGCAGCAACTGCGCAGGCGTAAGAGCAGTCGCGTCGTTCGATGAATTACCGCTTTGCTGGGAATATGCCGTTGGACCGGCAAGCAGCGCCAAGGTACCCATGAGCGTCAGCAATTTTTTCAAGGAAGCCATCCGTTCCGCCTTATTCTGATTTCCGACGCCAATCTGCCGCAGCATGGAATCTAGGGGGCTATCGGTTGCCATGAACCTCAAAATGGCAGGGCGAAGCTCAGAATTCTAACCTGACTGGGACGAGAATCACGCTAAACGTTCTCGCGTTTCCAGAACAGATGCGCTTGCGCGGCTTGGCGATGCCATGCCGGAGGTAATTCATTCGCGGAGCTAGCCTCGGAGTACTATTGTGCATACCCCATTGCGCTGTAAACATGGACGCACGAAATCACAATTCATATGCACATTAGACGCTACATCCTTGCCCTTGCGTTATGCGCGCCGATGACTTGCGGCCTGGTGTCGGCGCAGGCGCAACAAGCACAGAACGGATCTTCTACCTCGCAAACTGCGCATGGCAAGCAGGCGGTTGCGTCCGGCTCCGCAACGAATGCAAACAAAGTAAAACCAGAGTCGAAGCCCGTAGTATTCACGAACGAAAATCTTAGCGAGCCGCCTCCGAGCAACGCTGTCCAGGCGCAATCTGAATCCCGATCGGTGGAGAATCATTCGACTCCTGCTACAGCGGGTAATCAGACTTCGCCGAAAGCCAACGCAAAAAAGCAACAATCTCCAACCGCCGCTGCTCCGGCGAAACCGAAGGTCGAACTCGATCCTCACAAGGTGCTGACGAACGATGATCTCCGAAAGCTGGACCGCCAGGGCGGCATGAGCGTCGTGGGCACGGACGCGGTCCTGAGCAGCATCTATGACTGCGACATAAATTGCTATAACCAGGTGCGGTCAAGCGCCCAGGTCTACCCATCCAGCAATTTGGACTGGATGCGCGAGCTGCGCACTGGAATCGAAAAACTCAAGCTCGACAACAACTGGCGCGCTTATCTGGTGCGCCTCGCTGACCTTCGCTCAAAAATCTGCACCATAGCCGATGAAGAGAGAACGGCTCTCGAGCGCGCCGATAATGAAAACGATGTGACGGATCAGCAGATCGACATTCGCGAGGAGTACACGCGGAAGCTCAAAGACGTGAACGATGACATCACCGCCGAATACGGTCGCATGAGCTCGATGCAGTCCCGGTATTCTCCGATGGTCTCCCGGTTTATGCAGATGCAGGTCTTGCGCATCATGACGACAAACTGCCCCGGCTCGCCGTACGGAAACCGCTATTACGATCCGGACGATTTCAACCAATAACATGACTTGGCGGCACTTGACTGGCGCGTGCGGCGCTTTGTGCCTTGCATCGCTCTGTGCGTTCGCGTTCGCCACTGGCGCAGCGGCGCAATCGGCGGCGCCTGCCGACGCGCATTCTCATTCCGGGAAAAATAACGCGCAACAGCAGGCCTCGAGCGCAAAACAAAATTCCGCTTCTCCGAGTCTGCGAAAGCTTGCAGCGGAGCACAAAGTCATCACTACTGAAGATTTGGAAAAGCCGCAAGCCGGCAACAGCTACCATCTGAAGACGGCGAGCGAATCCCCTTCCCCTGATGCCGCGCAATGCGACGCGGAGTGCGCGACAGAGGCCCGCGAGATTGCCGGATTCGGCCCTGATCGTTTGGGCGAATGGGATACGCAATTCATCACGGCCAAACATTCGCTCGCGTCAAATACGGAATGGCGGCGAGTTTATTTCGAGGCGCTCCAGAAAACGCGGATGTACTGCACTTTTCAGGAGCAACAGGGAAAAGCGCAGGCGCCCACGGGAAACGATTACCACTCGCGCTACGAACGCGCCAAGCAAGAGAAACACGAGGATGATATGAGCCACACGCTCACCCTGGGCGTGCAGAGCGCCGTTGCGCAGATCAATCGCTTGATTGATGAAGCCGACGAGAGCGAACCCGTGCGCGCCGCGATTATGCGCGTTCTCGCTGGACGACTTTTCAATCAGTGCGCGAGCCTTGCAGATCCATAAGTGCGTTGCATTGACATTCCAGGAGAACGAACGGCGATGGAAATTAGCAAAAAAATGATAATCGGCGCAGCGGCAGGACTGACTCTGCTCGTCATGCTGATGATGTCGTCCAAACGCAAGCCTTCCGCTTCTGCTCCCACAGCTACATCCGCTCCTTCCGGCCCGGCGCTTGCGTGGAAATTCGCGAATGACCGCACCACTTTTGCGAACGTCACTCTCGCTCCCGATGGAACAATTTACGCCGGCTCGAGCCAGGGCGTTTTTGCGATTTCGCCCGACGGAAAAATGAAATGGCATGCGGAGTATGGCGGACTCTCATACACGACGCTGGGAACCGACGGCGTTCTCTACGCGGCGGAAATGCACGGCATGATTTTCGGCGTTTCTCCTGACGGAACTGTGAGTTGGAAACCTCAGTACGGGCTGATCGGTTTCCACGCGCCGCCCGCAAGAGGCCCGGGCGTCATTCTCTTCGCGAACACCACTTCTGATCTATACGCATTCGAGCCGGGTGCGTCGCAAGCAGCGTGGTCGCAAAGCACATTTCGCGAAGGCGCGATTTCCGCCAGCGTTTCGCTTCCCGGCAGCGCCGCCGTAGGAATGAACAGCGCATCCGCTCCGGTCGTTTATAGCGACGATTCCATCGCGCTCTCTCGCCAGCATTGGGTAACGATGTTCAGCCGCGACGGCACGCCGGCCTGGTCTTTGGAGGTCACGTCGCATCAACTTACGCAGGCCGCTCTCGGCGAAGACGGCACGATCTATGCGGGAGACGGAAAAAGTCTTTATGCCGTCAGCACCGCCGGAAATTTGAGCTGGAAATACGATGCCGCCGACGGATGCTGCATCGGCTCACCGGTTGTCGACGCGGATGGGACAATTTATTTTTCTTCTGCGGCTTCGGTCACAGCTCTTGGGCGCGATGGCCAGCTCAAGTGGAGCGCGAAAACGCGCCATGACATTCGAACCAGCCCGACTCTTGCCGCTGATGGAAGCATTTACCTGGGCGCGAGCGATGGGCTTTTGGCACTGAATTCGGCGGACGGGTCGGGAAAATGGCTGGCCGCTGCGCCTTCCGCATACAGCGCTCCGGCCATCGCTCCGGATGGCACTGTTTATTTCGCGTGCGGCTACATTTGGGTTTGCGCGGTGCAAGGAGCTTCTGCGCCGCTCATGCAAAGCCCCTGGCCGCGCATCCACCACGATTCCGCCAACACCGGCAACATCCTGACGGCATTCTGAAACTGATCCGTTTCCAGACTGTGTCCCCGATCATCCGCCCACTTCTGAGCACGCAAAATTCACATGTGCTAACGTAATCCGGCCTATGGAACCGATTCGCACGCTTTTCGAACGACACTTATTGCGCAAGCGCACCATATTGCCTGAACGCCTTCGCACTGCATATGACGGCGATCTGCGATTTCCGTCTGCTGCCAGCGGGCGTCCCTACGTAATCGCAAATTTTGTCTCGACGCTCGATGGCGTCGTTAGCTTTAACATGCCCGGGCAAATGCAGGGGAAAGAAATCAGCGGCTCGAATGAAGGAGATCGCTTCATCATGGGGCTGCTGCGTGCGTCCGTGGACGCCGTGATCATGGGCGCCAGCACGTTCCGCGCCGGCGGCTTAAAGGCATTGTGGACTCCCGAATCCATTTCTCCTTCCGCTAAAGATCTGTATCACCGCTACCGCAAGAACGTGCTCAAGAAGCCCGGCTATCCGCTCGTAGTGATTGTCAGTGGAGAGGGCGATCTAAACCTCGCGAGCGCCACATTCCATAAACCGGAGCTCGCCGTGCTCATCATTACCACCGCGCAAGGCAAGCGCAGGCTGACGAAAGGCGGCGTGGAACGCCTTACCCACGTGAACGTGGAGCGATTTTCAGGAGCAACGCAGCGCATTGCCCCCGCGCTCATTCTTAAGCTACTCAGTCAGAAATTTGGCGTGAGATTGCTGCTCCACGAGGGCGGTCCCACATTTTTCGGCGAGTTTCTCGCAGGCAAGTTCGCGGATGAACTGTTCTTAACCATCGCGCCTCAAATCGCCGGACGCATTCCGGCTCGCCCGAGGCCTGCGCTTGTCTCTGGCGTTGAGTTTTCTCCAGCGACGGCGCCGTGGTGGAATCTTCTCAGTGCAAAACAGGCAGGGAGTCATCTCTATCTTCGTTTTCGACGAAAGAAATGAATGTAGACCGAAGGTGAGCGTCTGCCGCAATACGCGACGAGCTTTCGCTGCGCATCACGCGATTTCCGCAATTGAGGCGAAAGTCGTACAATCAGCCTGACGAGGGAACCGCCATGCCTCCTGCCTGTGCGCATCTGAAAGAAATTCGCAAAGTCACTCCCAGCGGCAAAGGCTGCAAGGAATGCCTCGAAATGGGCGATAGTTGGGTTCATCTGCGGCTGTGCCTCATTTGCGGGCACGTGGGCTGCTGCGATTCATCGAAGAACAAGCACGCCACGAAACATTTCCATTCCACGAAGCACCCCATTATTCAATCGTTCGAACCTGGCGAGGACTGGCGCTGGTGCTATGTGGACGAATTGATGTTCGATTAAATTTTGCGCTAAGTGGAGAACGCCAGCAATGAATCCTGAGCCGCAACGCGCCGCATCCGCTGAAGATCATGCTTGGCCGCCGCTGCCTCTCGCCGAATGGGAGCCAACGCGCGCGACGCTGCACATGTGGACGCAAATCGTAGGCAAAGTGCGCCTCGCGCTCGCGCCGCGCGTGAATCACTGGTGGTCCGTCGTGCTCTACGTGAATAGCCGAGGACTAACAACATCCGCGATTCCCTGCGGCGAACGCGCTCTCGAAATCCAATTCGATTTTCTGAAGCATGTTCTCGAAATCAAGGTGAGCGACGGCTCGATGCGCACGCTCGCTCTCGCGCCGCGCACTGTGGCCGATTTTTATCGCGAGTTCACGAACGCGCTCGCCTCGCTCGGCGTTCGCGTAAAAATCTGGCCGATGCCCGTGGAAATTCCTAACCCGATCCGTTTCGACGAAGACCGCGTGCACAATTCCTATGACCCGGAGCACGCGCAACGATTCTGGCGTGCGCTAGTGTGCGCGGATTCCGTTTTTGGCGAGTTTCGCGCACGGTTCATCGGCAAGTCCAGCCCCGTGCATTTTTTCTGGGGCAGTTTCGATCTCGCGGTCACGCGATTTTCAGGACGCCGCGCTCCTGAGCGTCCCGGCGCCGACAAAATGACGCGCGAGGCTTACTCGCATGAAGTCATCAGCTTGGGATTTTGGCCGGGAAATGAGGGCGTGATTGATGCCGCGTTCTACGCTTACGCTGTGCCCGAACCTACGGGATTTTCTACCGCAGCGATTCGTCCCGCGGATGCGTGCTACAACAAAACAATGAACGAATATTTTCTGCCCTACGAAAACGTGCGCCGCAGCGCCGATCCGCGAGGGACCCTTCTCGATTTTGCGCAGAGCACGTATGAAGCCGGCGCTTCGCTCGGTAACTGGGACCGTGCCGCGCTCGAACGCAGCACATAGCATTCGAGTGCCAGAATGCCGACCCGCCCCGACAGTATCAAGAGTCGAAAATTCCGCAGCTTGTTAAGCGCACGCTGCAGCCCGCCGCATCTTTCTACTGCAACGGAATCCGTTGGAACGGAGAAAACTCTTCCGCCTCTTCGGCGCTGACGCTCAAACCTGCTAACTGCGCCGCGCGCGCCAGCACCGGGTCCCGTCCCGCAGACAAATCCGACGCAGTAGGATTAACGAGGACGTCTGGGATGACGCCCAGCCCTTCGAGGCTCCTTCCATCGCTCATGATCAGATCCGCTCTGGTGATTGTCGCCTGATAATGAATCACCGGCGCGATACCAAAATGGAAAAAGAAAAGCCGCGATTCCATCACCGCGCCAGCCGTGCGATCGCCAACGACAATTCCGCGATGCTCGATTTGCATGACACGCGCAAAAAGCTCCGCTGCCGAGGCCGACGCGCTATCGACCAGCACGATCAACTTCCCCTCGAAGGCCCCGCGATGCGCTTTCGCGACAACAGGTTTCATTCGTCGTCTTCCCACAGGCGTCGCGATGGTCACATCATGATTGAAAAACCAGCCTATGATATAGGCGAGATTCTCAATCGGGCCGCCCGGATTTCCGCGCAAGTCCAGCACCAGCGTGGAATCCTTTTTCGCCTTGCGCATCATCGAGTCCGAGTCCGCTGGGCCGATTCCGAACCACGGCAGTTTCCAGACCAGAACGCTTTTCCCAAAATCCATCCAGCGCTCCTGAAGCAAATCGCTCATTGCGAGCTGCGGATCCGCCATGCTGCGGGAGCCGCTCGAGACAGAGTCAGCGCCAAGCTCCGCCGCTCGGCCACGTCCGGCAGATTCATCCAGTTCCACTTCACCGCGCGCACCGCTCTCCGCGTTACGAATCGAGAATTCCAGTTCCTTTCCCGCCGTCAGCGTTTTCAGATATTGCTCAACGCTCGGAAATGTCTGCCGGCTAATGGCTCGTCCATCCACCGCAGCAATCTCATCTCCCAAGTGAAGCTTCCAGGCAGCCGCCGTGCCTGCGCGAATCTGCGTAACCAGGCAATGTTCGCCGATCATGCGCATTTGGAATCCGTAACGGAAGCGCTGCACGCCGTTCGGCGGCACAAAATAGGTGTGTGAATCGTTCAGGCTCTCCAGATAACCGGATATATCGTCCATCGCATCGCTGAGTGTCGAGGCGCGGCTGATCAGATCTTCGTATTGCTGGTATTTCGCTTCGATGTTGATGCCGTGGAAGTCAGGATCGTAATAATTCTTCCTCACTGTTTCATGAATGTTGTGGAGCATCAGCTCCGCGCGCTCGCGGTCCAAACGCGAAATTTTGGCTTGGCTGGCCCGCTGCGCGCGAATTCGCACGGAGAAAACGCCTGCAAGGAAAACACTGAGGCACACCGCCGGCACACCGCGCGCCTTCCACCGCATAACACCCCCAGGGCAAAATCAGAATTGGTGTGCGATGGATATATTCCAATGCGCGGCGCGCCGCAAGAAAATTCCACTGCCCCGTCGCCGTAAAGTTCTAACGTTAGGACTTATGAGGTGAAATCGAGCGAGACGCTGGCGCTCAGCGAGATGCTCGCTGCGTCGCAGACGCGGAGTTCGTTTGCGGAAAACGCCTGGCCAGCCAGGCACGGGCTTCCGACGGATGGTAGTTGAACGGGCCCAGGCCGCCGCGATAAACCACCTTTCCCGATTCGTCAATGATGTAAATCCGTTCCGGCCAGCCGCCGTAGATGCGGTCCGCAGAGTTGTTCATGGCATCAATCGCGAGCGGGAGCGGAAAATGAAATCGCTTTACGAAATCGTTGGCAATTGCGACGCGCTGCACGAGTGTGGTTGGCTGCGGATAGCAGATGTCCTCCGCGACGTTCGCCCTCATCTGCCATTCGTCCTGCGGATGCGCTTCGCGGATGTACACCGTGAGAAAATCCGCGCGGTCTTTGTAATCATTATAGATTTTTACGAGATCTCCAATCTCGCGGCGGAACGGCGGTCAAGTATAGCTGCCAAAGATCAGCACCAGAGGCCGCTTGCCGATGCGCTCGCGCAAATTGAAGATGGATTTTCCGTCCAGAGATACCAAACGGGCATCCGGCGCTTGATCTCCAAGCTGCACGCTGCCTTGACGCCAGTGCGGCAGCGCGTAGCGCAAGAATCCGTAAACGTCGCGCGGCCCGCCCGTGAAATGCGCCAGCAGGAAATATGCGGCGATCAGCAACACGGCCAGCGAGACGGCGATCCACCTCCACACGGAACGTTTACAAATTGCGACGCCTTCATTCATGGAAAAATGTCACGCACCAGCAAATGCTACTCCGAAATAATTCGAAGTGTTCTGGGACTGGCCGTTCTGCCCACCATTAATACCGATTCGCCGCAGGCACGGGCTGGCCCTGAAAAATCACGGCGCGCACGCGCTGCAACGCGTGAATGTCTTCAAGAGGATTGCCTTCCACCGCGACAATATCGCCTTCTTTGCCATTCGCAATCGCGCCCAAATCGTCCAGTCCGAGCAAATCTGCATTCGCCTTCGTCGCAAAATGCAGCGCCTGCTGCGGCGTCGCGCCGAAACGCACATCGGTCATGATTTCGTCGCGCACCGTTCCCTTCCCCGGCTCATAGCTCTGATCCGAACCCGCGGCAATCTTCACCCCCGCGGCCATCGCCGCCTTGAATCCCGCCAATTCGCCTTGCCAAATTAAATTCGCCTTACGAATCGCGTAATCCGCCATGTGCATTTTCGCGCCGTTCTCGACGATGTTGTTCGCGATGTACAGCGTCGGCGTGAGATACACGCCATGCTGCTTCATGTAATTCGCGGCTTCCGCGTTCAATCCCGCGCCATGCTCGATGGAATCCACGCCCGCGCGCAGCGCCGCCCAAATTGTCGGCAAATTTTCATCATGCGCCGCTACTTTAACGTGCGCCGCGTGCGCCTGCTCCACGATCACTTTCAACTCCTCGGGCGACACCTGCTCGGCCAGCGGCGAGTCGAGCGGCGAAAGCACTCCGCCTGACGCAAGAATTTTTATCACCCGCGCACCGTACTTCAGTTGCCAGTGCACCGCCGCTTCCGCATCCGCCGGCGAATTGATGAATCCGTTTTCCGGCGTGTAGTAGTTTTCCGGCGTGAGTTGCGGCGGAAAATCGTGAAAATCCCCGTGTCCGCCGGGAATGGAAATCGCATGCGCGGCAGGAATCAGATGCGGACCGGGAATCGTGCCTTCGTCAATCGCATCCTTCAGCGCAACGTCAATAAATCCCTCGGTTCCGAGCACGCGCGCGGCGACAATTCCTGAATCGAGCGCATACTCCATATCTTTCGTCGCGCGAATCGCCGCCAGCGGAAGCGAAGGCATCCTTCCCCGCGGCCCTCCCCAGATGTGTATATGCGCGTCAATCAGTCCTGGAATGCACGTGAACTTCGTCAAATCCTCCTGATGGGCGCCCGTTGGCGCGCTCAAATTGCGACCTACGGCCGTGACTTTCCCATTACTGATGACCACTTCGCCGCCGGAGATGGGCGCTTCGTCCGCATCGGCAATCAGCGTGCCGCAATGGACAAACGTCGTCGCGAATTTCGTCGCAGCCTTCGCCGGCATTTCGTTCGTATCCTGCGCAAAGAGCGGCGTTGCCGCAAACAGCAGGGCCGCAAACGCGCCGGTCAGCGCAATTCGCCTCATAAATCCCTCCCAGAATTCCGTGAGTGCATCCGCGTGAATTAAAGCGCACGGAAGATTATTCCCGCCGCATGAATGTGTCAATCGCAAGCTGATGGGTCAATGCCGCAGTTTGCTCGCCGCCGCGAATCGCGAATGAATCTTGAAATGCCGGCTGGCCGCGTGATATGGGTTTCCCTCGCAACCGTCTGACTATAGAAATGGAGCCACTATGGTTCGTAAACTCTGCACACTGTTTCTCGTAACCGCCTCCTCGATATTTGCCGCAGCTCTTCTCGCGCCATTCTCCTTCGCGCAAAACACCGCCGGTCGGCAGCCGATACACTGGGACACCAGCGACGGCGACTTCATCGTCCATAATTTTCATTTTCATGATGGCGAGACCATTCCCGAACTTCGCCTGCACTACACCACGCTCGGCACGCCGCAGCGCGATGCGAATGGCCGCGTGACTAACGCCGTCCTGATTCTTCACGGCACGGGCGGCACCGGCCACCAATTCCTCTCGCCCATTTACGCCGGCGAGCTTTTCAGCAAGGGTCAGCTGCTCGATTCCTCCACGCACTACATCATCCTTCCCGACGACATAGGCCATGGAAAATCCAGCAAGCCCAGCGACGGCCTGCGCATGAAGTTCCCGCATTACGATTACGCCGACATGGTGCAGGGCGAATACGATCTGGTCACCGAGGGCCTGCACGTCAATCATCTGCGCCTCGTCACCGGCACATCCATGGGTTGCATGCATAGCTGGATGTGGGGCGAAACGCATCCCGATTTCATGGACGCGCTCATGCCCCTTGCTTGTAATCCTGTCCAAATCGTCGGACGCAATCGTATTGATCGTCGCATGATCATTGACTTAATCCGCAGCGATCCCGCCTGGGACAACGGCAATTACCAATCTGAACCCGTGCAAGGCCTTCGCGGCGCTCTTTCCGTCGAATTGCTCATGGTCAGCGCTCCGCTTTATTGGCATCGCACTTACGACACGCCGGAAAAAGCCGACGCCTTTCTGCACAATTATCTCGAAAGCGCCGTGAAGCGCGTGGACGCAAACGACCTCATCTACGCGTTCGATTCTTCGCGCACTTACAATCCCGAGCCGGACCTCGGCAAAATCACCGCTCCGCTCCTGGCCATCAATTCCGCCGATGATTTTGTGAATCCGCCGGAATTGCATATCGTTGATGAACTGATTCACCGCGTACCGCACGGCCGCTTCGTCTTGCTGCCCATTACTAATGAAACGCGCGGCCACGGCACGCATACCCGCGCCGCCGTGTGGAAGAATTACCTGGCCGAACTGCTCGCCGAGACGCGTCCCAAGGGCTCTGATTAGGGCCATTGCGCGCCGCGCGCGCGAGTTCTATAATTGGAATGCCCCGCCTGGGTCTTCGTCTGCTTGGCTATATGCATCTAAACTTTTTTCTGCAGTGCCGGGGAGCTTCAGCGCATGGGTTCTGAACGCCGCAACTGTGCAAGGCGCATTCTGTATTCGCCCGAATATCTCGACATGGGCGTGGATAACGGAGGCGTGGTTGTTGACTTGAGCGAAGGCGGCCTGCGCTTCCAGGCCGTTGGGCGCGTCGAAGCGAATGCCGATGTGCCGCTTTCCTTTTCTCTCGGCACAGGCTATCGAATTGACGTGGAAGCTCGCATTGTCTGGGTCAGCCCGCGCGGAAATTCCGGCGGCGTCGTTTTCAAGAAACTCTCCAGCGATTCGCGCAGCCTGATTCGCGAATGGCTCGCCAAGCCCGAAGAGGAACACCGCGCCGAGGCCGCGATCGCTACGCCGGAAACAGAAGAGGATCAGCAAGTTCCCTCCGCAGCCGTCGTCGCAAAAATTGCTGGATCGACTAACCCCGCATCCGTAACCGCGCCTGCCGTTTCAGCTCCTGTTGCGGTCTCACAGCCGCTCGCCGGCGAAGCATTTGAAGATCGCTCGCAGGGTGCGCGCATTGAAGAAATCTTCGCTCCCGGACCGATTCTGGCCGAAGACGTCCCGCTGCCACAGCAAGAGATCGCTGCGCGCCCGCTCGCGAGAACAGCGCAGGTGCCGCCGCAATCTCCTGCGGTTTCGAATTCCCCTGCCACTCGCGCAAATACGAGGCGCTTCGCTCCCCAGAGCATCCGCCCTGCCGTGCCCGCGCAAACTCCGCCGCATCAAAAATCTTTGCCCGCTGTGAACGCGTCTTTTTCTGTCGTGCCTTCCATTTCCCAATGGGCATCAAAAGGCTCGTCGGCCCCGCGCGTTCCTGCAAGGACAAATCCGCTCCAATCCGGAGCGCCGCTCTTCCCGCCGCGCGGCTCTGAAAATATTTTTGCGCGAAACCGCTGGGAGCCTCCGGAAATCGAAGAAAGCCACGCCGGACGCAAACTTCTAGTGATCGTCTTGCTGCTAGTTGTCCTCGGCGCTGTGCTTTTGGGCGTCGCTTACGAAAACGGCTACCGCGAGCAGATTGGCGCGGCTATCGAGCGCGTAGGCAGCACAGTTGCCGGCGGACCGAATGACGGTACGTCATCCGCTCCCGCCTCTGCATCCAGCTCGCCGGCGGATTCACCGAGTAACGCGGCACCCTCGTCCGTTGCGCCAAAGAATACGTCGCCCAGTGCTGCGCCGCAGTCTGCTCCTTCTGTCGCTCCGGCACAAGCAGCGCCAACTCCGAGCGCTCCTCCTAATACTTCGACTGCGACAAACTCTTCGCCATCGCCGACAAATGCTGCGCAGCAGAATCCAGCACATCCGGCTCCGCCCACTTCGGATCCATCTGCGAGCCAGGATTCCGCTGCCCCTGCACATTCTGGGTCATCTCCAAATCAGGATGCCGCACAGAAGCCTGGTCAAAAGCCGAGCCAACCTGCCGACGCTTCGGCGCCATCATCCGCTGCCCTCGCGGAAAGCGCGGCGCAATCGGAATTTCTTCGCGCGCAACAATACCTCACTGGTTCCGGCGTCCCTCAGGATCCGGCAACGGCTGCGGAGTGGTTCTGGCGCTCGCTTGAGGCCGGTAACACTGCTGCGGCCGTTCCTCTCGCCGATTTGTACATCGCCGGCAAAGGCGTTTCGCGAAGCTGCCAGCAGGCTCGCATCTTGCTGGATACTGCCGCGCGCAAAGGCAATGCGGAAGCAGTGCACAAGCTGGCCGAATTGCCCGCCAAGTGCGAATGAAGTCTTTACCAAATTCCTTCCGTTTCTCCCGTTGAGTCTCATGCCCTCACCAGAGCCCTGTACTTGCGTACAGCCGCCGCGCTTCGCGAGTACAGTTCACTGTTCCGAACGCGTTTAGCCTGAGGCCGTTGCGCCGCGTGCGCCAACACGTCAGAATTTCTCCATCGCCCTGAGGAGCGAGTTTTCGTGGCCCCATTGTCGCGCACCATTTTGCCCTTGCAGCCCTCGGTTGAAGAGGCCGAGCGCCGCAACACCATTCGGTATCAACTGACTGTCGCTGCCGACGTTATCGAAGTGAAATCCGGCACGCGCTTCTCTACGCGCACCACGGACCTTGGCCCGGGAGGATGCTTCGTAGACACTTTGATGCCCTTGCCGGTCGGTTCTAGTGTCAATGTGCGACTGCACAAGGACAACATGGCTTTTGAAACCGCCGGCACGGTCACTTTTTCGCAAGCTGGCCTGGGAATGGGCATCCGCTTCGAGGAAGTGCCGCCGGAAAAGCAGGCTGCGTTTAACGCCTGGATTTCGGAGCTAACCACCATTCGACCAGGGAGCTTTGAGACGCATCGCGCCGCCCCTCACGTGTCGTCCAGCGCGAAACCTGTCAAACCCTCCGTACTCACGCAAAGGCTGATTACCCTGCTCGTCAAGCGCGGCGTGATCACTCAGGCCGAAGCCAACGCGCTCGACGACGAACCGTTGCTCTAGGCGCTTTCTCCTCCTGTTATCTCGCACCTTGCGTCGGCTATAATTTCTCAGCTGCCACACGGCAGATTGCGCCGATGACTTCGTCGGTTCCCTCACAAACGCGCGCCGAACTAGAAGCGAATCTCCTGCGATTCCTCTGCGATGCCCAAAGCGACGTTGCCGCGCGCCGCCGCGTGCTTTCGATTGTCAAAGACCATACCTGGAACACACCAGATTCCGCCGTATTCTTCGAGTGTATTCGGGACCTTTTCGAACGCGACCCGAAGAACATACTCGCGAACCTCCCCGCACAGCTCACCCGCCGAGGCTTTCCCGATATGCCTTATGAAATTCTCGCTGCACCGGCAGTATTGAATTTCACCTCTGGGGCCGCTATCGCTGAAACTCTCATTCGCCTGGACAAGCCGGAAAAATGAACGCCCGCACGCTGCAACTACTTTCGCTGCTGGACGTAATTGGAATTCCAATTTACGTTCTGCTGTTTATCTGGAGGTTGCAATTCGTGGCGCACAATTCATGGATTGTTTTCCCGGCGTGGCTGCTGGCGAGCTTTCTTCTGCACCGCGATACGCCGAAGACGCTGGGTTGGCGCGCCGACAATTTGCGGGCAGCGGCAAAATGGGCCTTCGTGGCGCTTGTGATTATGGCCACGCTGCTGATCGCCACGGGGTTGATTCTCCGCCAGCCGCGCGAACTGCCGCCGAATTTCGCCGCGCCGGTGCGCCTGTGGAGCTACTTCGCTTTTTGCCTGTTACAGCAAGCCGCGCTCAATTCCCTGCTTACGAATCGGTTGCTTTCGTTGCTCCACAAGAATTGGCTCGCGGCATTCTTCGCTGGGATTATTTTTGCGGCGTGCCACTGGCCGAATCCCGCGCTCGTGCCACTGACGTTCATCGGCGGAATTGTCTTTGCCTGGCTATTTGCCCGGCACAGAAACATTTTGCCCCTCGCGCTCATTCAGGCAATTCTAGGCTCGCTCGCATGGTGGAGTTTTCCTGTCGCCTGGCACCACAACTTGCGCGTCGGGCCCGGCTATTATTTGCCGTTCCGGTAGGATCACTTACGGATGTCAGATTCACAGCACGTCAAAATGCGTATTTGAGGTTTGCTCTGTTCGTAACCATTTAACTTCTTAATTCGTCAACATAGATAGGAATCGCGATATTCGGTACGGGAGGCCACTATGCGCAGCAATTCCTCAAAGTCGAAATTTCCGAAGCAGCAGACCGCTGTTCGCAAGCACAATTGTCTAATCCTGATCTTCACGGCTGTAACTTTCACCATATTGCTTCCCGCAGTCGTCCGGGCGCAACAAGGTTCCTCACCGGCTCAATCGTCTGTGCCGTCCACAGCGCAGTCTCCGGCTCCCGCACCTGCCGCCATAAGCATCCCAGCCGACACGCGCATCGAGCTAGTCCTCACGCAAGCGGTTGACAGCCGCGAAATGCATCACGGCGACCAGATCCACGCGCAGATTACAAATCCTGTTATTGCGCAGAACCGCGGCGTGATCCCGCCAGGATCCTTTCTTCAAGGCGAAATTAAAAAGCTCGCAGCCAGCCACAACCGCGCTGAGATTCTGCTCGACTCCGCATCCGTCATATTTCCCGATGGCGGTGTTCTTGCGATTCCCGGCCCGATTACCATCGAAAGCGGCGAATACACGGCGTGGCGCAACCCTTCGGAGGCGAAGCGCAGCGTGGCATTTCTTATGCCGCTCGTCGGCGGAGGACTCGGCACGCTCATCGGCAGCAGATTCCATACGACGCAAACGATCGGGTCTGGGCCGACCTCTTTGAGCGCCACATCTACTTCCATGAAAGCGCTCGCCGTCGGCAGCACGGTCGGGCTAGGCGCAGGGCTGGCGGCCATGGCGCTGCTCTTGCATACCCATCATTTCTATCTTGCGGAGGGTTCGCCCATGGAACTGCGGCTATCCACGGCACTGACGGTTCCTTCGGCGGAGGTGGCTCCGGCGGGTGCGCCTGCTATGGGCCATGGAATGGAAAACCGTCAGCTCGCGGGCTTCAGCTCGATCGAGCAGTCAATTACGCCGTCCTGGTAAATAAGCCCGCGCTCATCGGAGAAGAACGAAAACGCGCACGGATCAGTTGCATTGCGCAGCGATAACTTGAAATGCTGGCCATCGCCGGAAGCCACCAAATCTAATTTCCAGTGGAACGACTTCGGCGCGCGTCTTGTTCGTGAACCTCCCTCCTTGCGCTAACCGCGAGTCGCTTACAAATTCCACGCGTCGAATTCGCCGGGCAATTCGTTCTGGCCTTTGCGAGGCGGCCTGCTGGATTGGGCGTTGCGCGGATTCGCCCACACGCCGGGAATATCGTGGCCGCAGTTCGGGCACGCGCCGTTATTCATGCGATTCGCGCGAACATCGTGCCACGAGCGCTGAATCAGCAATGCGTCGCATTTCGGGCAACGCGTGTCGCCGCCATCGCTGAAAATATTTCCTTCGTAGACATAGTGGAGCCCAACTTCATGCGCGATTTTGCGCGCGCGATGCAGGGTTTCCGGCGGCGTCCGCGGCTTATCCTGCAATTTGAAATCCGGATGAAACGCCGTGAAGTGCAAAGGAACATCCGGTCCCAGATTTTCGAGAATCCATTCGGCAAGCTTGCGTGTTTCATCCTCGTCATCATTCAGCGTGGGAATCATTAAATTCGTGATTTCGAACCAGACATTCGTTTCGGATTTCAGCCGCTTCAGAGTTTCGAGCACCGGCGCGAGATGCGTGAGCGTAATTTTCCCGTAGAAATTCTCGGTGAACGCTTTCAGGTCAATATTCGCCGCGTCAATGTGATCGTAAACTTCGTGAAAAGCTTCGTTCGTGATGTAGCCATTCGACACCATGACGGTGTTGATCCCGCGAGCGTGCGCCGCTTTGGCAACGTCAATGACGTACTCCGCCCAAATGGTCGGCTCGTTGTAAGTAAAGGCGATAGATGGACAGCCGTAGTGAATCGCGAGATCAACCACCTGCTCCGGCTCGACGTGCGTCGAATGAACTTGATCGCTGCGCGATTTGGAGATGTCCCAGTTCTGGCAAAAAAAACAGCCCATGTTGCATCCCGCCGTGCCCATCGAAAACACTTTCGTGCCGGGCAAAAAATGGTTGAGAGGCTTTTTTTCGATGGGATCAATTTGAATCGCAGCAGGCGAAGCGTACCCCAGGCTGTACAGTTTGCCGCCGTGATTCACGCGAATGAAGCAGAAGCCCGCCTGCCCCTCTCCGATGTGGCAATGACGCGGGCAAAGATAGCAATGGACTTTGCCGGAGGCGTCGCTTTCCCACCAGCGGGCCTCGTGGAGCGATTCAGTCCCGCGTTCCTGAAGAATGTCTAACTGCGCCACGGATTTTCGTCCCTTTAGGGGATTATATACTCAGCGTCAGGAGCGACACAAAGGAGCCGTCGGGAACCCAAAGGACCAAACAGTCTCAGGAGGGATTTTAATTGCGCACGGAGAGGCGAGCGTATTCGGCTTTGGCTTGTTTGTAGATGGGAATGTCAGGGTCGGCATGCTGCCAGAGAGCGAGGAAGTCCTGATAGGCTTTGCGGGCACTGGCGCGGGCCGCGTCAGCATCCGCACCTTGCGAGGATTGAGCTTCAAGCAGGTAAGCGCGGCCCAAGCCCAGGTGCGCTAGCGCACCAGTCGGCGCATTTTGCACGACACCGGGATTGTTGATGATTTTTTGAAATTCCGCTGCCGCTTCTGCCCCTTTCTTTGCTGCCAGATAGGCTTGTCCCCTTGCGTACGGCGGGACGTAAAGCGCCACCCAAAGTGTTTTGCTCAAATCATAGGCGAGGCTCGGCTGAAGCAGTTTAATGGTTTTCGAGGAATCACCCCGGCGCAGCGCCAACTGAGCGCGGATGGCGGGGATTTCTACATACTGCGCCATTGTGTCCTGCGAGAAGCGCTTCCCAAGATCGTCAGCGAAGCTTTGGGCTTTAGCCGCATCCCCGGAAACGGCCAGCGCGAAAGCAGACGCGAACTCAGCATCGCGGTCTCGGGATAGTGCCAGCGCACTGGATGCCGACGAGTGTGCCGCTGCACTGTCGCCAAATAATCCGTCACGCACAGCCTCATCGCCGTAATAATTGGCAGCGACCTCTTTTTCTCCTGCTTGGACGGCCAATTCCGCAGCCTGATGGTCTAAGGTTGACGCAGCGCGCTCACGGCCGAAATATCCCGCCGTGTCCGCTTCAAGGGCCGTGAAGATGTCCTCCACGCCAGGTTTTCCCTTCGACCATGCGAGCTGCTTCGCCATTGCCGCGGAATCATTTTGGAGAAATGCCAGCGGATAAGCATTTGTGCGGAGCCACACGGAGTCGAAGCCCTTAGACTGCGCCTCTGCGATTATGGATTGGGCTTCCTGCAGGCGATCCAAGCTTACATACGAGGCGGCAAGAAGTCCGTAGGCGAGTGCGCTAGGATTGGTTCGAACAGCAGCTTGCGACTCCGCCAATGCCTGGTCGAGGTGGCCCAACTCTCCATCAATGTTGCAAAGGTTTACGATGGGAACAAAGTCGCGCGGATACTCAGACTCCCAGAGCTCGTAGTCCTGCCGGACCTTCTGGAGATCACCGAGGACCTGCCAATGATAGTGAGAGTCGATGTAGAGCTTCTCTTTTTCAGTGACGCGATCCCTCAGCTCATAAGCTTTCGTGGCATTTTGCGCGGCAGCGCTCGTCTCGGCGAGGTTCGAGTAAATCGCGCTAAGGGCGGCATAGGCCATGGCGAAATTGGGGTCCAACTGAGTGGCTTGCTTGTACAGCGACAATGCGCCGGTCTCGTTTCCCGCCTGGTTGGCTGCGATGCCGCGGCCATACGCCTGAAGAGCTTCGAGAGAAGGCGTGGAAGCCTGTTCGAGCGGCGTGTCGAACCTCTGGACGCTAATGAGGGATTCGCCGAGCTGCTTGCGGATGCTCGAGGAAATTTTGCCGAGAGCGGCGAGGACGTCATTTTTGTCGCCGGCCTGAGCTTCAGCGCTGGCGAGGGATTGACCATTCGCACAGCCGAGGGCTTTCAGCGTGAGGAGATATTGGCTGCCTATCTGTGCGATGGAGCCGTCCAGTACTGCCGCGCTAGATGTACGAGCGCAAATGTCGCGGGCGGTTTTGGGACTAAGGCGAGCACCGGCAGGCTGCCCCATCATTTTGAGAGTTTGCTGGATGCGATCTTCGGAAAGCAGGCTGAGAAACGGCGATTGGTCCAGCTGTACCGCCAGGCCTTGCCGCAGCGTGCCGTCAAAAACAGGATCGCCGGTGGTGTTGGTAAAATCCGCAAGGACGATGGTGTCTTTGTCGGTGAGTTTTGGCCCGCGATGGAAGAATGCATAAGCACCGTAGGAAGCGGCGATGATGAGGGCGAGCACGATAACGGAAATTGCAGCAGCGCCAAATTTGTGCCGGCGTGCGACGGCGGCGACCGTGGAAGGGCTCGACGCATGTGCGGCAGATCTTGAAACAACCGCGGAAGCGCTATTTTTTTCCCCTGCGTTCGCAGAGGATAGTCGTGGCCCGTCCATAGGCGGGGGCGTTACGCGAGTAGCTGCCGAGCGGCCGGAATCGGTGTGGCGCTCCGCAGCGGAAACAGGGGCGCTTGAATCACGCTTCAGGCGCTTCAAGTCCGCACGCAACTCTGCGGCAGACTGGCAGCGAACCTCGCGATCTTTCTCCAGCGCCTTGTGGATCACTTCTTCGAGTTTCGGCGGAATCTCCGGATTCAGACGCACGGGCGGAATCGGCGCGCGATTCAGAATCGCGTCATGCACAATCGCCGTCGTGTTGCCGGTGAACGGCATGCGCCCCGTAGCCATTTCGTAGAGCACAGCGCCAAAGGAAAATAAATCCGTTCGCGCGTCGAGCGGCTCGCCGCGTGCTTGCTCGGGAGACATATACGCCACAGTACCGACAGCCACGCCTGGGCTGGTGAGATGTTCGGGAATTTGGTCGAGTGTGGCTTGCGTCGCGCCCAGGCCTGCCGTGTTTTCCATCGCTTTGGCCAGGCCGAAGTCGAGAATTTTCGCGTGGCCGCGCGTGGTGATGAAAATGTTGGCAGGTTTGATGTCGCGATGAATGATACCGCGAGCATGCGCGGCGTCGAGCGCGTCGGCCATTTCGATGCCCCAATCGAGAAGCAGATCGAGCGCGACGGGACTGCCGGCGATGCGATGTTTCAGCGTGGTGCCTTCGAGAAACTGCATGGCGATGTACGGCTGGCGAATTTCGCCAGGAGCCTCGCCGATTTCGTAAATCGTGCAAATATTCGGATGATCGAGCGAGGACGCGGCGCGCGCTTCGCGCTGGAAGCGTTCGAGGGCTTGCTTGTCACGCGCGACGCCTTCGGGCAGGAATTTCAGCGCGACGAAACGGCCCAGGCGCGTGTCTTCGGCTTTGTAGACCACACCCATGCCTCCGCCGCCAAGCTTTTCGATAATGCGGTAATGCGCGATAATTTGGCCGAAAGTAGGAGGCGAATCGGGCATTGGCGGCCATTCTAGTGAGGTGCTGCGAGGGAAGTCAACGCGCGCGGTTGAATCCGGTGCGAGCGCGGCGCATCCTATGATGCTGGAAAT
>DASUAV010000014.1:0-7376 GCA_035763605.1 Candidatus Acidiferrales bacterium
TCCGGGTCCACGCAAAATCCGTGATTCTGCGCGGTGATTTCCACTTTTTCGCTCAGCAAATTTTTCACCGGATGATTCGAGCCGTGATGCCCGAACTTCAGCTTGAACGTCTTCCCGCCGAGCGCCAGCCCGCACAGTTGATGCCCCAGGCAAATCCCGAAAATCGGCACGCGTCCCATCAGCTTGCGAATGTTTTCCACCGCGAACGTCGCCGGCTCCGGATCTCCCGGCCCGTTCGACAGGAACACGCCATCCGGCTTCATCGCCAGCACGTCTTCGGCATGCGTTTGCGCGGGGACGACGGTCACGTCGCAGCCGTGGTCCACGAGCTGGCGCAAAATGTTCTGCTTGATGCCGAAATCGTACGCGACCACTTTGTGACGCCGCTCGCCGGGCGTAACTTGTGCTTTTGCAGAAGTCGAAGCCGCCGCAGCTTGCCACAAAGGCCCTGCATTCGCGCCGGCCCCCGCTTGCGCCGCAAAACTCGCCGCGAGAGCAATCGAACCTCGCTCCCAGCGATACTCCTTTGCGCACGTCACCGCGCTGGCCAGTTCCTGTCCGGCCATCGAAGGCAGCGCGCGCGCCTCTTCGATCAATTTTTCCGCCGCGGTTCCGTCCGTCGCCACCACGCCGCGCAGCGCGCCCGCCATGCGTAAGTGACGCACCAGCGCGCGCGTGTCCACATCCCAAATCACAGGAATTTTGTGCCGCTCGAGATACGCGTCCGCCGTTTCGCTCGCGCGCCAATTCGACGACACATGCGAAAAATCGCGCACCACCAGCCCTTCGATGTACGGGCGCGCCGATTCCTCGTCCTCCAAATTCGCGCCGACATTTCCGATGTGGGGATAAGTCAGGCAGACAATCTGGCCGGCATAGCTGGGGTCGGTGAAAACTTCCTGATAACCGGTGAGGCTCGTATTGAAAACAACTTCCCCGCCACGGCGGCCACGAGCGCCCGCCGCGCGGCCCTTAAATACTCTTCCGTCTTCGAGCGCGAGGATGGCGCTCGTTTCGTCCCGCTCCCGCAGTGTGTCCTCCGTTGCGGCTCATCTTATACCAGCTTCGCTGCTGAATTTCTCCCGCGAATTTTTTCCGCCGCGCGCGCGAATTTATGGTGCGGAAATTTCGCCAAATTCCTTGAACGGCCAGTACGCAAACACCGCTTTGCCGTAAATGTATTTTCGCTGCACGGGCCCGAAAATTCGCGAATCGTTCGAGCTGTCGCGATGATCGCCCATGACGAAATATTCTTCCGGCGGAATGGTAATCGGCCCGTAGCTCGAATCGTCGAAGTAACGCGCCGGCACGTACGGCTCCGGCACGTGCTTGCCATTCACGTAAAGTTCGCCGGACTTGATTTCGATGGTATCGCCGGGCAAGCCGATCACGCGCTTGATGAACGATTGCGAAGTGTCCAGCGGATACCAGAAGGTGACCACGTCGTCGCGATGAATCGGCTCGAAGCGGTAAACGAATTTGTTGATGAAAATGCGCTCCTGATCGGAGAGCAGCGGCGCCATGCTGGTGCCTTCCACTTGAACCGGCTGATAGAGAAACACGATGATGATGACGGCGAGTCCGACAGCGATGGCCGCGTCGCGGCCCCATACGGCTAATTCGCGTCCCAGAGAAGAAGTCTGCTGCGGCCCAATGGAGGGAGAAAAGTTGGGGCTTTTGGAACTGGTTTCGTTCATTCCTTCGCTGCTCTCTTATATACCACGACGCGCCGCCGACGCCAACATTAGTTTTCTTCGCGATTGTCTTACACGACTTGTCGCATGGAAACTATCATTCCGAGGAGCGGTTTTTGCGAACGTTTCCGCGCTCACAGATCGAGCCGCGTTCCTATCCCCACACTGTCTGCATCGGACTTTTGCGCAGGCCGCATAGCAGCCCACTCGACAGCACTCGTTGCATCCTTCGCCAGAACCAGCCTAATACTGTCATTCCGAGGAGCGGTTTTTGCGACGAGGAATCTGCATTGGACTCCGCCCATGCTGCACCTACTTAGATGCAAGTTTCGCGGCGCATGCTCACAAATGAATTTCAGATGCCTTTGGCGTCGGCGCTCAGGCCGTCGGCGGCTTTGTCGAGGAACCAGATCACTTCGCCTTCAGGCTTGAGCATGGCGACGGGCAGGTTCGCGATTTCTTCCGGAGCGCCTCGGCGCAGTTTGGCGACGATTTCCGTTTTGTCTTCTCCAGCGACGAGGAAAAAAGTTTGGCGCGCGCGGCGCAGAACGGGAAAAGTCAGCGTGATGCGCACCGGAGGTTCGGCAGGAACTCGCACTCCCATCGCCCAGCGTTTTTCTTCGCGGAGCGCAGGCGATTCAGGGAACAGCGACGCGGTATGTCCCTCGACTCCGAGGCCCAAAAACAGGACGTCAAACGACGGTCCGGAATCGGGAATATATTCGCGCAGAACTTTTTCGTAGGCGCGCGCGGCGTCATCGGCAGTGGCGAAATTGGTCACGATAGGGTGGATGTTTTCGGGCGGTACCGGGGCATTTTCGAACAACGCGCGAAAGGCCATCCTATAGTTGCTTTTTTCATCGCTTTCGGGGACAAAACGCTCATCTCCGAAAAAAAAGTGCGTCTTGTCCCACGGCATTTTTTCGCGGTATTCGGCGGCCCAAATCTTGAAGGCGCGCTCCGGCGTGCGGCCTCCGGAAAGCGCAATCAGGCATTTTCCGCGCGCGCCGGCGGCCTCAGTCGCGACGCGCACGCACTCTTGAATCACGGCGTGGCTCAACTTGTCCAAATCCGCGCAGACGCGGGCCGTCTTGTTTATACCTGCGACCATTTTCTCCCCAATCCGCTGAGCAAGCGATCCGCTTCCGCCGGGCCCGAGCTTCCCGCCGCGTACGGCAGCACCTTCGGCTTCTTCTCGAGCAGCGGCGTGTACAGCCGCCAGGAAGATTCCACCCAATCATCGCTCACAAAAAGCGTGGCGTCGCCTTGCAAAATATCGACCAGCAGCGTCTCGTAGGCGTCGGGCAGCGGCTTGAACGCCTCCGAATAGCGAAAATGCAAATCGCTGGTTTGGATTTTCACGCCTTGCCCGGGCGCTTTGATTTCGAAATACAGATCGAAGCCCTCATCCGGCTGAATGGCGATGACGAGCGAATTCGCTTGAATGGAATTTTCTTCGAACGGCTTGAAAATCCAAACGGGCGGGCGGCGGAAATTCACGACAATCTGGCTGGAACGCGCGGCGAGTCTTTTTCCAGTGCGCAGAAAAAATGGAACACCGTGCCAGCGCCAATTCTCGATTTCGAGGCGGAGGGCCACGAATGTTTCGGTCTGCGAATCTTTGGCCACGCCCGGCTCGTCGCGATACGCGGGCACGTTCTGCCCGTCAATTTTTCCGGCGGCGTACTGGCCGAGCACCACGTCTTCGCAGCGAATGGGCAGCACGGAATGCAGCACTTTCACTTTTTCGCGGCGAATAGATTCGGCGCGAAACGCTTCGGGGACTTCCATGGCGGTGAGCGTGGCGAGCTGCGTCAGATGATTTTGAATCATGTCGCGCAGCGCGCCGGCAGTTTCGTAATAGAGCGCGCGATGCTCGACGCCGAGGCATTCCGCCACGGTGATTTCCACGCTTTCGATGCGGTCGCGGTTCCACTGCGGCTCAAAAAGCGCGTTGGCGAAACGGAAGACGAGCAAATTCTGCACCGTTTCTTTGCCGAGATAATGATCAATGCGATAGACCTGCTGCTCGTCGAAATTGGCGTGGACGACGCGGTTCAATTCCTGCGCGGACTGCAAATCGCGTCCGAAAGGTTTTTCGATGACCAGGCGCGTCCAGCCGGCGTTTTTGTTGAGTCCCGCACGGCCGAGCGCGGCAATAGCGATGGGAAACACTTTCGGCGGCAGCGCGAGGTAGAACACGCGATTCCCGGGCAGGCCGGCCGATTTTTCAATTTGCTCGATGCGTTCGCGGAGGGTTTTGTAGTCGGCGTCGGCGCCCTTGCCGATGGTCTGATAGAAGATGCGTTTGTCGGAGCAGGTATTCGCGATTTGGTCCTGCGGAATTTTTTGCGCGGCGAGGTCCTTGCGGCACTTGGCGCGGAAACTCCCGTCGTCGAAATTGGTTTCCATGCCCACGCCGAGAATCACACTTTTCGCGCCGAGCGCGTTGCGGGCGATCAGCCCGTTCAGCGACGGCAGAATTTTGCGCGCGGTCAAATCGCCGGTGGCGCCAAAAATCACAAACAGATGCGGCTCAATTTCGGCCATGTTCCCTCAATTATGTTTCGTAAAGGAGTGCGAATTCAATCATGCCGTAATTCGACGTCTTTTGTATGGGCGCGGCTTTAATCGCGACGGGAGCTATGCCAGGCCGCGCGTTTTGGGGTACGCGTGAAAACTCCAAAACAATACCTCAGCGGCCGAAGCCGCTTTCCTTGCATCGCCTAACGGCACGGCTGAAGCCGTGCCCTGACAAAACCTTCCGCCGGCGTCGTACGGCTCTTACGCCGAGGGTGTTTCTCTCGTTGCAAAATCACGCGCGTGCTTAGGGCTGCGCTACCGCAATAGCCATCTGGCGCAGGTCGCGTTCGAGTTGTGCGGCGTCTTTGAACTGAATTGTGCGCATGCCCAATTCCTGGGCGCACTCCAGATTGAGGGCGCGATCGTCTATGAACACACACTCCTCCGGTTTTCGCTGCGTGATGTCCAGCGCGTGGCGGTAAATCCCTTCGTCGGGTTTGCGGATGCCCAAATAGCAGGAACTCAGGAACGCGTCGAAGTATTTTTGCAGGCCGAATTTCTGGATGCGATAGGCGTTCATGTCGCGCGATTCGTTGTTGAGCGTGCAGAGCAGATACGTTTTCGTCGCGGCGAGGCGACGGAGCACGTCCATCGTGCCGGGAAGCTCTTGCGATTGCGCGCGAATGTAATCGGCGAATTCGTCGCGCGAAAAAGTTCGCGGGCAATAAAAAACCACGCGGTCGAGATATTCATCGAGGCCCATTTCGCCGACTTCGAAGGCGTGCAGCACCAGTTCGTGGCGGTCCTCGAATTCCTTCCAGTCCAAATGGAATTTTTCGGCGGCGGCGGTGCGTTCGGAGCGGTCCCAGCCGTTGGTCAGGAGCACGCCACCAATGTCGAAAAACAGCGCGGTCACTTCGCTCAATTTGCGCCTCTGCCGCGAAACGTCACGTTCATTCTAGTGCACATTCGTTGCACGGATGACGAGGATTATGATTTTTCGCGGAGCGAGCGGGCGATGCAAGGCTGGTGTTCGGAGGGGAGCGGCGCGGGAGAAACGAAGAATTTGCGCAACGGCGAGCAAATCCGATGCGGTGCAGCGGCCCGATGAACTAAATCGGGCCTTACAACGGCAAAGACAGGCCGATGCGGCGATGGCGGGATGATGAAAAGGCCTCACATCAGACCGGCACAAAGCGCGGGTCGGGACGTGAGCTACAAGGGCGAAGGCAAATCCAAGCGGCTCGATGAACTAAATCGGGCCCTACAACGACAAAGACAGGCCGATGCGGCGATGGCGGGATGATGAAAAGGCCTCACGTCAGACCGGCACAAAGCGCGGGTCGGGACGTGAGCTACAAGGGCGAAGGCAAATCCAAGCGGCCCGAGAACTAAATCGGGCCCTACAACGGCAAAAGGAACGCGCGATGTAGTCGGCCGCGTTGCGAGGCGGTCAGTAGCCGGCGAATTCTTCGGCGCGAATGTCGTCTTCGTTGACTCCGGCTTCGAGCAGCATTTTGCGCATGGCGTTCAACATGCCCGCAGGCCCGGCGATGTAATAAATCGGCTCGCTCAAATCGGGAATGGCTTCCGCGAGCATGGCTTTGTCCACGAAGCCGCGCTTGCCTTTCCATTCGCGCCTGGATTTGTCCATCTCGGTCATGGTGGCGATCAGCTTGAAATTGGGATTCTCTTTTTCCGCGCGCAGCAGATCGTCGAGGAAAGCGGCGTCTTCGGGACGGCGATTCGAGTAGAACAGATAAATTTTGTGCGGCAATTTATTTTTGGCGGCGTCGAGCACCATGCTGCGAAACGGCGTGATGCCGATTCCGCCCGCGAGAAAAACCGCGGGCCGCTGCGCGCGGCTGTGCAATTTCAAATCGCCCCAGGGGCCGTCCACTTCGACGACCGTTCCCAGCGGACAGGTTTTCAGACAGCGCTTCATGGCCGTGTCGCGCATACGCGTGGCGAACATGATGTCCGACTCGTGCGGCGCGCTGGCAATGGAGAACGCGCGCGCGTTGCCTTCGTCGTCGGTCTCGGCGGGATTCGTGAGCTTCACTTCCATCGCTTGGCCCGCTTTGAAATCGAAGCCCGCGGGCTTCTCCAGGAAAAATTGCATGGTTCCTTCCGCAATTTCTTTGCGGCTCTTCAGTTTCATCGGAATCGTGCCCATTCTGCGTCGCTCCTCGTTTCGTTCTGCGGCGTGCTTTGCCGCGTCACTGTGGATTTCAGAAGTGTGTCATTTAGAGTTCGCGCCAAACCGCCTTCGTGGATTGAAAAATTGCAGGCCCGGAAAACGGTTGCGGCAAGCAGCGCGCAATTTGCGCACATGCACGCTCTGGATAGATGATAACAATATGGGGCACGAATCGCGCGATATGTCTGTTGAGGCCGCAACTCCGGCTGGCAATTTTGCCCACGCGCGTCCGGCGCAGCCGCTGACGTTCACGCTGCGGCCGGTGCCGCCGTTTCGTTTGGATTTCACGGTGTGGGCGCTGCGACGCCGGCCGGAGAACTTGCTCGACCGCTGGGACGGCGAATTTTACCGGCGCGCGCTGGTGTTCGATGAAAGCGTTTCGCGGCATCCTGTCGAAATCGCGGTGGAGCAAACGGGCACAGTCGAGCGTCCGGCGCTGCGCGTCAACGCGTTTGCGACGGAGCATCCGCCCGCGCTGGAAGGTGCGCTGCGCTCGACTGTTGAACAGATGCTTGGCGTCGGCACCGACCTTCGCGAGTTTTATGCATTCGCGGCGAAGCAAAAACAGTTACGCGCGCTCATTTCTTTGTTCACGGGTCTGAAGCCGCCGCGCTATCCGACATTGTTCGAGGCGCTGCTCAACGCGATTTCCTGCCAGCAAGTGTCGCTGCACGTTGGCATCATGCTGCTCAATCGCGTGGTGCAGAGTTTCGGACGCGCGTCGCCGCACGACAATTCGCTGCACGGTTGCCCGCAGCCGCGCGATCTTGCCCAGCTTCGCACCGGCGAACTTCGCGCGTTCGGCTACAGCACCAATAAAGAACGCGCCATTCTCGAGCTGAGTCGCGCGATTGCGTCCGGCGAACTCGATCTCGAATGTTTTCGTGAACTCGATGACGCTGCGGCGCTCGAACGGCTCACCGCGATTCGCGGCATCGGACGCTGGTCCGCCGAATACG
>DASUAV010000015.1:0-9004 GCA_035763605.1 Candidatus Acidiferrales bacterium
CGCGAGGAATACGAAAAGGCCGCCGATGAATTCCGCCTGCTCACGGAAACCTATCCCGACGACATTCGCGGTTTCAGCGGGCTCGCGCAGATGTCCATTTGGACTGGCCGCCTGGATGAAGCCGTCCCCGCCGAGCAGCACGCGCTCGAACTCGCTCCGCACAGCGCCGTGGACTTCCTCAATCTCATGCTCGATCTCGACCGCCTGAATCGCTTCGACGAAGCGCTCGCCGCGTACAAAACGGCGCGAGACGCGAACGTCAGAAGCCCATTGCTGCATTGGGGTTCCGGCCTGGCCTATTTAGGCAAAGGCGATACCTCCAGCGCCACCAACGAATTTCGCTTGCTCGGCAGCGAGGGCGGAGACGATGGCCAGAATCTCGCGTCGTTCTTTCTGGCTCGCGTCCTGATGTATCAAGGACGACTCCGCAGCGCAGCGAATGAACTGCGCAGGGGCTTGGTGCTCGACGAGAAAATGCACAGTGAAGCGTTCATGCCCGTGCGCCACTATCTGCTGGCGCAAATCGCCATTGCTCGCGGCGATAAAGCTGCGGCGCGCAGCGAGGCCGAGCAGATGGCAAGCATAGCCCTCCGCGTACCGGAATCTGTCGAGCTTCGCCGTGCCGGGGAAATACTCGTTCGCGTCAAGGACATCCAGTTGGCGCGAAACACTCTCCGAGCCCTTGAAAAACTGCGCGACGAACACCCGAGCGAGTTCATGCAAAGCTGCTACTACAACTTGAGCGGGAGCTTGCAACTTTCTCAGAAGCAAATAGATGCCGCCATCGAGAGCCAGGGTAAAGCCTCTGTCTTTTTCCCGCTTTACAGCGCGCATCTCGCGCTCGGCGATGCTTTCGCGGCAAAGCATGATTGGAATGACGCATCGCAAGCCTATGAGAAATACTTGAACTTTGAAGGCGAAATTCTGCAGGATGATGCTCCGAGCAGTTGGGTCCTCGCGCATCTGACTTTCGCGAGGGCGCTCGCGCACGCCGGTAAGCTCGATGACGCTCGAAAGTATTACGACCAGTTTCTGCGACTGTGGGCTGGCGCTGACGCCGATTTGGCCGTATTGCGCGAAGCCCGCACGGAAAGAATGCAACTCGGCAAGGCGGAGCACTCGGCCACAGGTTCACCAGCGCGTACCACGCGAGAAAGTTAAGCACATAACTGGAGGTGCATATGCCCGGCAACAGATCGGCGAAGCCAAGAAGGTCGCAGTTAACAGCGAAAGAGTTGGAGGGTCTGCTCAGAAGTCATTTAAGCATACGCTTTAACAGGAGAAAACACCTGGTCGAGATTGGATGGGCGTGCTCCTGTCGCGATAAGCGTTGTAACGTCCCGCACACCACAGCCGCTTTCTACGTGTGCCCGTACAAACCTTGTCCCCCGGGCTATCTGGATTAGCAACTCGTTAACACATTGTCCTCGGACCGCACGCGGCTGTGCCTCTACCGTCTCGAGTCGTTCGAGACGTCAACCACGGCGAGACGCGCTTGCGCCCGATAGCATCAAAGCATAGTGTGCCCGCACCTCCTATTCGAGATACCGCGAATTCCTAAGCCTTAGTTTTCCAAGCGCATCAGGCTAGTTCGGAAGTCTATTCATCGCGGCAACCGGTAGTGACTGACCCACTACCGGCACCCAAGATACTTGACAACATCGTTCCCCCCCCACTAGAATCCGGAAAGCCGATAGGAGGGGCCAATATGAACAACGCATCTAAAACAGCTCTAGGGTCTCTTTTCGTAATCGCGGCATTGGCAGTTACGTTCTCAAGCAACGCAAAATCGGTGTCAAATGCGGTCGGGATCGTGCAGCTACAGTCAACGAGTATACCCATCCCTGCCTCCATTCCATGTCCATCTTGGCCATGTCCGCCGTACGGATCTTTTGCTTCGATGTGGAATGCAAGGTAGATCGCGACCTCACCCCAATCTGGTGCCTACGGTACACTCCGTAGGCACGATAATCTTGTGACCAAGACCGGAGCGACGGAGACGCGCTTGCGGCTGGACGCATCAAAGCATTGTGTGCCCAAGCCCAGTGCGACAATATGCTGAAAATCCCCTTGCGCCTCAGGGAACTCTTCTGACCAGATTGCCGGCCTCGATTAGAACTTCTGCTCTCATCCTGATTGCCGTGGCGTTAGCTCTCGGTGCCTGCGCGTCGCAACTCTTTGCGCAAACCAAGAAACCCGCCCCCAAGCCTCCTCAATTCGGCCACTGGGGACCTTCCGGCTATCACCTGATCCGCAAAATTCCGATTCCCGGGAACAACTCCTGGGACCGCATGGAATTCGACACCATTCGCCGGCGCGTCTTTCTCGCGCACGGCACGCACGTCGTCATCATCAACCCTTATCTCGGAAAAATTGTCGGCGACATTCCCGACGTGCTTGGAGTTCACGATATTGCTTTTGCGCCTGAGCTTCATCGTGGCTTCATCACCGAAGGTCAGCGCAATGACGTCGCGATTTTTGACGAGCGCACTCTGAAAATCCTCTCGCGCGTTCCCACCGCGGAAGGGCCGGACGCCATCGTTTACGATCCCTTTACCAAACGCGTTTTCACCATGAATCCGCGCTCCGGCACGATTACTGTGATTGACGCCGTCAACGGCAAGCCCATCGGTGACATTTCCGTTGGCGGACAGGCATACGCGGCCGTCTCCGACGGCAAGGGCAACATCTACGTCAGTTTGCAAAACACCAGCGAAGCTTTGCGGCTGGACGCAAAAGAGTTGCGCATCCTGAACCGCTGGCCTTTTTCCCCCTGCGAGAATCCCGCGGGGCTTTCCATCGATCCCCTGCGGCGCGTTCTCTTTGCCGGCTGCCGCAACGACAAAATGGGCATCATGAACGCCGACACCGGCAAAATTCTCGCCGCGCCGGCGGCGGGCTCCCATGCGGGCGAGGGGCGATTCGATCCGGTCACCATGTATGCGCTGAGCGCGAACGCGGACGGCACGCTGACCGTCATCATCGAAGCCGGCGAAGATCGTTTTAATGTGGTCGAAAACGTGGAAACCGCCTTCGGCGCGCGCAGCATGGCCCTCGATCCCAAAATTCATGAGGTGTTTGTAGTCACTTCGAATTTCGAGCCCGCTTCGCCAAATCCCTCTTCGAACACGCCCCCGCGAATGATTCCCGGCACCACGCACGTCCTCGTGTTCGCGCGCGATTATCTGTACAAATAACGCCGCGAGGCAGGCGGGACCTGCGCAAAAATCAGGATGCGAAAATCGTCGGGAATATACGATTTGTACGACTTTGTTTTGCAAAGTTATTCGATTTTAGACATTTTCAACTCGGCAAGGGAATAACGATGCGCGCTGGCTCGGAGCAAGTCCCAGCATGGCTTGCCGGCCTCGGACACAAACAACCGCATACGGTCTGTTGGTGCGCGTTGCATGTGAAACGCATACGGCCCCTAATGCGTCAAGATAAGGCTGCGATCAACGGATCTTAGCGGCCCGCCTAGAATTCTATTTCGCATTTCTCTGGAGGCATTCATGTGGAAGCGACATCCAAGACTCACGAGGCTCATCAGGCCCGTCGTTCTTTACGCTTGCGCGCTCGCGCTGGCGTTTGCGCTGCTTGCCTCGATGCGCACGACCGCAAAGAGCCATCACGCTCTTGTGAGCGCCGCGAAAACGGCCCACAGCGAAGCTCCCGCCGCAGGCGCTTCCGGCTATCACCTGCTCAAAACGATCGCGCTTCCCGGCGACACTGGCTGGGACTATCTGAAATACGATTCTTCGACGCATCGCCTCTTCGTCACGCACGGCACGCACGTGGTCGTCGTTGACGTCGAGAGCGGCAAAGTCGTGGGCGACATCGGCGGCATGCAAGGCATTCACGGCGTAGTGCTCGCGCCGGAATTCAATCGCGGATTCGTCACCGACGGACGCGCTGCCAAAGTTTGGATTTTCGATTCGAAGACCCTGCAAATCACCGGCAGCGTTCCGGCAGATCCCGACGCCGACGGCGAAGTCTACGATCCCGCGTCAAAGCGCGTCTTCACCATGAACGGCGACTCCAAAAGCTCGACCGTCATTGACGCAAGAACAGGCAAAGCCATCGGCCACATTGACCTCGGCGGCCAGCCGGAATTTCCTGTCGCGGACGGCCAGGGCCACATCTACGCGAATCTTGAAAGCACCAGCGAAATCGTCGAGATCGATTCCAGTTCCATGAAAATCACCCATCGCTGGCCGCTCGCGCCTGGGCAATCACCCAGCGGCCTGGCCATCGATGCCGAGCACCACATCCTTTTCTCCGGATGCCACAATAAACTGATGGTCATGATGGATGCGAACACAGGAAAAATTCTCGGCAGCGAACCAATCGGCCAGGGCGTCGACGCTACGCGCTTCGATTCCGGCACGCAGGACGCCTTCGCGTCCACCGGCGACGGCAACATCACCGTGATTCACGAAGATTCGCCGACGCAATTTTCGGTCGTCGAAAATGTGCCCACCGAACGCGGCGCCCGCACCATGGCCCTCGATCCCACAACGCACGAGCTTTTCACCGTGACGGCTCAAGTCGAACGCATCCCAAATCCGCCGCCGCACACTCGCCCCTTCCGCATGATCCCCAACACATTCCACCTGCTGATTTACGGGAAGTAGAAGACCAGGAAGGAATCATCGGCGAGCGCCTGCTTCATTCAAACGGACGCTCGCCTTATTTTTTCTCGAGCAGTTTTTCGAACCCCGCCTCGTCCAGCACGGTCACGCCGAGCGATTGCGCTTTCGCGAGCTTCGATCCCGGATCCGCGCCCGCCACAACGTAATCCGTCTTTTTGCTCACCGATGAAATCACTTTGCCCCCATGCGACGCCACCAACTGCCCCGCCTCTTCGCGCGAATATCTTTCCAATGTTCCCGTGAATACGAACGACTTCCCCGCCAGCCGCGTGCTCACCGGCGCGTGACGCTCCTCCTTCATCCGCAAACCTTCTTCGCGCAGCCGCTCGATCAATTTGCGATTGGCCTTCTCCGAAAAAAAGTCCGCCACGCTCGCCGCCACTTTCGGCCCAATCTCGCTCACTTCCATCAACTGCTCCGGCGTCGCGTCAGCAATTTTCGCGAGCGAACCAAAATGCTCCGCCAGCAATTGCGCCGTCCGCTCGCCGACGAATCCAATCCCCAGCGCATAGATCAGCCGCGACAATTCGTTTTTCTTGCTCGCCGCAATCTCATCCAGCAAATTCTGGGCGGACTTTTCCGCCATGCGCTCCAGCGAAGCCAAATCGTCGAGCTTCAATTCGTATAAATCCGCGAAATCCTTCACCATCCCCTTTTCGACGAGCTGGTCCACCAATTTTTCGCCCAGTCCGTCAATATTCATCGCATGCCGCGAAGCAAAATGAATCAGCGATTCCCTTCTTCGCGCCGGACACATCGCATTCACGCACCGGTACGCCACCTCTCCTTCCACGCGATGAATGCGCGTCCCGCACTCCGGACATTTCTCCGGCACCTCGACCGGCTTCTCCTCTTTTCCGTGCTTCACCACTTTCAGCACATGCGGAATCACGTCGCCCGCGCGCTCCACCAGCACGGTATCGCCTTCGTGAATGTTCAGCCGCCCAACTTCATCCATGTTGTGCAGAGTGGACTTCACCACGGTCACGCCGCCAATCGGCACCGGCTCGAAAAACGCCACCGGCGTAAGCGTTCCGGTGCGCCCCACGTTGAATCCAATCTGCCGCACGAGCGTGGTCCCCTGACGCGCCGCCCACTTGAACGCAATCGCCCAGCGCGGCGCTTTCGACGTATAGCCCAGCTCGTTTTGCAGCCCGACGTCGTTCACCTTCACCACCACACCGTCAATTTCGTACGGCATCTTGTCGCGCTTCGCTTCCCATTTCGTGCAGTACTTCTCCACCTCTTCAATTCCGTCGCACACTGCGAAATCCGCGCTCGCGCGAAAGTGCAGCGCCTTCAGCGCTTCGAGGCACAACGAATGTTTTTTCAGCGGCACGCGCGTGCCATGCAGCAGGTAGTACGCAAAAAAATCCAGCCGGCGCGAAGCGGTAATCGAAGGATCGAGCACGCGAACCGCTCCCGCCGCCGCATTGCGCGGATTCGCGAACCGCTTTCCGCCGCTCGCTTCCTGCTGCCGATTCAATTCCTCGAACGCTCCCCGCGACATCATCGCTTCGCCGCGCACTTCGATCTCCGCAGGCAGCCCAACTTTTTTCAGCGCCTCACGATCCAAACGCAGAGGAATCGAGCGAATCGCCCTTACGTTTGCGGTCACATCTTCGCCCGTCTGTCCATCGCCGCGCGTCACGCCTCGCACCAGCAGCCCATTCTCGTAAATCAGCGCCATGCTCAGCCCGTCGAATTTATGCTCCGCCACGTATTCCAGTTTGTCGCGACCGGTCAATTCGCGCGCGCGCCGGTCGAATTCACGCAGTTCCTCGAACGACAACGCGTTATCCAGGCTCATCATCGGACGCGCGTGCCGGTAGGTCTGAAAACCTTCGCGCGGCGCGCCGCCCACTCGCTGCGTCGGCGAATCCGGCGTGACAAACTCCGGATGCTCCTCTTCGATGGCCTTCAGCCGGCGCATCAGCTTGTCGAAATCGGCGTCGGAAATCTCCGGCGCGTCCTGCACGTAGTAGAGATACTCGTGCTTGCGAATTTGCTCGCGCAATTTGTCGACTTCGCGGTTCAATGTGGCGCTCGACGCCATTTACACCTCAGCAGACGCGGTTTCCGGCCGCGCCGGGCAATTATTATACAATGTGGCGTTTGCAAACTTGCCGGAGCAGACGCTCGGAATCGAATGCCATCCTGCGACATTCGCAACGCCGCGATTATTTATAATCCCACCAGCGGACGCAATCGCACGCGCCGCCGCCACGCTCTCGAAGAGGCCGCATGCATCCTCCGCGACGCCGGAATTGACGCGGGACTCCTGCCGACAACCTGCGCCGGCTCCGCCACTGAACTCGCTCGTGATGCGGCCACGCGCGGCTGCGAAATGCTCGTCGTCTGCGGCGGCGACGGGACCATCAACGAAGTCGTCAACGGCATCGCCGGTACGCAAGTCCCGCTGGCCGTTCTTCCCGCCGGTACGGCAAACATTCTCGCCAAGGAATTGCGCATTCCCTGGAATATTCCCGCCGCCGCGCGGCTCATTGCAAATGGCAAACGCGTCCGCATCGCGCTCGGACTCGCCGTCTGGCCTCCTAGCGGAAACAACGCCCCGCAGCAAGGCCCCGCGTTGCCGACCGAACGCTATTTTCTCTGCGTCGCAGGCACGGGCCCCGATGGCGCTATCGTTCACGGCATCAACGTCGAGCGCAAATTGCGCGTCGGGATCCTCGCGTACTGGCTCGAAGGCCTTCGCCAATTTTTCATTTATCCCTTCCCGCGTTTCCGCATCGCGTCGCCGGAAAAGCAGTTGGACGCCAGCTTAATCGTCGTTGGCCGCACAAAGCATTTCGGTGGCCCGTTTCGCATCACCACCCGCGCCAGCTTGTTCGACAATCAATTCGAAATCGTCGCCTATGAGGGCCGGAGCCGCCTTCTCCTGCTCGCCTGCTTGCCGGCTGTCTGGCTCGGCGCGCTGCATAATATGCCCGGAATTCACGCGTGGAAAACAGCGCAAGCATCCTGCGCCGCTTCCGGCGATTCCCAAATTTTTTCGCAGATCGATGGCGAAGCCGCGAGCGCCGTTCCTGTAGAATTCCGCATCGTGCCCGACGCGCTCACTCTCGTCGTACCCGCGAACTCCCAAGGATGAGCTTGTTAGAGATCAGAACTTCGTTCGAGAGATTTTTATGGCGGTGGATTTTTAGAGGGTCGGAGCTTCAGCTCCGACATTAGCGCGCGCACCACAGGGATTTTAACCCCTGAAGCGATAGATTGTGTTAGGAGCGAACCTATGAATCAGGCTTGCAGGAGCATCGAATGGATCCGTTCACGCACGCGCTGACTTCTTTCGCTCTGGAACGCGCCGGCCTCCGCCGCTCCGCCTTTTTAGGGGGTCGGAGCTTCAGCTCCGACATAGGCCGCAAGCACCGACAAGGATTCTAACCCCTGAGGCTTTGGATATGCTAGAAGCGCACTGAATCAGATTCGCAGGAGCATCGAATGGATCCGTTCACGCACGCGCTGACTTCTTTCGCTCTCGAACGCGCCGGCCTCCGCCGCCTCAGCCGCTCCGCCTTGCCGATTCTGCTCGTTGCCGGCGTAGCCGCGGACCTGGATTTGCTCAGCTATTTCGCCGGCGCGAACGCTTATTTCCATTACCATTACGCCGTTCTGCACTCGCTCCTTGGCAGCGCCATTCTCGTCCTCATTGTCGCCGCCGCATTCTTTATTTTCGACCGCGGCGCGAAGCGCCCGCCTCTGCGATTTTCGCGCGGGCTGATTCTTTGCGCCATCGCCGCAACGCTGCATATCCTTCTGGACTATTTCGGCGCGGAAGGCGTGCAGCTTCTCTGGCCATTCCGCATGCGCTGGTTTTCGCTGGATTGGCTTCCCGAACTCGATCCCTGGATTATCGCCATACTTCTCGTTGGTTCGCTTCTGCCAGCGCTCTTTCGCCTTATCACCGAAGAAATCAGCAGCCGCAAGCAGCAACACACTCTTTCCAAGGGAGCGGCCGTCGCGCTTGCGCTTATGGCCGTCTGCATCGTCGGACGCGCCGCGCTGCACCACTCCGCGATACAAATGTTAATGGAACACGATTACCACGGCGCCGCACCGCTCGTCGCCGGCGCATTTCCCGACTCCAATTCCCCTCTCGTGTGGCGCGGCGTCATAGATACGGCCAACACCATCGAAGTCGTGAACGTCCCGCTCGGCCCCGCGGGTGAATTCAACCCTCCATTCAATCCGATGTCCAGCCTCACGCACTTCAAGGTGCCGAATTCCCCGGAGCTCGACGCAGCTCGCAAAGCGCCCCTGGCCGCGGAATTCCTCCGCTATGCGCGTTTCCCTCTGGCCAGTCTACAAGTCATCTCCGGCGGCTCGGTCAT
>DASUAV010000016.1:0-15143 GCA_035763605.1 Candidatus Acidiferrales bacterium
AGCATCAGAGTATTTTTGGCTTCATCGTATTTTGCGGCGTAATACGAGGCCGTATCGTCAAGCGAAAGCGCTTCCATCGAGCCGCGGTACTCGAAAATGATCCGCCGCCAGTCCGCATCGTTCCACGCGACGGGCTTACCGCTTTGCGTGAACGATTCCACCTGGTAAAGCCCGTAAATCGGCGGACGCGGGATGTTCCGCCGCACGCCTCTTGCCGCGAACGACCACGGGACCAGCGCGAAATAGGCGGCAACAAGGAGCACAATTGCCTTCGCGGCAATGTGGGAGATTTTTGCCCAGCGCGCTCGCAGAGGAAAATCCGACTGACCCTGAGGAACAGTGCGGTTCAGCAAGAAGAAATTCGCGATTCGCTTGCAATCGCCTGCGGCAAGGAAAACGGCCATAAACCACAAATGCGTGGAAAAAATCTTCACCGGCACGTCGTAGAAATAGTTCAGCGCCACGACATTGGCGAGCACGCCGCAAAGGATCAACGCGCCGAGCGTTGTTGTACGACGGAAAAGCAGAAGCACCGCGCCGATCACCTCGCCCCACCCGCCGAAATGCGTGTACGGCGTCGAGTAGCCCATGAACGTCCACAACAGCGCGAATGGAGAATAATTCCCAAACGGCTCCGCCAGCCGTCCGAGGCCAGGATCGGCGAATTGCAGCTTGACCACTTTGTCCATGCCGTACGCCAGCATGGTGAACGCCAGCGCATAGCGCACGTAGATGCGCAGCCATTCGTGCAGCGTGCGATATTCGGCGCGCCTGCGGTCGAGCGCCGTCCAGATGACCGTAGCCACTGCTGCAATCACCAGAAAGCACAAAAGCTGCACGTAATTGAACGTGGTGTCGCCGCTGCCGTTCGGAAAAATCGTGATCGGCTTGCTCAAGCGCAGGATGTGCCGCGCCATCCACGGCACGAGCGCGTACCACATCTTGTCGTAAAAATCGAACGGCAGCACGCGTCCCGGATAGCCGCCGAACGGAAATGGAAAAATGTAGAGAACGAAGTAGCAAAACACGAAGCGAAATCCGATGCGCTGCACCAAATTCCAAGCGGACGACCGGATTTGCGCTTGCGGTTCTGCCGCCCTTGCCTGCAAATTTCCTGCCGCACTTGCCACGTAAGTTTCTGCCATTGCCGCCCTCCTCCCGCGCATCCGCCGCCCGGCTGATCCCTGGACAACTCCCCTCGAATGCGCGGCATTATACGCCCGCCTGCCGCCCCTTTCTTCTACATCGACCTGGATTCCGGCGCGCTGTTTGGGCTAGTGCTTTTCCGGCACTTCAGGAAAAACTTTTGCTTGCCTGTATTGCGGCCAGCGCATAGATTCAGAGTCCCCCAGCTAGTCCAAAGTCTGTATCCGTCTGTCTGGGGGAGGGGTCGTTCATGAGTCCTATGTGGGGCAACAAAGCGCCGGAGCAGCCCGCAACTCCCGCGGCACCCGAGAAATCGGCGAATATTCCGGCGAAGCCGCAGACACAAACTCAAACACCGTTAAAATCGGAGGCAAAAGCTATGGCAATGAATCCCAGTGAGCCGGTCTATTCTTCCAGCGGCGCCGCGGCGCGGCTGGGCGCAAGTCTGCACGTGAAAGGTGAAATTACCGGCAACGAAGATCTGAGCATTGACGGCACCGTCGAAGGGCTTGTCCACCTCGAAGAGCGCAAGCTCACTGTGGGAGCGAGCGCCAAAGTCACTGCCGATATTATCGCCCGCGAAGTGGTGGTCTACGGCAACGTGAAAGGCAATCTTCGCGCGCGCGATCGCATCGAGATTAAGAAGGATGGCTCAGTGATCGGCGACTTGACCACCGCCCGCATCATGATCGAAGACGGAGCGTACTTCAAAGGCTCCATCGAGATTGACAAGAGCGGCGACGCTTCCGGCAGCTTTGACAAGTCTTACTCGTCCAAAGCCGCGGCGAAGAGCGTGGCGACCTCGTCGGCTTCCGCGAGCTAGCAGCTTCGGCAGAACGACGCTGCGTCGAAAGCAAAAGAGCGGGGCTCCAGTAGCCTTTGCTCAGGGAATTCGCGAGGCTGTGCTTTGCATTCCGCCGGCCCGGCCTCGCGCCCAGCCCTCCGGTTGTCACTAATCCCCGCGATCATTGGAAAAAACTGCTTCTTACGTTTACTCCTGCGGCGAACGCTTGAACCGATGCGCCAGGCGAATCTTCCGCCGCTCGCCGGCTTCTTCCCACCGCCGTCGATCCTGTTCCGTCTCCAAAATGAGCGGCGTGATTTTGCAGCGGTCCATGTTTTCGTCCACCGCGACGTACGTCAGATACGCGCTCGACGTGTGCATGCGTTCGCGCGTCAGGATATTCTCCGAAAATACCTTCACGCCTACTTCCATCGAAGTGTCAAACACGCGGTTTACGCTGGACTTCAGCACAATCAAGTCCCCGATGCGAATCGGACTGCGAAAGTCCAGATAGTCCACAGATGCAGTCACCAGATAGCTGCCGGAGTGCCGGTGTCCGGCAATCGCGCCGGCAAGGTCAATCAAGTGCATCACGCGCCCGCCGAGCATGTAACCGAGCGGATTCGCGTCATTCGGCAGCACCACCTCGGTCATCTCCGAGCGCGAACCGCTCACCGGCTTTCCCGCCGGTTCCAACTCCTCGGCCAGAGCGCTCTTCGGACGCGCAACCACCTTCAAATCCGTTTTTTTCTTCAAGGTATTTCCTCAGCTTGAATTGGCACGCTGCGAATCTGACCCTTATAATACGCCAGATATGAACGCGCCCCCAACAGCCGGCAAGCGCCGGCAGATGCTCGAACAATTTGTGCAGAAAAATCCCGCCGATGCGTTTGCGCGCTATGGCCTCGCCATAGAGTGCGTGAACGAAAGTGATTTTCCCGCCGCCGAAACGCATTTCGCGCAGCTCATCGCCACTCATCCCGAATATGTAGCGGCGTACTATCAATTTGGACGTCTCCTTGCGACGCAGAATCGCGCGAACGAGGCGCGCAAAATTCTCACAGAGGGCGTCGCGCGCGCGGCACAGGCCGGTGACGCTCACGCGCAGCAGGAAATGCAAGCCGCGCTCGATGAATTAGAGTGATACCTCAGGGAATTTTTTCTCCGTTCATCCAGTCCGCGCGAATTCTGTTATTCTGATACCAGCCCTCCGCTATGAAACCGAACCGCATTCCGCTTTTCCCGCTCGATGTCGTGCTGTTCCCCGACGCTCTTCTGCCGCTGCATATATTCGAGCCGCGTTACAAGCTGATGATTCGCCACTGCATCGAAGCAAAGCTGCAGTTCGGCGTCATTCTGGCGCGCGAAAAAGGAATCGTGGCCACCGGCTGCATGGCCACCATCACCGCCGTCGTCAAACAATATCAGGATGGAAAAATGGACATTCTCACACGCGGCGACATTCCCTTTCACGTCACACACGTTTTCGACGAGAAGCCCTATTACGAAGCGTCCGTGGATTATTTGGATGAAGAGGCAAACGCCTATCCAAAACCACCGGATGAATTGACCGACATCTACGAGCAGTGCTACTGGCTCATCTTCAACCGAGGCCCGGCAGCTTCGAGCGCATCGCAGCCTGCGTCGCCTGCTTACGGCATGGCGGATTCTTTGCCCCTGCCACTGGAAGCCAAGCAGGCCCTTCTCGAAATGCGCGACGAACATCAGCGCCAGGAGCAGTTGCTCACGCAGCTCAAGGACTGTCTGCCGGAGCTGCTTTATCTCCGTGAACGCCGCCAGCGCGCCCGCGGCAACGGCCATTCCCTGAATTAGTTTTCAAAGCAGCTCGCCCGCCGATTAGCGCGGACAACGCGAGCGGTCTATAATGGCGTCAGAGTTAGAAGATTGGAGACCCTCACTTGAGCATGCAAGCTGCCCGCCCCAGTCCGCAGAAATGTTCGGAGAAGACTGCGGAAAAGAATCCAGAAAAAGGCCCCGACAAAATGGCATCCAAACCAAATCTTCTTGGCGAATTGAGAAAAAGCGGCTGGAGCGAAGCGCGTATCGCTGGGCGCAGCGTAAAAGACGAGCTTCGCGATAATCTGCTGCGCAAATTGGGCTCCGGCGAGGAACTTTTCCCCGGAATTCGCGGCTATGACGACACCGTAATTCCGCAAATCATCAATGCGATTCTCTCTCGGCACAATTTCATCTTGCTCGGGCTTCGAGGACAGGCCAAGACGCGCATTCTGCGCGATCTCGTGAGTTTTCTCGACGCGGAAGTTCCCGTCGTCGCGGGCTGCGAAATCAACGACAATCCCTATCGTCCCATCTGCCGCGCCTGCCGCGAGCGCGCCAAAACCGAAGGCGAAGCGCTGCCCATCGCGTGGCTCCCGCGCAGTCACCGTTACGTTGAAAAACTCGCCACTCCTGACGTGACCATCGCTGACATCATTGGCGACGTGGACCCTATTCGCGCCGCGAAGGGCGGCCACGATCTTTCTGATGAACTCACCATTCACTACGGCCTGCTTCCCCGCGCCAATCGCGGCATTTTCGCCATCAATGAACTTCCCGATCTCGCCGGAAAGATTCAGGTCGGTCTCTTCAACATCATGCAGGAAGGCGATGTTCAGGTGAAAGGCTACCCCGTGCGCCTGCCGCTCGACGTGCTTCTCGTTTTCACCGCGAATCCCGAGGACTACACCGCGCGCGGCAAAATCATCACGCCACTCAAGGACCGCATCGGCTCGGAAATTCGCACGCATTATCCGGCCAGCGTTGATGAAGGTATTGCCATCACTTCGCAAGAGTCCTGGACGCATCGCGACGGCCGCAACATCGAAATTCCTCCGTACATTCGCGAGGTGATCGAAGAAGTCGCGTTTCAGGCGCGCGAAGACAAGCGCGTTGACCGCCGCTCCGGCGTCAGCCAGCGCCTGCCGATTTCCTGCCTCGAAAATGCGGTCAGCAGCGCCGAACAGCGCGCAGTCCGCAACGGCGAAAAAACTGCCGTCGCGCGCATCGCCGACATTTACAGCGCGATTCCCTCCATGACCGGAAAATTCGAGCTGGAATACGAAGGCGAACTCCGCGGCGCCGAATCCATCTCCCGCGAGCTGATTCGCTCGGCCATTGGAAAAGCGTTCACCAAATATTTCAGCGACACGAATCTGCAATCTGTCGTGCAGTGGTTCGAGGGCGGCAACGAATTGAAATTCGCGGCCACCGGAAAAACCAGCGAGCATCTCGCCGAACTGCGCAAAGTCGCCGGCCTTTTCGACCACGTTGCCGCTCTTGGCGTGAATGCGAAAGACGACGCAGGATTGCAAGTGGCCGCGGCGGAATTTTTGCTCGAAGGTTTGTGGGCCCACAAGCGCATCAGCCGCAGCGAGGAGCGCGGCTTTTTCGCCGAAGCGCGCAAAGCTCCCGAGCCGCGCGATGTACAGAGCCGCATCCCGCGCCGCCAGTTCAATTAAGCGCTGCGCGCGAGTGAATCAGGCGGTGCGAATTCCATGAAATACGTCCGCTACAAAAAATATTCCGGCCAGGAAGCGGAAGACATTGACCTGCAGGAATTGATGAATCGCCTCTCCGATTTTCTCCTGCAGAGTGGATTCGAATCGCAATACTACGGCTTCCAGGAAATGGACTCCGAGCGCTCGCCCGAGCAAACGATGGACCAGCTTCGCCAGGCCATTCTCCGCGCGCTTGAAGAAGGCGATCTGCTTCCGTCGGAAATGATGGAACAGCTGCTCGAAAATCCCGACCTCGCGAAAAATCAAAAGCTGCGCGATTTGATTGACCAGCTCATCGAACGCATGGCGCAGGAAGGCTACATTTCTCCGCAGCCGCCGCAGGCCACGCCACCCCCTCAGCAAACTCCCGGCGGACAAATCGGCCCGCCCGGCAAACAGGAGATTCGCGCGCGCTTCGAAATTACCGACAAAGCTCTCGATTTTCTCGGATTCAAAACTCTACGCGACCTGCTCGCCTCGCTCGGAAAGAGCAGCTTTGGACGCCACGACACGCGCGACCTCGCCACCGGAATCGAAGCCAGCGGCTCGTCGAAGCCTTACGAATTCGGCGATACGCTCAATCTCGACATTCCCGAAACCCTTTTTCACGCGCTCCGTCGCCAGAACGCGGAACATCCCGCGCGAAGCTCGCCGTCATTTCCGTTTGACATTGATTATCAGGATTTGATGGTTCACCAGTGCGAATATCAAAGCTCCTGTGCCACCGTGCTGATGCTCGATTGCAGCCACAGCATGATTCTTTACGGCGAAGACCGCTTCACGCCCGCCAAACGCGTCGCGCTGGCTCTCTCCCATCTGATTCGCACCCAGTATCCGGGCGATTCGCTGCACTGCGTTCTCTTCCACGATAGCGCCGAGGAAATTCCTCTCGCGCAACTGGCGCGTGTGCAGGTTGGCCCGTATTACACCAACACGCGCGAAGGCCTGCGCATGGCTCAGCGCATTTTGAACCGCCAGAAAAAAGACATGCGCCAGATCGTCATGATTACCGACGGCAAGCCTTCCGCGCTCACTCTCGAAGACGGCCGCATTTACAAGAATGCCTTTGGTCTCGACCCGCTCGTCGTCACCCAGACGCTTGAAGAAGTCTCCAAGTGCCGCCGTGCCGGAATTCTCATCAATACCTTCATGCTCGCCAGCGACTACAGCCTCGTCCACTTCGTCCAAAAAATCACCGAACTTTGCCGCGGCAAAGCCTACTTCACCACGCCCTACACCCTCGGCCAGTATCTCCTCATGGATTACCTCCAGAAAAAAACCAAACACATCCACTAAAGGCAGCTAGCCCCTTTAGTTCGGTATTGCACCCATTTGCTTGAGCATTGCCGCGATATTTGAGCTTGACCCAACTCTCTGGGACGTATCGCTCCATGGAATGCTGGCACCCTTCTCCGACCGACTCTCGTGCTGCGATGGGCGGTAATCCGGCAAGTGTAAAATCCAGACTTGCCGCGGCTGAGATCCGCCGGTGATTGGAGAAGCGGAAAGAAGCATGTACTTCACACCATTCTCTTCGAACTGGATCTGGCTGTTGTCTGCGGCTCCCTCGGTCGCGTCGCTGAATGGCCGCAAGCCGATTGCGAAGAGCCCATGCTGCGGTATATAGGCGAAGAATCCAGGGCTTGTGTTAGCGCCGCCCGTCGCTGATGCTGAACCGACCATTTCTGCAATGACGCGGCCGTCTCGAATCAAGACTCCTTTGCGCACAGTGATTTCGTTTTCTTTTGGTTGGACGGGCCTGTCGAACCACAATGGCACGCCTTCAGAGGAGGCCGCAACGATGCCTTCCAGCTTCACATCAGAGCCGCCAGCGACCGGAATCTGAAGAACGTCGCCGAGCTTGTAAACATATTGAGCGGCAGGAGCGTCGCTCATCTCCCGCGAGAGATCCTTGCCTTGTGGCGGATTCGCAAATTGCTTGCTGCTCAGCGTGATGTACACATGGTCGCCTTCGATGTCGCGAACTTGAAGCAGCATTCCAATATGTTGTCCTCCAGATGAGATCATGAACGGCCGCGCGCACGGGAAGTTGCAAGCCCGCTCGATTCCTCCCACTCTGCCAACTTCGACGTTCCTCCCAAAGCTGACCTTGTATTGGAACCACTGCGCAGGCATTTGTGCCCTCGTGCGCGCCCATCCGCCTGCAAGGACAATAATCGCAAGCCCGCAAATCGCGGCCGCGAAGCGCGGTACCTGCATTCTCTTCCGAAGAGCCACTCCAATCGAACTGCGCGTTGGCAGGGCCGATCGCCTGGCCACAGCCGGAGGGTTCTGCACTTCTCGTTCCTGCGCGGCGAGCAAGCGAATTTCGACAGCCATAGCCACATAACCCGCCAGCTTTTGCCGGCAATTCTCGCAATTCGCGATGTGCCGCGCTGTCTCCGGTGGAACGTTCTCCCCGTCACACAATGCCGAAATCATTGGCCCAAAAGTTTCGCAGTCCATTTGCTGCTCCTCCTTGCTAACCTCTCGTCCCATTCAGCCAAATCCGCCGCAGACCTTCTCTAGCCGTAAACAAGCGTGACTTAACCGTTCCGAGCGGCACTCCCAGAATCTCCGCGAGCTCGCTATAGGAATACCCCTCCGCTTCGCGCAGCCAAAGCAGGGCGCGTGCATCCGCGTCGAGCCGCATCAGTCCATCGCGGACCGTCGCCGACAATTCACTGCTTGGATCCTCGTGATGATCATGCGCACAACCGTGCGGCATTGCCGTTTCAGTTGAAACGTTCCGTCCCGAGTCGCGCCACCTTTGCGCAATACGCTTACGTGCTATCCCATACATGTACTGCCGCAGCGTTCCGCGTTCCGGATCGTATCCGTCAGGCCGTTTCCATAACTGAAGAAATGTCTCCTGCACAATGTCCTCGGCGTCGCACTGCCCGCCCGCAAAGAGACGGACAAATCCCCGCAGACGTGGAGATACCTCTTGAAATAGCTCGTCGAATGCCGAGGCATTTCCCGCGCATATCCTACGCCACAGCGCTTGGTCGTCAGTCATTCACCCGTCTCTTAACATGTATTTCGTTGAATCAAGCCAAAAAGTTCAGGCGGACAATTTCCGGCCTTGCTAGGAACGAAACCTGTATTTTTGTGCATCCTGCGCCCCTTTGTTACAATCAGATGAATGCACCTGAAACACCTGTTTCGCTGGATTCGGAGGGCGAGAGGAATGTCCACAATTAGCGCGGGAGCCGCCGCGCCGCTGTTCGCGCTGGGCGGCATGAACGGGCAGAGCTACTCCTTAGCCGACGCGTTGAAAAAAGGCCCGGTGCTCGCCGCCTTCTATAAAATCAGTTGCCCCGTCTGCCAGTTCACCTTTCCTTTTCTCCAACGCATCTACGAAGCCTACGGCGATTCACGCGTCACGTTTTGGGGCATCTCGCAGGACGACGTTTCCGCCACAGGCGAGTTCATGAACGAATTTGGCGTGAAGTTCGCTTCTCTGATTGACGCCAACGGTTACAAAACGTCCAAACAGTACGGCCTCACCAACGTCCCCAGCATTTTTCTGATTCAGCCAGACGGAAAAGTTCAAACCGCCACCGTGGGTTTCAACAAACGCGATCTCGAAAAAATTTCCGCGGAATTGTCCAAGGCCTCCGGCAAACCTGCTCAACCCGTTTTCCTACCAGGCGAAAAAGTCCCCGATTACCGCCCCGGTTGAGGCTCCAAACGCTAGGTTCCGGTCGGAACCGTTCTCGAAGTTAGAAGTTAGAAGTTAGAGGCTGGAGCTGGGGGAATCCGCTTTTCCATCCTGCGATCTCAGGCACAATCCACATCGCCTGCGTGAAAATAGCAGCGGCATGGTAGCAACGCCATCCGTGTTCACAACTCTTGCTCTTCGAGCAGCACCTTTTTGTGTTTCGGCGGCTTCTTGCGCCGGTCCGGAATGACGCGCTCCGCGGGCGGCGTCCCGGCGTGCTCCCGCGCGATGCGCCGCGCCTCCGTTCCCTTCTCGAATTTCTGCTTTTTACGTTTCCGCGCCATCGCCCCACCGCCGCACTCGCTCGATGGAATTCAGTTTACGTTTCGCGCCTTCGCGTGTAAATAATCTTTGGACAGCAACCTAAAAATCATGAACGCACATCCCAATCCGCCTGAACTCCGCCCCGGTGAGAAGACAATGAGAACACGATGAGAAAATTCCTCCGCGCATTTCTTTCGCTCAGGCTGATCGTCATCGTAGCCCTCCTGCTCCGCGGCGCTTTCCTCTGGAGCTACGTTGACGCCCACTCGCATCAAGCCCTCAGCGTGATCCCGTTCATGTACGAATCCGCGGACATAGCCGTCTCGCTCGCGCAGGGCCATGGCTTCAGTTCGCCGTTTCGCATTCCCACCGGCCCCACCGCATGGATGACGCCCGTCTACCCCGGTATCCTCGCCTCGGTTTTTCATCTTTTTGGAATCTACACATTCCATTCATTCCTCGCCGCCGCCGCGCTCAACATTCTTTTCGCCGGCCTCGCTTGCATTCCCATTTTCTACGCGGGCAGAAAAATCGCCGGCCTGGGACTTGGCGCCGGCGCGGCCTGGCTGTGGGCCGTGTTCCCGAACGCCGTTCTGCTCACCTACCAAAGCATGTGGGAGGCCTGCCTCTCCGCGCTCCTCGCTGCAATCATTCTCTGGGCCACTCTCGAACTCGCCGAATCCGACCGCGCCATTGACTGGATCGGCTACGGCCTGCTTTGGGGCTTCACGCTGATGACCAACCCCACCCTGCTTTCCGTTCTTCCATTTCTACTCCTGTGGCTCGGCTGGCGCGCTTACAAAGAACGTCACGCTTGGCTCATTCTGCCCGCGCTTTCCCTTGCCGTCGCGCTGCTCTGCTGCGTGCCGTGGACCATGCGCAACTACTCCGTCTTCCACCGCTTCGTGCCGCTTCGTTCCGTTCTCGGACTACAGCTCTGGCTCGGCAATAATCCTCAAGCCCAGCCGCCCTGGCTCGGCACTCTCCATCCCATCAATAACGAAGCCGAACGCCAGAAGTACATCGCCCTGGGCGAAATGAATTACATGCGCGACAAAAAACGCGAAGCCTTGCGCTACATGGAAGCAAATCCCGGTCACGTCGCGCATCTCTCCTGGCTGCGTTTCGTTTCCATTTGGTCGGGAGGAACTGCGCAACCCTGGCGCGATTTCCAGCAGAGCGATTCAGGCTGGTTCGATTACGTCCTGCTCTTCAATGTTCTTGCGGCAATCGCAGCGCTCGCCGGAATCATTCTCCTCGCCGCTCGCCGCAGCGTCTACCTCGTCCCGCTGGCCGCGTTTCCGCTCGTTTTTCCGTGGGCTTATTACTTGACTCTTGCGCTCCCGCGCTACCGCTTGCCGATTGATCCTGTCGTGATGCTTCTCGCCGCCGTCGCCATCGCCGGGATTTTCCGAATTCGCTTTCGGCGCCCGTCCGCCGCATCCGCCGCACCGTCGAGCGACATAGACGCCCCCATCTCCATTCTTAACACCTGAAGCCTTTCCGGTTTCGTTGTGATAGCATTCCCGCCATTTCCGGCCCCTGTGCGCTTTTCAAAAAGGAATTCCATGCGAGCCATCATCATCGGCGCAAGCGTCGCGGGACTGCTGGCCGCGCGCGCATTTTCGGACTTCGCGGAAAGCGTCACTCTCATTGACCGCGACGCTCCGCCCGATTCGCCCACTCCGCGCAAAGGCGTTCCACAGGGACGCCACGTTCATGGCGTGCTCGCCGGCGGCTTTGACGCGCTACAGTACTTCTTTCCCGGAATTGACCACGATCTTGTCGCTAGCGGCTCCTGGCTCGGCGACGTAGCGCAGGACGTTCTCTGGTTCAACAATGGAAACTGGCGAATGCGTTGCAAGATCGGCGTGATCGGCTGCATTCAAACGCGCCCTTTGCTCGAACTGCACGTCCGCCAGCGCGTCGCGAAGCTGCCAAACGTCCGTCAGATGCTCGGCTGTTCCGTGGAGGGCTTCGAGTTCGATGCGCGCAAATCGCGCGTCACCGGCGTGCGCGTGATCGAAGGCGGCCAGCAAAAAATTCTCGAAGCCGACTTTGTCGTGGATTGTTCAGGACGCGGCAGCAGAACTCCGGCTTGGCTCGCTGAGGCCGGCATTGGCAAGCCGCCCGAAACCATGATTACCGTGAACGTGGGCTACTCGACTCGCCTCTTCCGTGTTTCGAGCGAAAAGAATTTGCCGTGGCGCGCCATGCTCATATTAAACCGGCCGCCGCACTGCACCCGCCTCGCAGCCAGTTTTTTTGTCGAGAGCGGCGAACTCCTCGTCACGCTGGGAGGGTTGTTCCGCGATTATCCGCCGGATGATGATGCAGGTTTTCTGAAATTCGCGCAGAGCCTCGAGCATCCCGAACTATTCCGGGCGATACAGGACGCCACGCCCGCATCGCCGATTGCCACTTACCGTTTCCCCGCACATGTCTGGCATCACTACGACCGCCTGAAAAACTTGCCGCCAAATCTGCTCGTCCTCGGCGACGCTCTTTGCAGCTTCAATCCGATCTATGGTCAGGGAATGACTGTGGCCGCCCTCGAAGCGCAGGTCCTGCACCGCTGCCTCGCTTCATCCAAACTTCGCGCGAATGCTACTTTTCTCAGGAATCGTTATTTTCGCGAGGCGACCGGCATCGTCAAATCGGCCTGGACCATGGCCACTGGAGCTGATCTGGCCTATGCGCAAGCCGAAGGCGCAAGGCCTTTCGGACAAGGCACAGTGCTTCGCTACCTGAACCACATCATCGGGCTAACCTGCTATGACAAAAAAGTTCTCACCACGTGGAACCAGGTCACCAACATGCAGCGTCCGCTTTCTGCTCTTTTTGCGCCATCCATCGCCGCCCGCGTAATGCGCCGCTCGCTTGTTGGCGGACCGCCGCCCAACTCCGCTCTGCCTAATCTTGCAAGCTGAGCAGGACACACGCGCAGCGGCAGCGGATTCACAATAAATAATCTGAAGGATAAATCAGCGAGACTACAGCCCCGGAGTCTTTGGCGTGGATTTGCTCGAAGCGGTGCTCGAATTCGCGTCCGGGGTGCCAGGAGTCACTGCCCGCGGCGCGCTCACTCCCGCCACGTCCGAACCCAGCCCCATTTTTTCCAAACTCAGCGCGTCCAATTTTCCCGTCGGTGTTAGCCCTTTCGCGGATTGAAAGCGCTCCAGCGCCGCGGACATGCGCGAATCCCATTTCCCATTTGGCTCGCCGGTGTAATATCCGCCGCGCGCCAGCGCTGTCTGGATCTGCTCGGTTCGCTCACTCGAAGGATGCTTGGGAAGCGTTATGTGATGCCGCCGCCGGCGCCGCCGAACGTGACGCCTGCGCACCGCCGCTTTTTTATACCCGTAACTCACGCGCTGCACGCCCGCTTTCTTCTGGCGGCTTGCAGCCGTTTTCTTCGTATGAACAACATGTTTTTTCGCATGCGCCTTGTGCCGCGAACCAGCGCTCGACCGTCCCGGCGCGCACCACAGCACTATGGTAAGCAGCGCCAGTCCAACACCGGCCCGTTTCGCCAGATTCATCAGCAATTTCGCGCGTCCCTTCACTTTATCTCCCTACTCCACGCCTTGCGGAATTTTCCCGTCATGGAACATCGTAAACTGCTGCCCCGTGCCGTCCGGATGAATCACCTTGAACAGCACATCTTCTCCCGGCTTCAGCTTCGCAATTTCCCGCTTGTAGTCCTGAATATTCGTCACCGGGTCGCCATTAATCTCCGTAATGATGTCGAACTGCGCGAATTTAATGTCCTCGGCGAAGCTCGCCGGATCCACGCCTGTCACAATCACGCCTGTTTGCGTCGCGCTCATCCGCAAATGCTGCAACACTTCCGGCGTCACCGCCTCCACGTGCAGCCCAAACGACGTCGGCGCCGATTCCACGTCCGCAGAAACAGGATCCACGTTCGCCGGATCATTCGGAAATACCTTGGACATATCCGCCACCGCCACCTGCGCATTCACTGCCTTGTGATTGTGCATGTACGTCAACGCGACGGTGTGCCCGAGCGGCGTCGCCACCACCGGATTAATCAAATCCGCACCTGAGTGAATCGCATGGCCGGCAATGTCCGTAATTATATCGCCCGCCTGAATCCCCGCTTTCGCCGCCGGCCCTCCTGGCGTCACGTACTCCACCACAATTCCATAAGGCGCGCCGAGCTGCTTGTGCAGCAGCACGTCGCGCACTTGATCTTCCTGGAACCGAATTCCAATCGAGCCCCGCACCACGCGCCCGGTCGTCACCAGCTGGTTGTACACGCCAATCGCCGTATTCGACGGCAGCGCGAATCCCACTCCCTCGAATCCCCGGCTTCCCGTGTAAATCGCCGTGTTGATTCCAATCACTTCTCCGGCCAGATTCACCAGCGGCCCGCCCGAATTTCCCGGATTAATCGCCGCATCCGTCTGAATGAAATTTTGAAACTGCGATTGCCCGATGCCCGAGCGGTCTTTTGTGCTGACGATTCCCGCGGTCACCGTGCCGTTCAGCGAAAATGGGCTGCCGAACGCCAGCACCCAATCGCCCACCTTCACTCCGTCCGAATTTCCCAGCTTCGCCGTGGGAAGCGGACGGTCCGTATCAATTTTAATTACCGCCAAATCCGTCTGCTTATCAATTCCAACGACGTGCGCCGTATACTGCGTCGAATCCCCATCCACCGCCACCTGAATTCTCGTCGCGCCATCAATCACGTGATCGTTCGTCAGCACATATCCTTTTTTATCCACAATCACGCCTGAACCGAGGCTCTTCTCCGAATCCTGTCCTTGCGATTCAGGATTCTGGCGGAAGAATTTATTGAAGAAATCCTGGAAGGAATCCTGCCCTTTGCGGCCAGGCGCCTGCTTCGGCGACTGAAAAACTTCCGTCGTCGAGATATTCACCACCGCCGGCTCGACGCTCCCCACAATATTCGAAAATCCGTTGGACAAGCTCACCGGATCGGGAATCGAAAGCAGCGCCACTCCATTTTTCTCTGCCGCCGGACGCCGTGCGGCCACTTTCCCCGGAATCAGCGTCCCAATCATGATCCCGATTCCCAGCGTCAGCGCCACCAGCACGCTCGCAAAAATCTTGCGATGCCGCACCCAACTCACCAATTCTCGAAACTGAACGCCCATCGTCCCGCTCCCTTCACACGCTTTTCGCCGCTCAGGTTTGCCGGTTGGCTCGCTCGACTGTTAGCTCTGGGACCACCCTGAGTTCCTGATTCCCTGGGTTGGATTATAGCACTCGCGTTCCCAGTTGCCTGTCCTCAATCATTCATTCTCAGCGCCCCGCCCACTCCACGTCACCTGTCCCCCCGAACAGCCGTGCCGTATCTTTCACATAAATAAACTTCCCCTCCCGGCTCAAGATCCCGCTTTTTGCCAGTCCTGTTTTCTAACCCCTAATGTTGTGGTATATACCCTGCACTTGCGAACCGAAAAGGCCACTTAGGAGAAACTCCATGCCGCCTGCCCAATCCGTCACGCAGGGCCTGCAACTCCTCACCCACTGGATTCTCGTCATTATTCTCCCGCTCGCGGGAATCGGCGCGCTCAGCATGGCCCTCCTCCAAACCGCCAAGAACATGCTCCCGCTGCGCCTGTGGTTCCAGCGCCATCATGTTAAGAATTGGCTCGCCCAGCGCGCCACCCAAGCCGCAGCTTCCGCAAAAGGTGCGGCGATGGCAACGCAACCG
>DASUAV010000017.1:0-26538 GCA_035763605.1 Candidatus Acidiferrales bacterium
ACGCGCCTGAATGAAACCATTGCCGGGCAGCGCGGCGCCTATTTCTTGAGCCCTGCGCAGATTGCAGCGCTTCCGCCCGGCGTTTTGCAATCGGAAGTGGTGCCGGCGTTGAATCGGATACTGGATCAGCAGGTGCAGAGATTTCCCACGGGATTGGTGGAACCGCGGAGCACGTTCCGCTTCACCGTGGGCAGGACTTTCTAGGGAAAATAACAAGGACCCGCCGAGTATCTTTCAAAGATGAGGCGAGGGAGGGCGTTCTGAAGGCGCGCACGCAAAAGTGGATGGAAGAACTGCGAATGAAAATCGGCATCGCGGCAGTCTTTATGCTGGCGACAGGTTTGGCGGGATGCGGAAGCGGCTCATCCACGCCGGTCACACTGACGATTAGCACGCCATCCACCAGTCAAGCCAGCCACGTAACCGTGGTGCGCACGGGCACGCAGCAGTTCAACGCCACCATTGTGGGTTTACAAAATACGCTGGTGACCTGGGACGTTTGCGATGCGGCTCCTCAGGCGATAGCGACTGGGAAATCAGACGCACCGAACATCACTATGCCTACAGGCTGTGTCACCGGAGGAAATGCGACTCTCGGCTCGATTACCACCTCAGGATCGTATACCGGGCCGAGAGCTTTGCCGCCGAATTCTGAAGTCAGCGTGGTAGCGATTGCGCAAGGGAAAACGTCGGTTTTCGCCATCACCGACGTGACGATTGACTCCGGCGTGCGCGTGAGCCTCTCGCCCACTGGCGTGACAATCGGTACCGGCGAGCAATTCCAGTTCAGCGCAACCGTTACCGGAGACACGAACACCGCGGTGAGCTGGGCAGTGAACGACGTAGCCAACGGCACGACACAAACGGGCACAATCACGCCGGCGGCTTGCACGGTTTCCATGCCGGTTACGCCGTCCTCGTCGAAGCCCGTGCCGCCGGGAACCAGCTTCGGCTGCTACACAGCGCCGGCGACTCCGCAGAGCAACGTAAAAATCACCGCGACGGCTGCTGCGGACACCAGCCAGGTGGGCACAGCAACGGTGAGCGTTCAGTCGGCGACCGATCCGTCGTTCCGCACGAACATTCCCCTTGAGCCGACGGCGACGGTCGAAGGCGCGACGCAACAGGATGTCTATTTGTTTGGCAGCAGCTTTTTCTCGACCACTCAGATACTGGTGAATGGTTCGCCTGTGGCGACAACGTTTATAAACAATGGCACGCTGCGGGCGACGATTCCCGGGACGTTTTTCGCTGGACCAGTTCCGGCGGGATTGCCAATAACAATTGAACGGCAGAACGGAGACGTGATTCCGCCAGTTTCGCTGGGAGTGCAGCCGACGCGGCCTGCCGCGGTTGCCGCCAGCCCGCAGAGTCTGCCGACAATCACGAGTTCGGCCACTCTAACTGTCGACGGCGGATATTTCTCGTCATCCACGCAGGCGAATTCAGAGGGGCAGCCGTTGCCGGTGACTGTCGTGAACAGCCGGCAATTGCAGGTCGGGCTGTCGAGTCCGGCATTTTCATTTTCGACCCCGGGGCTTGTGCCGGTTCTGATTCAGAACGCGGATGTGCCGAGCGGCGCGCCGGCCACAGCCTTTGTGAACGTGGCGATTTCTCCATCGCCAGCGGACTTGCCGACGTCGGCGAATCCACCGATTGCGGTAGGCACGCAGCCGGTCGCCGTGGCTTTGGACACGTCGCTGGGAATCGCAGCGGTTCTCAACCAGGGCTCCGGCAACGTGAGCTTGCTGAATGTAGACGCCAGTTCCGTATCGGGCACCGTGCCGGTTGGAAATGCGCCAACGAGTATTGGCGTGGACGATATTCTGCACCTGGCGGCTGTGGTGAATAGCGCGGACAATTCTCTTTCCATTGTGAATTTGCAGACGCAGGGAGTCTCGACAGTAGCGCTGCCGTCGAATCCCACGGGAAGTTCGCCATCGCCGCTGCCTTTCGCCGTCGGCGTGAATTCGCTCACGCACCGTGCTGTCATCGCATATTCGTCGTCGAACATCGCAACGGTTTTCGATCTCTCAACGAATCCGCCGAGCCTGGTCTGCACGATGGGCGGTTCCAATCCGAATATGCCGAACAATTGCTCGACCATCTCTGGTTCGAATACGCGGCCGGTGAGCACGGGGCCGAGTCCATCAATCGCCGTTGAACCGCAACTGAATTGGGCAATTATTACGCCAGGCGGCGCCGGCACCACATCCATCGTGGATCTGGGCGCGGCGGCAAGCGCGAATCAGGTTGCGCGCGCTCCAAATGTGATTGCTTCGTTCAATACCGTTTCGCAGAGCATCCGCGGCGCGGCGATCAATACGGAGACGGAACAGGCATTGCTCACAGACCCGAACTGCGGCCTGGGCGCCCAAACCTGCCAGGCGAGCGTGACCTTATTGAGCGTGCTGGATCAAACGGTGAATTCGCTATCGCTCTCGCAGGGTTACGTGGCGTCAGCCGTGAATCCGCTCACCGACATCGGTGTGGCGGTGAATGGCCCGGCCAATACAGCCACCATAATTGATTTGCGCTCGCTGACGCAGCTTGCCAATGTGCCGGTCGGCACTTCACCGCAAGCGGTCGCGATCGATCCGGGGAAAAACATAGCGGTGATTGCGAATTCCGGCAGCAACGATGCTTCGATCCTTTCGCTGGGAGCGATTCGCATGCCGCAAATAACGGAAGTGAGCCCGCCGATTGCTTTTGCCGCGCCCTCTGCCGGTGCGCAGACGATTACTGTCAATGGATTCGGATTTTCTTCCGGCGCGCAAGTGCGCTTGGACGGCGTCGCCGTACCGACAGCAGTTGCCGCGAATGGCCGGCAAGCCATCGCAACAGTTCCCGGCAGCATGCTCGCCTCGGCGCGCCGTTTTGCGCTGGACGTGCAGGATTCGACCGGCGGCGCTTCGAACATTAAAAGCTTTTTGGTAATAGGAGCTGTTTCCATCGGACTCAATCCCATTAGCGTGGCGATTGATTCGGACTTGAACGAGGCGCTGGTCACGAGCCAGGGTCCCATCAACAGTCCTACGAATACTTGCACCGGGCCGGGATCGGTATCCGTCGTGGACCTTGCGACCGCCACTGTGGCGAGCAGTCTGGGAGTGGGAGCTTGCCCGCAAGGAGTCGCGGTGATTCCGCGGCTGGGCCTCGGCGTAATTGCAAACACCGACAGCGGAAGCGCTACGGTTGTGGATTACGTGAACGGAGCCGTGAACAACACGGTACAGACCCAATTGGATCCAGTTGGCGTCGCCATCGGGCCCGATACCGGCAAAGTGTTGGTTACCAATAGCAGCTCGAATTCGGTGACGACATTTGCGGTGGGTTCGAGCGCGAATCTAGGCTCACTGCCCGTGGATCAGGTTCCGCTCGGCGTGGCGATCGATTCGATAGACAATGTCGCAGCCATAGCCGCAAGTTCGCAGAACACCGTCGAAGTCATATCGGCGTCGTCAGGGCCAGGCGGGCTCCTCAGCCGCGTTTCGGGATTCAGCGGGCCCAGCGATGTCGCATTTGATCCCATCACGGACACATTCCTCGTCGCGGACAGCCTTGCGAATGAAATCGGTATCGTGGATCCGAACGCTGCGGGCATCGCCGGCTTCACGCCGTTCCGCGTCGGCATCAATCCGACGTCGCTCGATTACAATTTCCAGAGCGGCACAGGCGTCACGTTCAATGCGGCATCGAACAGTTTCTCGATTTTCAACTTCGTGGCCACGAATCCGAATTCGAAACTCACGATCCAGAACGCCAAAGTGGAGTTCGTGCTGCCCGTCGGCGGTTCAGCGGCGTTCTCTGTTGCGATTAATCCGCTGACGAATATCGCAGCAGTGGTAGATCAGGCCAACGGACGGCTGCTGCTGGTGCCTTTGCCGTGATCGGGCGGGCCAACTGAGATGGCCTCTCATGCATCGGAGTTTCTAGGATTCCTGTTCGCCGGTTTTTTATTCTCGATTGACCGTTTGGAAGCAGATTACTATAATCGCAGTTTCAAAAACCCCCAGAGATTTGCATTGAGGAGCTAGCATGAAGATTCAATTTCCGATGGTCGCGGCGTTTGCCGCTCTGTTGGCTGTACCGGCTGCGCACGCGCAGACAAGCGCGGCTCCCGCGGCCACGCAGAAGATTGCGGTAATCAATTTGCAGCAGGCGATTACCGGCACGGCGGAGGGCAAGCAGGCCTCGCAGCAGCTTCAAACGCAGTTTGCTCCCCGCAATAACGAACTGACGGACATCAGGAAGAAAATTCAGGACATCCAGCAACGGCTGCAAGCTGGCCAGACCACGCTCAGCGACGAAGCAAAAGCCGATCTGCAGCGCCAGGGCAATGAATTGCAGCGACGGGGCCAACGCGAGACGCAGGATTTGCAGGACGACATGAACGATGCATCGCAAGAGGCCATCAACAAAATCGGCTCGAAAATGATGACCGTGCTCGACAAGTACGCAAAAGATCATGGCTACAGCGTAGTGATCGATGCATCGGCGCAGAATACGCCGGTGCTTTACGCTTCCACCGGCGTGAACATCACCGAAGAAATCATCAAGCTCTACGACAGCACCTATCCTGCTAAGGCAGCGGCTCCCGCGGCGACGCATCCAGGAACACCGAAGCCCACGCAAAAGCCCGCAGGGCGGCACTAGCTCTCAACGCGGCTGCGCTTTTTAAGAAACTGTTGCGCGGCCGCACGCCGGTTGACCTTACGGCTAGGAAGCGCTGCTCGATTCGTTGCTCCTGAGCCGCTTGCTTGCGTTTCGCGGTTTCTCCGACTATACTGGATTGGTTCGAAGCTGGACGAAAGTTCAAGTGGGCGCGAGCCCACTTTTTTGTTGGCGGCGAAATGCCCGCCCGATCATCTCCGGCCCAGACGGAGATGCGCGCCAGCCGCAAAGTTGTGGTGTCGATGGACCTCGATAAGATTCGCGGGGCAGCGGAGCGCGTGGCAGGCTCAGTAGGCGTCGAGATTGTGGACGTCGAATGGAAAATTGGCAAGCAGCGTTTGCTGCGGGTCTACATCGACCGGCCGCCTGCGCCCGAGCAGCGCGGCGGTTCGGGAGTCACGCACCAGGACTGCGAGGCGGTCAGCGAGCAGTTGAGTGTCATTTTGGATGTCGAGGATTTGATTCCAGGCGGCTCTTACACGCTGGAAGTGAGTTCTCCGGGGCTGGACCGCAAACTGCTAAAACCTGGCGATTACGAAAAGTTTGCCGGACGCCGCGCCCGCGTTTGGCTGAACGAGCCGGTCGAGAATCTAAAGTATTTCGAAGGGCGCTTGGCTGGATTGACCGGCGGCAACGTGCGGCTCGCGATCAAAGATCGCGAGATTTCTTTCCCGTACGCGAGCATACGCAAGGCGAATTTAGTGGCCGAGTTTTGAAGGAGCAGTAATGGCAAGTTTGCTGTTTCAGACAATCGAGCAGATCAGCCGGGAAAAGCACGTCGAGCCCGAAGTGATCATCGCCGCCATCGAAGAAGCGATGGTTGTGGCCGCGCGCAAATTTTACAAATCCGACGAGGATCTGCGCTCAAAGTTCAACCAGGATACCGGCCAGGTGGAGCTTTTTGCTGTCCGCAAGGTCGTCGAGGACGTTACCGATCCGATCCGCGAAATCACCCTTGTGGAGGCGCGCAAGCAGCAGCCGTCTATCGAAGTCGGCGGAGAAATTACGCAGGCGCGCGCTACTGATGTGCTGGGCCGCATTCAGGCGCAGACCGCCAAGCAGGTGATTCTGCAAAAAGTGCGCGAGGCCGAGCGCGACACGATCTATAACGAATTTCACACGCGCGTCGGCGAACTGGTGAACTGCATCGTCAAGCGCCTCGACGGCCCGGACGTGATTGTGGACCTCGGGCGCACCGAAGCGCGTTTGCCGAAACGCGAGCAATCGCGCCTCGAGACCTACAACGTCGGCGACAGGCTGCGCGTGGCTATTCGCGCTGTCGAACGCGCTGCCAAAGGGCCGCAGGTGATCGTTTCGCGCGCCGATCCCGTATTGGTGCAACGCCTGTTTGAAATGGAAGTCCCCGAGATTTATGACGGCACCGTGCAGATTCGCGCAGTGGCTCGCGAGGCCGGCGAGCGCACGAAAATCGCCGTCGAGAGCCGTGATAAAGACGTGGATCCGGTCGGCGCGTGCGTGGGCATGAAGGGCATGCGCGTGCAATCCATCATTCGCGAACTGCGCGGCGAAAAAATCGACATCATCCCTTTCAACGAAGATATTTTGCTGTTCGCGCAAAAGGCGCTCAGCCCTGCCAAGGTCACTCGCGTGCAGGTTGTGGACGTCGAGGAGAAGCGGCTGGAAGTAATCGTCGAAGACACCCAGCTATCGCTGGCCATCGGAAAGAAAGGGCAGAACGTTCGCTTGGCCAGCAAGCTCATCGGCTGGAACATCGACATCAAGAGCGAAGAGGAGAAGCGGCGCGACATTGAAGCGCAAATGGAAGAAATGACGATTGCCACAACTTCGCTCTCCGAGCTTTCCGGCGTCGGTCCAAAAACGATTGAGAAGCTCGAATCTCATGGCATCACCTCCATTGAGAAGCTGGCCGACATGACCCCGGAGCAGTTGCTGGAAATTCCCGGCATCGGCGAAAAGATGGTCGAGAAGATCCGCATATCCGTCGAACAGTACTTTCAGGCGCTGGAAACGCAGCAGGCCGCTCCAGCCGTCGCCACAGAGACGGCTTCCGAATCAGCCGAATCGAGCCAGGGCGAAATTGCGACCGAAGCGGGCGAAATCGGAGAAGCTGCGCCGTCAGAAGAAGCTGCCGAAGCGGAAACTGAGGCTGGACCGCTGCCGGAGCAAACGGAAGAGAATGTCGGTGCCGGCGATGAATCTCCGGCAAACGATTCTGAACAAGAGACAAATGCGGAAGTGCATGCTGAGGAGCAGGCGGAAAACGAATCAGCTGAGCCGCAGGATGGAAAGGCCAAAGTTTAACTGATGTCAGACGCGGGACAAATTCGCATCAATGAGCTGGCGCGCGAGCTCGAAATCAAGGCCAAGGTGCTCATCGAGTATCTGCCTGAAATCGGCGTCACGGAAAAGAAGACGCATTCGAGTTCGCTGGAACACGACCAGGCGGAAAAAGTAAGAAGGCATTTTCGCGCTCAGGAGGATGCGGAAGCGGAGAAGCAGAAAGCCGCAGCAGCAGCGAAGGCTAAGCCGGTGGCAAGGCCGACTGCTGGAGCGCCGCCTGCAGCGCGTCCGGCACAGCCCGCAACTCCGTCAACGGTTCAGACCGCGGCGGCGAAGCTACCTGCACCGGCGGCAGCGCCTGCACAGAAGCCGCCGCTCCGGCCCGCAACCGCGCCACCAACGGGCGCTGTCCGTCCTGCTGCTACTGCGCCGAGTGCTGCTCCCGCCGCACCGAGGCCAGTGCAGCCCACAAGAGTTTCGCCCACGGGCCAAGGCGCGCCGCCAGCGCCGCAACAGCGGCCCGGCACGCTTCCACCGCAAAAAGCGCCATTAGTGAACCGTCCGGCGGCGGCAGGGCGGCCGGGAGGGCCGCCCGCAGGCCAGCGAATAGGCGGCCCTGTGCGCCCAGGAGCGCCGGGCCAAGCGCGACCGGGTGCTCCGGCAATGCGTTCGGGAGCTCCGGCGGCACGTCCAGGTGCCCCAGGCCGGCCACAGCAGCGCCCCGGCGGGCGTCCGGGCCAGTCTATGGGAAGGCCAGTTTCTCCAGGACCACTGCCAAAAGCCGAACCAGGCAAGCCTCTCTATGTGCGCAAACCGCCCGCGCGGGCCAAACCGACCATCGAGAAACGCTTCGCCGAGGGCGAACGCAAATTGCATCCCGTTCGTTCTCGCGCCGGGGCCCCGGGAGCGCGCGGCGTGGCTCATGCGGAGCCCGTCGCGCCGATTGTTCGCGAGCCTCGCGACGTCACGATCACCGAAGGCATCACCGTCCGCGAGCTTTCCGAGAAACTGGACGTGCGCGCCAAAGAGTTGCTGAAGGTCCTGCTCGACCGCGGCATTTTCGCCAGCATCAATCAGGCGCTCGATGTGCAGACGGCGACAAGCCTCGCGGAAAGCTTCAGCGGAGTCGTGCACGTCGTTTCATTCGAAGAGCAGATGGCGCAGGAGGATCTTGGCGCCACAGAAGTAAAAGCCGAGAACCTTACGTCTCGTCCGCCAGTCGTCACCGTGATGGGCCATGTGGACCACGGCAAGACCAGCCTGCTCGACGCGATTCGCTCAACGGAAGTTGCTGCAGGCGAGTCCGGAGGCATTACACAACACATTGGCGCGAGCCAGGTGCACGTGAATGACCGGCGCATCGTGTTCATTGATACGCCGGGTCACGAAGCCTTCACTCGCATGCGCGCTCGCGGCGCGAAAGTTACCGATATTGTTGTCCTGGTCGTTGCGGCGAATGATGGGGTGATGCCGCAAACCGAAGAAGCCATTACGCACGCGCGCGCGGCAAAAGTGCCGATTCTCGTCGCCATCAACAAAGTGGACTTACCTGATGCGCAGCCAGAGCGCGTGAAGCGGCAGCTCGCCGACCGCGGCTTGATGCCGGAAGATTGGGGCGGCGACACGGTAATGGTGGAAGTCTCTGCGAAAACGAAAAAGGGAATTGACCGCTTGCTCGAGATGATTCTGCTGGTTGGCGATTTGCGCGAGTTGCGCGCCAATCCAGCGACCTCCGCCAGCGGAACCGTTTTGGAATCGCGCGTGGACAAAGGTCGCGGACCCGTCGCAACAATTCTCGTGCAAAACGGCACGTTGAGCGTTGGCGATGTTTTCATTTGCGGCGCTGTTTACGGCAAAGTTCGCGCCATGTTCGACGATAAAGGCCAGCCGGTAAAGAGCGCCGGTCCTTCCACTCCAGTCGAGGTTCTCGGCTTGCAGGGCGTGCCGGACGCCGGAGATCAATTCCAGGTGGCGGATGAGGCCAAAGCTCGGCACATCGTCGAATACCGTCAGGCCAAGCTGCGCGAAGCCTCGCTGGCCCGGTCAGCCACTTCGCGTCTCACGCTCGACCAGTTGCATGAGCAGCTCAAAGCCGGCGAAGTGAAGGATCTTTCGATTGTGATTAAGGCTGACGTTCAAGGTTCCGTCGAAGTTTTGAGCGAGATGCTTCCCAAACTTTCAAATGATCAGGTGAAGTTGAAAATCATACAGGCCAGCGTTGGCGCCATCTCGGAAACCGATGTGCTTCTCTCGTCCGCTTCCAACGCCATCATCATCGGATTCAACGTTCGCCCCGAGCGCAAAGCTTCCGATCTCGCGCAGCAGGAGAACGTGGAAGTTCGTCTGCACACCATTATCTATGAGGTCGTGGACGAAATTAAGAAAGCCATGGTCGGCCTTCTCGCGCCGGTGCTCAAGGAACAGTATCTCGGACGCGCCGAAGTTCGCGATACATTCCGGGTTAAAGGCGTGGGCATGATCGCCGGTTCATACATCCAGGATGGATTGGTGAAGCGCGATGCCGAGGTACGCGTTTTGCGTGACAATATCGTCATCTATACCGGCCGCGTCAGTTCATTGCGCCGTTTCAAGGAAGACGTGGGCGAGGTGCGTACCGGCTTCGAATGCGGAATCGGGATTTCCAACTTCGGCGACGTAAAAGTCGGCGACGTTTTGGAATGCTTCACTGTCGAGAAGCTCGCGCCCGCCGGAGCTACGGCGTAAGGTCGCTGCGCCGGGGAATGTTGGGAGTGACGAGATGCCGATCGGAGTGGTCACTCTGGAGATACACATTCCGGATGCGCGCTCGCTTAAGGACAAGCGTCAGGTTCTGCGCAGTTTGAAGGACCGCCTGCGCGGCCATTTCAATGTTGCTGTGGCGGAGCTGGACCATCAGGACGTCTGGCAGCGCTCCGTGGTCGGCATTGTGGGAATTTCGGGCGAGGACCGCCATTTGGCGGAAACAATGGCTGCGGCATTGGAGGAATCGCAGCAGGTGCTTGGCCGCGCATTGATCTCGCACCAGATCGAGTATTACTGACGGTTCTCTCTCCGCGCGCAGTTCATTCAGAAATCCGGGTGCACGTTATGACAGTAGCCGGCCATCGTTCCGAGCGCATCGCCGAAGAAATCCGAAACGAAGTGAGCCTGATGCTCGCAGGTGAACTCAAGGACCCCCGACTGGCAAGCGCCATGAACGTAACGGAAGTGCGCGTAACTCCGGATTTGAAGAACGTGCGCGTTTACGTCGAGATTCTGGGCTCTGACGCCGAACGTGAGGAAACGCTCAAGGGATTAGCGGCAGCCTCCGGATTTATTCGCCACGAAGTGACCGAGCGCCTGCATCTGCGCCGCGCCCCGGAGATTTCGTTCGTGCATGATCGCTCTGAAGAATACAGCCAGCGCATCGAAGACCTGCTGCGGCAGACCAAAACGCCGGAGGAGTCCTAGTTACAGAGCGCGGCGGTTCTCCAAAGCAGCGCCGCGCATTCCTGAAATGCCTCGCACGCAACCACCTTCCACTGATGGCGCTCTCGTCATTGACAAACCTTCGGGGAAAACTTCTCACGACGTCGTAGAAGCGGTGCGCAGGCTTCTCGGATTCCGGCAGATTGGCCATCTTGGAACACTGGACCCGCTTGCCACCGGCGTTCTTGTGCTGCTGCTCGGGCGCGCCACGCGCCTGGCGCGTTTCTATTCCGGTCGTCGCAAGCGTTACGACTGTACCGTGCGCTTCGGCTTTGCCACGGATACCTATGATTCCGACGGCGAAGCGCAAGGCCCCGATCTCGCGCCGCAGTTGGACCGTGAAACCATTGAGCAGTTGGCAGCGCGATTCGTCGGCCGAATTCAGCAAACTCCGCCGTCATTCTCCGCAAAAAAGATTCACGGAAAGCCTGCGCATGAGCTGGCAAGAAAAAACAAGCCCGTTGAATTGAAACCCGTGGAAGTGGACATCTATGAGTTTCGCCTCAGAGGAATGGAAGGCTCGCTCGCCGAGTTCACCGTGGAATGCGGCGCCGGCACTTACATCCGCTCGCTCGCGCACGAATTAGGAAAGTTGCACGGCTCAGGAGCGCATCTATCGCGAATCACGCGCACCGCGGTGGGCGAATTCGCGCTGGATCATGCTGTCTCGCTTCCCGATTTGGCTGCCGCGTGCCGTTCCGGAAAAATGCAGGAGAGAGTCATTCCTCTTGAAAACCTACTGCCCGAGCTTCCGCAAGCGACCGTGCTGCCGTTCATTGAGCGTCGCATTCGAAACGGCGCGAAATTCAATATTCCCGTGTCGCAGATCCAGCCCGGCAAACCAACCATGGCGCAGGGCGCGACAACGGAGCTCGATTCCGGCGATTGGAAACCAGCGCGGCTGCGCGTGCTCAGCAATCAGCGGCGCTTGATCGCGATTGCGGAAGCAGTTGTGCCGGGCACTTACCAGCCGATTGTCGTACTCGAAAGCACCCACTGATTATTGCTAAAAGCGTTCGGGCGACGCCCCGGACGAAATAGAACCTGGCGAGCGGCCTGCGTAAATGGGTTTTCCGGTCTTCGGGCCTGTTTGCACCACATGCGGCGTCAGCAAAATCAGCAGTTCGGTGTTGCTGTTCTGATCGTTGAGCGCTGTTCCCGCTAAGGCAATTGGCCCGAGCGCCTGCGCTCCGGGCGTTCCGCTGATCGCGCGCATTTCCTCGGTCTGAATGATTCCCGCGAGCGCCGTTGTTTCGCCCGATTTCGCGCGCACGGTCTGCTCGATGGTCTGATTGCTGATCACCGGAATTCCATTCACCGAACTGCCCGTAAGGCTGCGCAACTCGAAATGCAAGTTCAGCGTCACATCGTTATTCGCATGGATGTACGGCGTAGCGCGAATTTTCAGTCCAATGTCCTCATATTCCGCCGAAGGATAAGGCGTGGTTGCGACGCCGTTGGTCCCTCCTGCGTTGAACGTCGCCTTGTCGAGAATAACGGTAATTTGATTCGCTGTCGTGTTGGCGATAGCCAGGTCCGGCGGATGCGTTGTTCCCAGGAATTGACCCGAAACAAGTCCCGCGGGCGCGCTGCCGGCCGGCAAATTCAGCGGCGAAGCGAATGTTCCGTCGCCATTCCCGATAAGGATAGACACGGTGTTGGCGCTCTGGTCAGTGACCGCCAAGTCCGTCAATCCATCCACATTGAAATCTCCCGATGTAACCGCTATCGGCTTGTTGCCTGTTGTGGAAGTGCCATTCAGCGCGACGGTATTGCCTTGCGTGAATGTTCCGTCGCCATTTCCAATGAAGATCGAAATCGTGTTGTCCGTTTGATTGACCACTGCCAGCGCGGTGTTGGTGTTGCTGTCGAGGTTGAATTGTCCGGCGGCAATGGCCACCGGAGCCGCTCCGGTTGTGAGTGTCGCCCCCGCAGCGAAGGTGCCATCCCCGTGTCCGAGAAAAATCGAAGCTGTATTTGTGGACTGATTCGTTACCGCCAAATCTGTCTTTCCATCGTTGTTGAAATCAGCTGCGGCGATCGCTGAGGGCTGAGTGCCGGTCGCAAATGTGGTTTGCGGTTGAAAAGTTTCGTCGCCGTTCCCGAGCAGAATGGAAACAGTGTTGTCGCCCTGGTTCACGACAGCCAGGTCCACGTGCCCGTCTCCATTGAAATCGTTCGAAACCATGGCGACCGGATTCTTGCCTGTCGGCACAGTCCCCTTTGCTGTGAATGTTCCGTCGTCATTTCCCTGGAAGATGCTTACGGTAGCATCGGTTTGGTTGAGCACCGCGAGATCTGGAATTCCATCGTTGTTGAAGTCCGCTGTAACCGCGGCCAGGGGACCCTGCCCAGTCGTTAGCGTGCCGTTCGCATTGAACGTACCGTCGCCGTTGCCAAGCAGAATGGAAACCGTATTGTCGCCATGATTCATCACCGCAAGATCGAAATTGCCGTCTCCATTGAAATCGCCTCCCACTACGGCGACCGGATCGTTTCCGGTAGCGATTGTGGACTCGGGAAAAAGATCGGAAGAAACGGCCGGAATGAATCCCGGAGAAGTGAGACTCGGCGAGAACTGCGCCAGCGCCACGGGAATGCGATCACCCACGAAGAATGTAGCCGGTTTCGCATCTTCCGCGCGGAGCAGCACGCGGCGTCCTGCGCGAACAGTATTCAGCGTCTCCGAAAACGCCAGAGCCGCGCCCGGCAGCGTCGTGAGGAATGTCGTTTTTCCGCCGCCGAACGCCAGTATCGGCGGTATCAAAGAACCGACGCCCACTGCCCCTGAGCCTACCAGCGAAGCGAGCTGCGTGGAACTCAGGCCAGTCAAGTTTCCCGTCGAGCCGAAGAGCTGCTGAATCACCGACACAAGTCCCGAAGCTCCTTGCTGCGCCTCCTGAATTTCCTGTGGAGTGAGCGTGAACGCCTGCGCCTTCGTCGGCGGCGTAAGCCCGAGCGCCATCGCCGCGTTGCGGTCCACTTCGAGCACTTCCATTTCGAGTACCACTTCAGCGCGCTTCTGCTGCAATTGCTCCAGCAGGCGCGCCGCCACCGAAATAGATTGCGGTGAAGCGCGCAAGGTGATGGTTCGCGCCGCTATATTCAGCTCTGCGCGATTGATTCCGGTCACGTTCCGCAGCACTCGCAAATCCTGGGTCATCTCTTCGTTGTTTGCGGAATCCGGCAATTCCACGGTGCGCACGACCGAAGCGTCATAAGCGAGCCTCTTCTGGGGAGTATCCGCCGCGACAAAAAAAAGAGCTTTCGCCAATGGACGCCAAAACGTTCCGGTCATATCTTCGAGTACGCGCATGGCGGCGCTAAAATCCATACCGGAAAACTGCAGGTGAACGGGGCGTCTCTCAAGGTCGGCGTCAAAGGAAGCGTGCACGCCAAATTGGCGCGCGACATATTCGTAGGCGCTTACCGTGTCGCCGCGAAATTCGAGGTCGCGCTTTCCCGGCAGCGGCTCGAGATGCGCTGGGCCGGCCGGCTCTTTCATCAGCTGCCGCAGAATCTGCGTTTCAGCCCCTGTGATCTGCGCGAGCCTTTCGCGCACCATTTCATCGCCGGGATCGAGTGTCAGCGCGGCGTGCAGTTCATGCCGTGCTTTCGAATCCTTTGCGGCAAGCAGGTCCTTCTCCGCCTGATCAACGTGCTGCCCGACAAGAATCCCGCGCACCGACTCGCGGGCGAATACGTAGTCGCGATTGCTCGGAGACAGCCGGACGGCTTGCGCGTAATCCGCGAAAGCCGTGTTCCAATTCCGAGCTTTTTCGTCTTTCTTGCCGCGCTCATAGGCTGCTTTCGCGCGCCTGGCATCCTCAGGCGAGGGCCGCCTCTCCGATTTCTCGGCGGCACTTTGCTTCGCGCCAGCGGAATTCACCTGCGCACACACCGGCTGCGCAGCCAGTACGGCAAAGCAGACGAAAATTCCCAAAATTGTATCGAGTCGCACTGAAATCAGCCTTTGGCCATTTTACAAAGATTGGGTCAGGCCCACGCGAAGTTGCCTGCGAATGTGCCGGGAAGGGCACGCCATGGCCGCCGGTTTGCGCGACATTGGTTGTCTGACGTTCCCGTCTGGGGACTGACGGTTGCTTGCAGCGACGGCTCGCGGTAAACTAGCAGTTCTAGTTGATACTCAGTTTCAACTGGATTTTATGCTCTCTGCCATCATTGTCGCTCTCCGCGAAGGCGTCGAAGCCGCCCTGGTTGTCGGCATTGTCTTAGTTTATCTCAATCGCACCGGCCGTCGGGCATTGGCTCGTTACGTGTGGACAGGCTTGGCCGTAGCCTGTGCCGCAAGCTTCGCCGCCGCCATCCTGTTGCAGCGCTGGCAAATCAGCGAAGATGGGTTCGAAGGCGTGCTGATGCTCGCTGCCGCTGCGCTGGTGATTTCCATGATCGTCTGGATGAACCGCATTGCGCGCCATCTGCGCAAAGACATCGAGAGCCGCGTCGAACGTTATGCCCAGAAGAGTGAGCGAGCTGCCGGCCTGGGAATCGCATTCTTCGTTTTTCTGATGGTTGTCCGCGAGGGCGCTGAGCTTATCCTCATTTTGCGAGCGGTGGATCTCTCAGCAAGCGGATTACAAATTTGGATTGGCACTGCCATCGGAATCGTGCTCGCCATTGCGGTTGGGCTTTTCTTTTTTCAAGGCACGCTCAAGGTGCCTCTCGGCCGCTTCTTCGCAGCCACCAGCGCGATCCTGATTGTCGTGGCTGTCCAACTCGCGATAACTGGCCTTCATGAGATGAGCGAAGCGAAATGGCTGCCGTCGAGCGCCCGCGAAATGGCCATCGTGGGGCCGATTGTCAGCAACGAGTACTTCTTTTTTGTGCTGATTCTGGCGGTCAGCGCGATCGTTGTCCTGCGCGAATGGTTCGCCCTTCGCGTCTCGACTGTGCAGCCCAACGAGAATCCAGCCGAGCGGCGCCTTCGGCAGCACGAGCATCGCCGCCGGCGAATCTGGGCGGCGGCCACCGGATTTTTGTGTCTGGTGGTGATTTTTTCGTTTACCGCGGAATTTGTGTATACGCGCGTCTCCGCTGCCGCGCCGGATGCCCAGCAGCTGTTCCCCGCAGGGAACACTCTTCGCATTCCGATTTCCGCGATGGATGGCGCTCGCGTGCGTTTCTACTCCGTCGAAGTAAACGGCGCTTTGCTTCGCTTCATGGTGATTCGCAAGCCGAGTGGAGCCTACACCACAGCGCTCGATGCCTGCCAGATTTGCGGCAACAAAGGTTTTCGGCAGCAGGGTGCAACGCTGATCTGCCGTAACTGCGGCGCGCCTATCAACGTAGCGGAAGTCGGCTTGCCCGGCGGATGCAGTCCTGTCGGGTTCCCGTCCCGGGTACAAGGCTCTAACCTCGTCATTGATCTGTCGGCTGTTTCCGCCGCATTGTCAGGAATTGCCAAGTGAAAACCTCGCGTCTCGCGAACCTATCATGTTCATCCGGCTCTTAAAGGAATCCATAGCCCGCAATCCTCGCCGCAAACTTCTCGCCGGAGCCGCCTTGGTCTTGGGAATGGCGGTTGCCACAGCGACGCTCACCGTTGCCGTGGATGTCGGCGACCAATTGGCCCGCGAATTTCAGAGCTTCGGCGCGAATCTTCTCGTGACTCCCCAGCAGGATACCCTGCCCGTGGAAATCGGCGGCGTTGACTATCGCCCCGTTACGGAAGGCGCTTATCTTCCCGTGGCCGAATTGCCGAAACTAAAATCCATTTTCTGGCGCCACAACATTCTCGGCTTCGCTCCGTTTTTGGATTCTCCCGTGAATGTGGCCAAAACGGTGGCGAAGGCGGTCACGAAGGCGAATCCCAATGGCACAGACTCCGAGTTCGCGTCCACCCTGGTCGGTACCTGGCACAAGCATTCACTCAAAGTTGACGACGGCAGTGGCACGTTCACAACTGGCGCAGCCGCCACGAGTCCGTGGTGGAAAGTGGATGGCCGCTGGTTCGATGACGAGTCGCAGGAATGCTTGATTGGCGCTCGCCTCGCGCGCGCAAAGCAAATTTCTACTGGCGACCAACTTATCCTGTCTTCGCCCAACTGGCCTGCAAGCGCAACAGTTGTTGCCACCGGAATCGTTTCCACCGGCGATTCGACCGACGATGCAATTGTCTGCCCTCTTTCGCTCGCGCAAAAAATCGCCGCCAAGCCCGGCGAATTTCGCCGCCTTTCTGTAAGCGCGCTCACCAGGCCGGAAGACGCCTTTTCGCGCCGCGACCCGAACACCATGACTCCCACTGAATACGACCGCTGGTATTGCACGCCCTACATCAGCTCGATCGCAAAACAGATTCAGGAAGTTTTTCCCGGCACTCGTGTTCAAGCAGTCCGCCGCATCGCGCAGACCGAGGGAACGATCCTATCTCGTGTCGGTTTGCTTTTCTGGATCATCACCATCGCAGCGGTGCTTGCCGCTGCATTAGCTGTGGCCGCCACTTCAGCCACATCCGCGCTCGAGCGCCGCTCCGAACTCGGCTTGATGAAGGCTCTGGGCGCCACCAATCTTCTTATTGGCGCGCTTTTTCTCTCCGAACAACTTCTCATCGCGCTCGGCGGGGGACTCGTCGGATTCGCGATCGGCGCCGGGCTCGCACGGAAGCTCGGCGAAACCGTCTTTGGAGTAGCCTCGCCCCCCCGCCTGCTTGTCTTGCCGGTCGTTCTTGCCATCGCCGCCCTGGTCAGCGCGCTTGCCAGTTGGATTCCGCTCTATCGCGCTTCGCGCATTTCTCCCGCGCCTGTTCTGAGGGGCGAATGATGTTCCGGCGGCTTGTGTGGCATCTGCTGCAAGGCAACCGAGTGCGCATGGCCGTCGCCTTGCTCGCGCTCACCAGCGGCGGAGCCGTCGTTTCAGCTCTGCTGAATCTCAATGTGGACATCAAACGGCAGCTCAGCCGCGAATTTCGCTCGCTCGGCGCGAACATGGTGATATCTGCGCCGTCTGCCGCCGCCGGCGGAACGTCGCCTGATCTCATGAATGCATCCGTTCTGCCATCCGTGGAACGGCTGATTCCCGCCGACACGGTTGTATCCCCATATCTCTATCTTGTGGCGCATACACCATTTCCCAACAACCAGGATGTAGTGCTAGCTGGGACGCGGCTCGACCGCATCGCGCAGCTCTCGCCTTCCTGGAAAATTTCCGGCGCCTCGTCGCTTTCGCCCGGCGATGTCACTCATTGCTTCGTTGGAATCAATGTCAGCCGCTCTTTGAATCTTTCCGTGGGAAGCACCGTGCAGCTTGCCTCGTACGACCGCACCCAGACTCTGGCGGTCAGCGGAATCGTGGATGCCGGCAGCTCCGAGGACAATCAGATCTTCGTCAATTTGCCCGTCGCGCAGCAGCTCGCGAATGCCAATGGAAAAATTCAGCTCATCGAGGCGAGCGTTCCCGGTCCGCCGCAGGAAATTCGCGATGTGCAAGCGCGTCTGCAAACCGCACTGCCCAACCTCGCCGTCAAACCGATTCCGCAGATCACCGAGGCCGAGGGCAAGCTGCTCGGTCGCATTCGTTTCGCCATGGTTTCCACCGGTGTGCTCATTCTTGTGCTAACGGCGCTTTGCGTCCTGGCGGTTATGGCCGCGCTGGCCATGGAGCGCCGCAAAGATGTTGGCTTAATGAAGGCGCTCGGTGGCTCGATGCAAAAAGTGCTGCGCATTTTTCTCGCCGAAGTTGGAATTCTCGGCCTCGCAGGCGGTATTCTCGGCTATTTCGCGGGTATGTTTCTTTCAGTCTGGATGGGCCATCGCGTTTTCAACGCCAGCATTGCGCCCCGTTGGGAAGTGCTTCCCATCACCGTGGCGATTATGCTGGCTGTCGCGCTCGCCGGCGCTTTGCCACTGCGGCTGCTTGGGAATATCCGTCCAGCCGTCATTTTGCGAGGGGAGTAAGGAGACTCGTGTCGCTGGTTGAAGTCACAGGTCTGAAAAAGTCTTTTGGCCAGGTCCGCGCCCTAGACGATGTCTCGCTCTCGGTGGAATCCGGCGAATGGGTCTCCATCATGGGCCCGTCCGGCTCCGGCAAGACCACGCTCATCAACATTCTCGGCGGACTCGACGTTCCCAGCGAAGGCACGGCAATCGTAGACGGCATTGACATTGGACGCCTTGATGAATCCGGCCTCACACGCTTCCGCTCGCAGAAGATCGGATTCGTTTTTCAGCAATTCCATCTGATTCCATACCTCACCGCACTCGAAAACGTCATGCTGGCGCAGTATTTTCACAGCACCACCGATGAATCCGAAGCCGCTGACGCGCTCCGCCGCGTCGGCATGGGCGACCGTCTCACGCATCTTCCCGGCCAGCTTTCCGGGGGCGAACAGCAGCGTGTCGCGCTCGCTCGCGCGCTGATCAATCAGCCCAAAATAATCCTCGCGGACGAGCCCACCGGCAACCTCGACGAAGCCAACGAGCAAACCGTTATCCGCCTGCTTCGCGAACTGCATTCGCAAGGTCACACCATTCTGATTGTCACGCATGATCCGTCCATTGGAACGCTCGCCGACCGCCGCATCGAACTGGCTCACGGGCGCATCGCGCAAGTCACCGTTTATTCCGCGGAGGATGAGGCCCGTTTCGATCATGTGCTGGAGGAGCTGTGGATTTGTCAGGAAATCGGCAAACGCGCTCGCCTTGCGCGTTTTCATTCGCTCGATGCCGATCCCGAGCGAACTATGGAACGCCTCGCGCTTATGGGCCTTGTCGCGGTTCAGGATTCAGAGGTGGCTCTCACCGACCGTGGCCAGCGCCGTGCCCGCGATGTTGTGCGCCGCCGCCGTCTTGCTGAGCGCCTTTTCACAGACACATTTTCCGTCGCAAACACCGAAGCCGATTCCCAGGCCTGCAAATTCGAACACATCATCAGTCCCGAACTGGACGAGCGCATCTGCTCCTTCCTCGGCCACCCCAAAACTTGCCCCCACGGCAAGCCCATCCCCCCCGGCTCTTGCTGCCCGCAAAAGAATCAGAGCTAAACTCTGGAAAAACGCTGTTCCCGCCTTGTACAATGTTTTTGGGGAATTTCTCGCATGTCGCTCCCCGCCAGCCGCTAAGAGCTTTTGGGAATTGTCCTCGCCCCGCCTTTTGCTATTCCCGATCGCACCGCACTCTCGGAGAAGAATGTGAATTCACGGCTAATTCCATGTGCTGCTCCCCTTGTCCTTACGATTTTCTGCCTGGCCGGATGTACTCAACGGACCGTCTTTAATTCCTCAGTCAGCACCACCAAAAATCCCCTCGTGGCGCTGTACTCGGTTACACTGCCTGAGCCCGGCTCTGTTTCCATACAGTTCGGCTTGGACACCAATTATGGTCTCAACACGTGGAGCCAGCCCGCTTCCGACGCCAATGTTCCCGTCAAAATTTTCGTCGCCGGAATGCGGCCATCAACCGCGTACCACATGCGCGCCGTCCTCACGCTCTCCGATGGCACGCAGATCACCGATGCCGACCACGTGTTCACCACGGGAAGTCTAAGCGCCAATCCTCCCCAAATCTCCGTTTCCACGCCCTCGAACGAGCCTCCTCAGCCCGGAATTGAAATGCTTAATCTGACCGGTCCCGTCCAGGCCGTCGCAACAGACCTCACCGGCCACATCATCTGGACGTACACCTACGCCGACGGCTCCTCGTCCGATCAAATCCAGCCCATCAAGCTTCTTCCGAATGGCCACTTCTTGGTTCAAATTGGCCCCATGTCTTCATTCCCCGTCACCACTCCCCCAGCTCAGGGAACAATCACTGTTCTCCGCGAAGTGGATCTCGCCGGAGATACTATTCAGGAACTTTCGCTCGCAACCCTTAATGCACGTTTGGCCGAGGCTGGTTTCAACCTGACCGCCGATGCCATACACCACGATGTCACATTCCTTCCCAATGGTCATTTGCTCCTGATCGTAAACTCAACCAGACAGTTTTCCAATCTTACTGGTCTTCCCGGCACAACCGCTGTTCTTGGCGATCAGATTGTGGATCTCGACTCGAACTGGAATCCGGATTGGGTATGGGATTCATTCGATCATCTGGACGTCAACCGTCATCCCATGCAGTTTCCGGATTGGACCCACACCAATGCGGTCATCTACTCGCCCGATGACGGCAATATCATCGTTTCCATGCGCCACCAGAATTGGCTCGTCAAAATCAAGTACCAGGACGGCCATGGCGACGGCAGCGTTCTATGGCGCCTTGGAGAGGGCGGCGATTTCATTCTCCGCGGCGGCGTTGATCCTACGGACTGGTTCTGGGCGCAGCACGGTCCTTCCTTCGTAGGCCCGGATACTGCCGGGGTCTTCTCGCTCGCCGTTTTCGACGATGGCAATGACAGGCAGTTTCCTCCGGGCACTGTCTGTGGACCGCCGCAATCAGCGCTTTGCAACTCGGCTTGCACCTGTTTCAGCACCGGAGAGATTCTTCATCTCGACGAATCCGCAAAAACCTCGACTCTTGCCATCAAAGATGTGCCCAACCTGTATTCGTTCTTTGGAGGTAATGCCGAAGTGCTCGCGAATGGTGATTTGGAATACGATCTTTCCGCTGCTTCGCCTTCTCCGTCCGCTCCCGGAGCCACAGTTGTCGAAGTGCTCCAACAATCTCAGCATCAGGTTGTATGGCAAATGAACATACAGGGCGTTTTTGCCTACCGTGCGTTCCGTCTGCCAAGCCTTTACCCGGGCGTTCAGTGGTGAACGGTACTGTCAAAAGGCAGCCACGGAAACGAGAGCACGCTGGTTTACAATAGGCAAATGCCTGTCCCCCTCGATCTCCGCAAGCGTCCGATTGATGTAAAGGTTCGCGTCTCGACCGGTGAAGGAGTGGACATCACTTGGTCCGACGCGCACACCAGCCACTATGACTTTATTTATTTGCGCGAGAACTGCCCCTGCGCCACTTGCCGCGAAGAGCGCGATAAAAGTGACAAGCTCGGCTCAACAATCGGTGCAGCTTCAGCCGCTCTCCCCATGTTCAAGCCCAAAGTTTCGGCGCGCGCCGCCACAGCGGTAGGGAACTACGCGGTTCAGATTGAATTCACCGACGGTCACTCGACCGGCATCTTCAGTTTCGGCCATCTGCGAGAGATTTGTCCCTGCGAAGCCTGCGCGCGCGAATTCCGCAGCGGCCGGCCCTCGTAACCGTTCGAACTCCTCCAGCCTGCTCCGTATTTGAATTTTGCACCCAACGGCGTATAGTCAATTCCCGCATCGTTTTCATGGCTTCCAATCCCATAAATTCCGGCTCCCAGCGGCCTGTCGCCAACGTCCTCGTTGCGACCACCGCGATGCTCAGCTTCATTTCCCTTTGGCGCGCTGCGGCGATTGTTCTGAACGACCTCGGTTCCTCCGCCTTTTATGCCGGCGCTATCGCCGAGCAGGCCATCGGCCAATCCGCTCCCTGGTTCATTCTGGCGGTGATGTTGTTTGCCGCCTGCGTGCTCCTGCTCTACATCGAGAGCTGCAGCATGTTTGTTCGTGGCGGCGTCTACCGCGTTGTCAAAGAAGCGATGGGCGGCACGCTGGCGAAGTTCTCCGTGTCCGCCCTGATGTTCGATTACATCCTGACCGGCCCCATCAGCGGCGTCACCGCCGGCCAGTATCTGGTTGGATTTCTGAACGACGCGTTCCGCTCGGCTCATCTCCATTTGGTCTTGCCGCCGAATGGAACCTCTGCTGCTTTTGCCGTCGCCGTAACCGTCTATTTCTGGTGGGAAAACGTCAAGGGTGTTCCGGAATCCTCCGGAAAAGCGCTCCGCATTATGTATATCACCACGGTGATGGTCGTGCTCATGCTCATCTGGGCCGGCTACACATTATGGGTTCGCGGTATTCACTGGCCCCCGGCGCCTGTTCCCTCGGCCTTGACGTTTACTCCCGCCGCTCTCGGATGGCTTCGCCGGTCCCGTCTTCCTTATGCCGTGGGCGCGATTGGCATTCTGATTGGACTAGGCCATTCCGTCCTCGCTATGAGCGGCGAAGAGACTCTTGCGCAGGTCTATCGCGAAATCGAGCATCCCAAACTGAAGAATCTCAAAAAAGCAGGCGTGATCATAGTGCTGTACAGCGTGATTTTCACCGCGGGCGTTTCCTTTCTCGCCTCGATGATTATCCCGGACTCTGTGCGGCCGCACTTTTTCGCCAACCTCATCAGCGGCCTGGCTTTGCATTTTGCCGGTCCGTATCACCTGCGGCTGGCATTCGAGGCCTTTGTTGTCTTCGTCGGTATTCTGATGCTTTCCGGGGCCATTAACACCGCAATCGTGGGCTCGAACGGCGTGCTTAGCCGCGTATCCGAGGATGGCATCCTACCGGAGTGGTTTCGCCATCCTCATCCTCGTTATGGCACTTCTCATCGAATTCTCAACGCTGTAGCCCTCCTGCAAATCGTGACCATTATTCTCAGCGGCGGCAATTTGTTTCTCCTCGGCGAGGCCTACGCTTTTGGCGTTATGTGGAGCTTTACAATGAAAGGCATCGGCGTTCTCGTGCTCCGCTTCACGGAGCCCGAGGCCCGCGAATACAAAGTGCCGTTGAATTTGAAGATCGGCAAAACCGAAATTCCCATCGGCTTGGGACTCATCACCATCACGCTTTTTGTGCTTTCCACCATCAATCTCTTCACCAAAGAGATTGCCACGCTAGCCGGTGTGAGCTTCACTTTTGGCCTCTTCCTGGTGTTCGTTATCTCCGAACGCTACTCGCATCGTCATGGCGCTGCCGCCGGTGCGGAACTGGATCAGTTCAATCTCGCTCAGGAAGATGAGCTCACTACAGAAGCGGCGGGTGTGCGTCCGGGCAACATTCTCGTTCCGGTCAGCAACTATTACGCCCTCTATCACCTTCAATCGGCCTTGCAGCGTTTGAGGGCCAGCGAACAGGATGTCGTCGTGCTCCACATCCGTCTGCTCCGCCGCGCCGCGTCCGGCGAATATGGCCTTCGCCCGGACCAGTTGTTTAGCACCATTGAGCAGCTTCTCTTTACGAAAGTTCTTGCCATCGCCGAAAAAGAAGGACGGCCCGTTCATCTGGCCGTTGCCGCCGCCAATGATTTATGGGACGGCATTCTGCGTACCGCGACCAACCTGCAATCCAGCTCCATGGTCGTCGGCAGCTCTTCCAAAATGCCCATTACCGAGCAGGCCCGCGAAATCGGTCTCGCCTGGGAGCGCATGCCCGAGCCGCGTCCCCGCCTCGCTCTCGATATTTTCACTCCGGGAGGCCAGGAGCGCATTTTCTATCTCGGCCCGCACGCTCCTCATCTCACTCCGAAGGAGATCGATCTCCTGCACAATATCTGGCTGCAATTGAGCGAGGAGTTAAAAGGCGAGGAGCTTCACCATCACGACATCGTTCACTTCGCCTTGACGGAACTCGAACGCGAAATGGCCAATGGGCAAGATGGCGGATTGCTCGGACGCCTCCGCCAGCATCTCCAGGAAATCAAAGACCGCCGCTCAAACCTTTAAAACTCGCAGAATTTCAGGAATTCGAGCCCGCTCGTCCGCACAGACCTCAAGTGTTGAAAAACCGCGTTTCAACAAAATCAGCAGCAGTGAACACATCCACTAGCAGATCCAATTGCCCGCCGCAGCTCTCCCATTAGGCCGGAGCCGAATCACGCCGCCAAAGCCGTGGTGCAGTACGCGCACTTCTTCGCCTTCACAGGAATCTTGGAGAGGCAGTAAGGACAATCTTTGGTCGTGACCTCCGGTGGCGGCCCGGGCTTTTTCGTCCAGCGGTTCACCTGCCGCACCAGCAGGAAAATCGCGAACGCAATAATCAGAAAATTGATGATCGTATTGATGAACACGCCGTAGTTGATCGTCGCCGCGCCCGCCGCCTTCGCTGCCGCCAGATTCGGATAGCTCGTTCCCGAGATATTCAAGAACAGATTGCTGAAATCCACATGCCCCAGCAGCAACCCGATCGGCGGCATGATCATGTCATGCACCAGCGAATTGATGATGCCTCCAAACGCAGCGCCGATAATGATGCCCACCGCCATATCCAGCACGCTGCCCTTCATCGCAAATTCTTTGAATTCCTTGAGCATCGCGGAATCTCCTCTCGTTTTGATCTTTTCTAATTTTGTCCGTTTGGTAAGTTGTTCTCTGGCCGGTTCCTCGGCCGAGTATAGAATTACTTCATCGGCGCGCGTAGTAGAAAATTGAGCGAAATCCTGGCAGGCCTCTCCGCCTTATATCAGCTCCGAATTCGCGATCCAGATGCAACAAAAAGCCGCCGTGGCATAACGCGCGCGGCGGCTTTAATTTCCTCAGTTGCAGCAGTTACGTCTTTCCGAAGAGAACTTACCCTCTTCCCCTTCCGGGCCGGTGCGGACGCCTCGGCGGCGTTTTCCCCGCCGGCGGTATCACCGAAGGATCGACCGTCACTTTGTCGAAATGCAGGAGGAACGGCTGCGGATCATAGCTCACCAGCGTGCCGGTAAACTTAATCGCATCGCCCTTCTTCATCCGCGCCACATCCGGCTGCACCGGCGGAGGAGTTTGCGCCTGATTCGGATTTGCACCCGTCGCGCTCGCCGCTCCCGCAGCAGGGGTTGACGTGTACACCGGCACGTCGAGATTCGGCGTCGTTCCCGCCTCGATCTCCTGTCCCGTCGCTGCCGTGAACACCTTGAAATCAATCGAATCCGTCGCCGGCGTCATATCAATAATTTTCCCGTACACGTTGGGAATTTCCTGTCCGCAAACCGCCAGCCACGTCATCTTCGCTTTGTCGCCGCCGCCCTGCAGATCCCCCAAAATCGAAAGCAAATTGCTCGCCTGCAAAATTTTCCCCAAGTCCGCCGCACTCGGCAGCGAATAGGTCGTCGGCTTGTCCGCCTGCGTTCCCGCGAGTTGCTCCAGTTCCTTCATCTGATCATCCAGCAAATTGCCGCACGCCGGCTGCTCGTAATTGAACATCTGCGCGCGCAAATACGATTGCATTTGCTGCTGCCCCGGCCCTTTGAGCGCAATCGCTCGCGCCAAATACCAGAATCCGTTCATGTACAAATCCGCCAGCGGTGAATTGTCCGCCGCCGCTGGAGCCGCCGCCGCAGGCGCGCCTGTTGTCGGCGGGGTTCCCGCCGGAGGCGTCGCTGGTGGAGTCGCAGGCGGTGTTGCCGGAGGCGTCGTGCTCGGCGCACTCGTTTGCGGCTGCGATTTCGCCTGGTCCGCCGCCATGCTCAAATACGCGATGCCCATGTGATAGTAAACAATCGCCGCATTCTGATCCGTCGAGTTTCCGCTCGCCGCCAGCTCTGCTTTGTACGAATCAATCGCGTCCTTGTAATCCTTCAACTGAAACGCTGCCGTCGCTGCCGTGTAATTGAACAGCACCGCCGGCTGCTTTTTCTGCTGCGCAAACTGCTCATCCGTCATATTCGCCGGCTTGGGAATTTGGTCCAGCTGCTTGAGCCCGTCCAGCGCCGACTGCCGCGCCTTAGTCAATTCCTCATTCGCGTTCGCCTCGTCCCCTTTGAACGACTGATTGAACGCCACCGCGCGAAAATACAGCGCCTGCAGCCGATCGCCCGCCAGCTTGTCTTTCGACGTCCCCGGTATCAGCAAAATCTTGTCGTCGGGCACGCCCAGATACTTGTCCGCGTACTCCATCACCTTCGGATAATTCTTCAGCTGAATGTACGTCGAATAGTAAAGCTGATACACCAGCGGCAGCAGCGACGAGTTCGGGAACTTGTTCGTGAAATCGTCCAGCGCTTGAATCTTCGCGTTCGGATCCGTCTGCCCCTGCGCCGCCTGATACGCGTTGTACTCCGCCAGCGTATACGGCGTTTTCTTCGGCGCCTGCTCCTGTTGCTGATCCTGCGCGAGCGCGCTTGGCGCGGCCAAACACAGCATGGCCCCGAGCAGCCACGCAATTCCGTTTGCGGCGAACCACTTTCGCATCATCTCTCTCCTGCCTCCTCGATCAGATTCGCTGCCGCTTACAGCTATTCTCCGGCAATCGTCCAGCCCGTTACGCCCGTTTGACGCCCTTTAACGCTCATGAATGAACGCCGCGCTCTTGAAGAACTTAGGAATGCAGAAAACCATCGGATTATAGGGAAACCCTCGCACTCCTGCAAGGCTAGTTTCAACGGCGCGGGGCAA
>DASUAV010000018.1:0-3093 GCA_035763605.1 Candidatus Acidiferrales bacterium
CTGGATCGCTGCTACCACGGAAGGGTTCAAGTTCGCGCTGAAAGCCCACCAGATGATTACGCATATCAAGCGGCTGCGCGATACATCCGATTGGCTGACACGATTCTTCTCTTCGCTGCGACCGCTGGAAGATTCGAATAAGCTCGGTCCGGTGTTGTTTCAACTGCCGCCGAATTTGAAATGCGATGTGGCTCTGCTCAGGAGGTTTCTTGAGGATTTGCCTCCCGGGCCGCGCTGCGCGTTCGAATTTCGCGATGCATCCTGGTTTTGCGAAGAGGTGTACGAGGCGCTTCGTTCAAGGAACGCGGCGCTGTGCCAGGCGGAATCGGAGAAGCTCGAAACACCGGCCATTCGAACGGCAGATTTTTCGTATCTGCGCCTGCGCAAAGAGGAATACGCTCCGGCGGAGCTGGCGCGGCTGAAAACGTCAGTCGAGGAGATGTCGAAAGCGGGAGAGGCTTTTGTGTACTTCAAGCACGAAGAGACGCCGCAAGGAGCGCTTTACGCCGAGGGCCTCATTAGTACTGCGCCCAGGTAGTTACCCGAAGCAAGATCAGCACGAAAAGCACGATGCGGCGAGGCGGCATACTCGTACTCTGCTCATTTAAGGCAGGTTAGCCAAGAAATAGAATGCTTTAGTGTCGAGGAGCAAAGGGCTACGCGTTTTAGTACGGATGTACCGAAATCCTCAGCGATAAAAAGTGACTTCGCGCCTATCGACCTTCAGGGCGGTCACTCCCAGAATGGGGTCATGTCATCCACAAGCGTAGTTATCGAGGCAACTTGGGTAAACCGCAATTGGTGGTGCGTGGACTGCCGCGTACCGACGGATCTGGACCGGCACGGCCGGTGCGGGACGTGCGGTTCAGATGCAGTGGACATGATGAGCAGGCCGAACAAAATGGGGTCGGCGGGGACGCAACCGGGGGTCATCGCTTTTGATGATGTGCCGCAGTGCGTCCTGGTAGCGTAACCCAAGCGCATCTTTTTTGCCCCGTACGAAATTGCGGAACTGCAAGCGTGGCCGCGAAGAAGCCCGTTTTCAGGCTGCAAGACTGCCGGCGTTACGCCTATGCGTAGTTTCGCGGCTTTGGCTGGCGGGTACTTGCGTCTCGAATCTGAGCATCGCTGAAGTCGGTCGCGTTCCAGTCGTCGGGAGGAAAAGCGATGTGCCAGAAATTCTCGGCGGAGGATGCGAATTCGATTCCTACCTTCGTTTTTCCGCCTTCGGAATGGCCCACATAGGCGGCTCTGCATTCCGCCGTCGCGCCGGTTTTCGTATTCACAATTTGCACGGTTTGAGTGCGATCGGGAGCATGCTTAAGACGAAGCAAACATCCGAACGCATTGACGGTTTCCGTTACGGTGTCTTCTTCGTAGGGCTGGGAGGCGCGCTGAAATTTCACACGCACGTGCATGGAAATATGCACGCGCTTGCTGCGCCGGTTGTGGCGCGTGGCATCCGGATTCTGGTCGGCCGCAGCAGACACTTCCGGCACGGCGGGTTTCACGCCGGGCGCACTGCGGCCCAATACTTTGTCCCAAGCCATGGAAGCTCCCAAGAGGCATCATGCTCCCGCCGGGCGCGGGCAGCGGCAATTTTCGCGAATGCGTATCCATTCAGTAACCGGCAGGCCGAGAAGTGGAGTGGGATGCGGCGCTCTATTCCTGGCGGCAGAGCTCCGCCGTGAGCGTTTCGCGGTGATCGAGGGCGATGCGGTCAATATGGGAGAGGCTGATGCGATAAGCCGTGAACGTAATGAGTGAGAGAATCAGAAAAATCAGGATGGCGAATCCAAGACGATGGAAGTGCAGCGCCGCCGCGAACACAATCGCGCCAATGCCGATCAGCACGGCTTGGGTCACGAGCGCCACAGCTACTGTGATACCCGCTTGCCTTTTCTGCCGCATGGCGCCGAATTCGAGGCGGCGCGGGTAGCAAACGGAAAGAATATTGCCCAGGGCGAAGTTCGCCAATGTGCCGTAGAGCAATCCAGCAAAAGTGGCCGCGACGATAATGAGCGGCGGAGGCACGAAAATCAGGCTGACGGCGACCAGAGTGAGAACAGCTTCAAACACGCTGACTAGCCCTATAAACACGTTTTTTCCCACCAGAATGTCGCGAAATCGCACCGGCGCCAGAATCAGAAATTGAATGCCGGTTCCCTCGAAGGCGAAAGAGTTGAACACCCAATTCACCTGAAACAAGAGAATGTAAGCGCCGACGATCGGAAAAATCATTTCCGGAAGGCGCTGGAAAAAATCAGGGCGGCTGCGAGCGGAGTTGTGCGGAGTCAAAACCAAAACAGCCACAAGAAAAATGGGAATAATGAGGTTCAGGAGCATGATGGGATTTCGAACCAAATAGCGCAATTCTTTTTCAACGATTGCGGAAGCGGCGCCGGAAAGGCCAGGAATTCGCACGCGCAGAGCCGCCGATTTTGCATCTCTCGCGGCTGTCGGATGCGCCCGGTGGGATGGCGTGACGCGAACCGGCGTAACTTGCAATGGGGCCCGGGCCTCGCTGAGATTTTCGCCATGAAATTGCGCGGCAAGGCGAATCCGCAAGAACCAAAGAAAAACAGCCGCGTAAAGCAGCACAAACATGAGGGAGTAAGCAGCGGGCGTGAACGTTCCCGCCAACGCAGACTGCAACGCTGTACCAGCCACTCCTGCAGGCAACGCGTTCGCGACGGGAAGGAGGCGCATGATCCAATCGCTGCGCAGATGAGTGTGACTGTGATGAAAGTGCTGGACGGCCGGATTGATGAGCTGGAGTGAAAGAATTCCGAGGACGAAGATGAAGCCGAGGACTTCGCGCGTGCGGCGGCGGGCCAGCCATTTTTCGACCCAGGCGAAAATCATGCGCGAGAAAAAGAGGTTCAGCGCCGCAAAACAGACGAGCACTATAAATCCCCAGAGGAACAGGGCCGGCCTCGCGAGTACGAGGCCGATCCACATCGCGAAGAGCCAGACGATCGAAGAGACCGCACCGGGGTCGAAAAGGCCATAAATGAGACTGAGGATGAAAAAACTGCTGAAGTGCAACGGAAAGCGGAGAAGATTTGCAAAATCGAATTGCGCGCCAGCCGA
>DASUAV010000019.1:0-28549 GCA_035763605.1 Candidatus Acidiferrales bacterium
CGATTCTACGGGCGATGTTTTTGTAACCTCGGATACGACGTCGGCTGACTTTCCCATTACCAGCGCCACAGCCTTTCATTCGACTTACGGCAGCGGAATGAGCGACGGTATTCTCGCGGAACTCGCGCCAGGCTCAGCAACAACACCCGGCACTCTCGTTTACTCAACGTATCTGGGAATCAACGCTCAGGTGGGAGTCACCGGTGTTGCTGTGGACGCAAGCAAGCGCGTTTATCTATCGGGTTTCACGTCCGCGCCCGTCGCGTTTCCGTCTGTGAATCCGTTTCAAGCTACCTATGCCGGCGGCGCATTCGATGGATTTGTAATGGAGATTAATCCCGGCGCATCCGGCTCAGCGGGCTTGATCTATTCGAGCCTGCTCGGCGGAAGCGGCTCCGATCAAGCATTGTCAATCCGAGTGGATGCTGGACCAACCGCGAATGCCTACGTTGTCGGCGTCACGCAATCGCCGGATTTGTTGTCGAGCCAGACAATCACAAACACGCCGTTTCAGCCAAATCTGCACGGGCCTGCGAATGGATTCGTGGCCGTCCTCAACCAGTCCACAGGCAAGCCTGCACTTCAGTATTTGTCCTACATCGGCGGAACAAAATCGGATCAAGCCCAAGCCATTGCGGTTGTTTCTCCCACGCAGATTTACATCTCTGGAACGGCAACATCCGCGGACTTTCCTGTGTTGTGCACGCTGCAGGGCTTCAGCGGGACTCAAGATGCCTTTGTTTCCGAACTGAATCCATCCATCGGCGGAGCTTCCTCTCTTCTGTCCACGACTTTTTTAGGAGGTACAGCCGGAGCTGAAGCGAACGGGGTGGCCGCGTTGAGCGATAAAGTGGTCATATTGGGAGACACGGCTTCCGCGGATTTCCCTCTCGCCGGAAATCCGCAAAACGGAGTCCAGCCGGTCTGCGCAAGCTGCCAATCCTCGCCTGCGCAGAGCGATGCATTTCTCACTATCCTGAAAGCCGATACAACTCCTTCCGGTTGCGTGGCGTTCAATCCTTCGGTCGCGACTCTGGGCTCGTTTGCCGATGGCGCCAGCTCTCCGCCTTTGAACATCCTAGTGACGAACTCAGGAAATGCCGCCTTAAACATTGCGGACATGACGATCACGGGAACGAATGCAGCGGATTTCGTGCTATCGCAAAACAATTGCCTCTCCATCTCTCCGATTCCCGCAGGCGGCTCGTGCGATTTCTCCATTACTTTTGTGCCTTCGGTGATTGGCCTTGAGACTGCTTCGCTTCAAGTTACTGACGATGGAATTGGAAGCCCGCAAACGCTGGATTTGCGTGGAACCGGCACTGGATTTGGCATCACGCTGAATCCTGCGTTGCTGAACTTTCCGGATACTTCACAGGGCCAGACAAATCCTAATTTCCTGACCGTGACGCTGACGAATACCGGAAGCGACGACCTCTCGATTTCCGCGGTTCCGCAGCTCACCGGGACCAACGCGGCGGACTTTGTAATTGGTTCGAGCTCCACATGCAGGTCCGCTACACTGCCAACGCTCGTGCCCGGTGGAACGTGCACCGTGATCGTGGAATTCGCGCCCAACGAGCCGAACCCGCCTGAAACACTCTCCGCGCAGGCGGTTGTGATGCTTGGGGATCCTAGCAGCCAGGCAAGCGAATCCGTTTCTATACCTGTTTCGGGTACAGAGGTTGCCGTGGCGCCTGCTGTCGCGCTCTCTCCCGCGTCGCTCAATTTCAACAGCGAAAATGTCGGCTCGGTCACATCCGCTCAAACCATATTGGTGACAAATGACGGGAGCGCGCCGCTTGCGATTGCGAGTGTTTCAGTCGCCGGCGCAAACGCTGCTGATTTTTCGGAGACAAATACCTGCCCTTTATCGCCCGTCGCAACGCTTGCAGCCGGAGCAAATTGCACAATTTCGGTGAAGTTTCAGCCGTCAGCCTCAGGGCAAAGGGCCGCAGCCATTTCGATTGCCGATAACGCCGGCGGCTCACCGCAAGCCATTTCGCTCACGGGTATTGGAACGGCCATCAGCGTCAGCCTCAATCCCGCAAGTTTGACCTTCAGCGCGCAGGATGTGGGGGCTGCTTCCAGTCCCCAGAGCGTCACGTTGCAGAATACCGGGTCAGGCCCGCTTACAATTTCGTCGCTATCGCTTACTGGCGCAAACGCGGCAGACTTTTCTCAAAAGAACAATTGTCCTGCAGGCCCGGCCGCAACTCTGGCTGCCGGCCTTTCGTGCACAATTGATGTCACGTTTGATCCCGCGGCCACTGGCTCACGCGCTGCATCGCTGACAATTTCTGACGATGCGGGTTCATCGCCTCAATCGGTCGCTTTGTCAGGAACGGGCACAGCTCCTGCTGTACAGTTCAGCGCTTTATCGGTTCAGTTTGGAGCCACGCTTGTAGGCACTTCCGCAGGCAGCACGCCGGTCCAGGTTTCAAATTCAGGCAATGCGCCGCTGCTCATCACACAAGTGGGATTCACCGGCGCGGATGCAAACGATTTTCGGGCATCGGGAAGCTGCGTTGGCGCGAGCGTCAGCATTGCGCCCGGTTCAACGTGTGAAATTGACGTGAATTTCAAGCCCACAGCGGTGGGAATGCGTAGCGCGGTTTTGAGTGTCGCCGATAATGCCGCGGGCAGTCCTCAGCAGGCCGTGCAACTCAGCGGCACAGCGACTGACTTCGAATTGGTGCCGGTAGCCGGAGGGAGCACGTCTGCAATAATTGACGCCGGGCAAACGGCGAATTTCAATCTGCAGGTGGCATCGGTGAATGGATTTGCCGGCGCGCCATCCCTTTCGTGTACGAGCTCAATTCCTGCGGCCACTTGCAGCGTCATGCCCGCGCAAGTTACGGTCGCTTCCAATCAGAACGCGCCTTTTTCCGTAATGCTGGCAACAGCTTCTCGCTCGATGGGCGCGCCTTTATCGCTGCAACCGCACCATCCGACCAGGTTATTCATTCTTGTTGCGTCGCTTCTTGCCCTGCTTTGCATTGTTTTGTTTTCGCGGACAGGCCGCCGAGCGCGGCTTATCACGGGACTGGCCCTCTCAAGCGCCAGTTTGCTGTGTTCTTGCGGTTCAACCGCAAGCTCGTCAGTGAAGGGAACCCCAGCAGGGAACTACATGCTGACAATTACCGGCTCGATTTCCGGCGCAACGCGCACGTTGAATCTCTCGGTCACAGTGAAGTAAGCTCGCGTCTCCATTCAGAATTGCTTGATCGCCAAACCTTGCGGCTTCCGCCCAACGGGAACCATTGCGATCAGGCATCCATCCGGGCTCCCTGAGGCTTGAGAGCATCCCTGGGTGCGAATGACCGCGAGCGCATCCGAGCCTCCATCTACGGCAAGGAGTGTGTCGCCTAATGGAGCAAACGCCATCGCTTCCGGCTGTTTTCCTGTATCAATCGGACGCATCACCTGCCGCTGCGACAGATCCACAGGAACGACTTGTGATGCTCCTGGATCAGACACATACAGCACGCGCCCATCCGGCGAGAGGATGCCATCATCGGGCGAGAGTCCAAGCATCAGGTAATCCGAAATGTTATTCGTCCACGTGCTGACCACGATCAGCCCATGCGCATCCGGCGAAGGTATATATAACTCGCTGGCGTCGGGCTTGAGCGTAAACCCAGATGGAGTTCCGCCGACCTGCAGATTTGCTAGTAACGCTGGTTTCCGGAGATCGATCACTGATATCGCGTTGGAATTTCCCGAAGAAACGTAAGCCTTCGAGCTGTTGGGAAGTATCAGGATCTGCTCCGGCTCAGAGACAACGTGAATCGTGGCGACGAGCGCAAGCGTTTTGGATTTGAGCAGCGACACAGTGGAATCCGCGCGATTGCTCACCACAACGAGATTACCATCTGGCGTGACGCGCGCGATCCACGGTTCGCGCCCAACACGCGTTTGTGAAACCGCCGTGCGCGAAGCGCAATTGATTTCCGTCACTGTGCCGGATCCGGAGGACGCCACGTAGGCCCGTGAACCATCTGAGGTGAAATCCACTGCGTACGGCTGCGTGCCAACCGGAATTCGCGCGACGACGCGTCCAAGCCGCGTATCGAGAACCCAAACGTATCCGCCCCGAGTGCTCACTCCCCAAATTTCATCTCGCTTGGGGTTCGCGCGAATTCCGCTCGGCGAAGGGCCGACGGGTATGGTTGTTTCTGCGCGAAGTGAAACCAGATTGATCGCCGTGAGCGTTCCGTCGGCCGTGTTGTTCACATAGGCGAAGAGGTGAAGGCCCGGGCGCAGGAAAGACGGCCGGTGTTCGAGCGCAATTTCGCGCGCCGCAACGCCCAGCAGCACGATCAGAACGGCGGCCAGCCGGATGTTCCATTTTCCCTTTCGTGCTGGCGCGGATTCTGGCCACGAACGGGACATGGCGTGAGCCTAATTTAACGTGCGGTGGACAACACCGGCGATGCCGCGCACTTCGCTCATCAGCAGCTCAAGTTCTTCAGGAATGATGGATTGCGCCCCATCGGACAACGCGCGATCCGGATCATTGTGCACTTCGACGAGCAAGCCGTCTGCACCAACCGCCACCGCGGCGCGCGACAGCGGCAGCACTTTGTTTCTGCGGCCCGTGCCGTGGCTCGGATCCACCAAAATCGGCAGATGGCTCCGAAGCTGCACCGCGGGAATGATGCTGAGGTCGAGCGTGTTGCGCGTGTGGTCTGAGAACGTGCGCACTCCCCGCTCGCACAAAATCACCTGATAATTTCCCTCTGACAAAATATATTCCGCGGCCATCAAAAACTCATCGAGCGTCGCGGACATACCGCGCTTCAGCAAAATCGGCTTGGTAGCTTTTCCCGCACGCTTGAGCAGCGAAAAATTCTGCATATTGCGCGCGCCAATTTGAATCACATCCGCATATTTCTCGACGAGATCAATGCTTTCGTTGTCCACCGCCTCGGTTACGATTCCCAAGCCGAACTCATCGCGAATCTCCGCCATCAGTTTAAGCGCGGGTTCGCCGAGCCCCTGAAAACTGTATGGGGAAGTTCGCGGCTTGTAGGCGCCGCCACGAAAGAGCGGAACGCCGGTTGCTTTCACTCGTGCGGCAATGGCCCGCGCCTGTTCGCGCGTTTCAACAGCGCACGGGCCCGCGATGATGGCCAGATTCGACCCGCCGACGGGAACTTCGCCTGCCGGAGTCTTAATCTTGATAACCGTGTTTTCTTCTTTCGCGTCGCGGCTGACCAGCTTGTATGGCTTGCTGACCGGAATGCATTCCACTACGCCGGACATGGCCTCCAGCGAGCCGACGTCAACCGCACCTGAATTGCCGGTGATTCCAATGGCCGTGCGGTTCGATCCCGGAATAGGATGGGCGCGCAATCCGAGCGACTCAATGCGCTCGCAAACAGCGCGAACTTGCTCTTCTGTGGCATGGGCCTGCATGACAACTAACATTGCGAGAATCTCCCGTTGGAATAGACACCCGTGCGCTTCATGGTCATCACAGCGGCATTATCATCATGAAGCGAACCATCGAGTGTACTGCATCGCGCTGCGGCGGCGCAATTCGCACGCAAGGGAAGGAAATCCGCTCCGAAGAGAAATTTCATTTCGCCACCTCGCTGAGCGTTTCGGCGAGTAGTTCGGCGGTAACGCGCCGCGATTCCTTCAGCACCGTGCGGAAAATCGCGCAAAGCGCATCGCCGTCCAGCGGCCCGGGATTCACCCGCTGTATGTGCCGCAAAATGCTCTCTTCCCGCGCCTCATCCCGCGCGGGCAATCCGACATCCCGTTTCAACTGCCCGAGCTGAATGGACATTTGCGCTCGCCGGTTGAGCAGGCGCACCAGCTCGCGATCCAACTCGTCAATCCTTCTCCTGTGATCAGTAAGCGTCATCTTCTTTCTCCTTGGAATGGCCCTGCGCTTCGGCATCTGCTGCTTCCTCGAACCAAAAAAAAACCGCAAACCCTTTTCAGGATTCGCGGCCAATTTCGGTGTCTTTGCGCTTTGCTTACATTCGCTGGTCCCTTGCGCGCTCGCGCTCCACCGTGGCCGCTATCCTGTAGGGGTAGCGGTAGGCGTAGCTAAAATAATAAAATCGCTGCGCGTGTACGGGACTCATTTTCAGCATAAGTCTACGAGAGAAGCGTGACTCCGTCAATAGCCAAATTTTGTGGCATTTCGCATTTTTCGACGCAGATTGCGCAAGTTGTACAAATCCACTACAATAAGCCTTCGCTTCTTACAGAAGACGCATTTAGAGGGAATGGAAGAGCCACAGCACAGCTCATCGCAGCCGTATCTCCCCAGCGATGAATACCGTCCGGAACCGCCAGTAAAGCCGCAGCCGCCCGCATGGATGGACGGCAGCATTCGCATCGGAATCCATACCTCGATTGCGGGAGAAATCGCTTCCGCGCTCGAGATTGCCGCCAATTTGGGCGCGAATGCGCTGCAAATTTTCTCGGCCAGTCCGCGAATGTGGAGTCGCGGCGTGAATGGCTCGAAAATGGCAAGCGCGTCCATGCAGCGTTTTCGCGAGCGCCGCGCTGAACTGGCGTTAGGTCCGCTGGTGATTCACGCCAATTATCTGATTAATCTGGCCTCCCAGGAACGAGTCCTGCGCGTTCGTTCGATTCAGGCTTTTCGCGATGAGCTTATGCGCGCCGTTGCGCTCGGCGCTGATTTCCTCGTTGTCCATCCGGGTTGTGGGTGCGGCGCGGAAATAAATGCGGCCATCTCGTCTATCGCGGAAGCCCTTAAGCATGCTTGTCGTGGAATGAATCTCGGCGGTCTGCGAATCCTCCTCGAAAACACCGCCGGGCAGGGAACCGCCATCGGCTCGCGTTTTAGCGAATTGAAATCTATTTTGGATCTTTGTCCATCGCTTCCTTTAGGCATCTGCGTGGATACTGCGCACCTATTCGCTGCCGGTCACGATCTGCGTACCGAGGATGGTTTGGGCAGTGCGCTGGCGGAAATTTCCACGACCGTAGGTCTCGAGCGCATTTTTGTCATTCACGTAAACGATTCGAAGACGGCGCTTGGGTCACGCGTGGATCGCCACGAACATATCGGCAAAGGAAAAATTGGCCGCGACGGCTTCCGCAGAATTCTGAATCATCCGCAGCTCGCCGGCCGCGCTTTCATTCTTGAAACGCCGATTGACCGTCCGGGAGACGATCGCCGCAATGTCGCAGCGCTATGGCGTTTGGTGGGCATCACGCCGCGCCAAACCCGCGGCGCGCGTGACGGTTTTATTTCTCGGCGCACGGGAGAATCGAGCCGCAACCATTTGCGCCCAAGGACGACGGCCAGGACGCGAGTGCGCCGGCGCATCACAAGGGAGAGCAGGTAAGCCAGTGCCCGAATACGATCCACAGCAAATCGAAGCCAAGTGGCAGAAAATCTGGGAAGAACAGGGAGCCTTCCACGCGGACGCCGATCCCAAGCGCCCCAAGTATTACGTCCTTGAAATGCTTCCCTATCCTTCCGGCACGCTGCACATGGGCCACATGCGCAATTACTCGATTGGCGATGCTGTCGCGCGATTCAAACGCATGCGCGGATTTAATGTTCTCCATCCCATTGGATGGGATTCCTTTGGCCTGCCCGCCGAAAACGCCGCGATAAAAAACGGCATTCCGCCGCGCCAGTGGACGAACTCGAATATCCAGCAGATGAAGGCCGTTTGTAAGCGCTTCGGCTTTAGCTACGACTGGCGGCGCGAAATTTCCACCTGTGAGCCCGAGTACTATCGCTGGAATCAGTGGTTCTTCCTGCGCATGTTGGAAAACGGCCTCGCCTACCGCAAGCTCAGCAAAGTGAATTGGTGTCCGCAATGCCAAACGGTGCTTGCGAATGAACAAGTCGTGGACGGCTGCTGCTGGCGGCACGAAACCACGCAGGTCGAAGCCAAAGAAATCGAGCAATGGTTTCTGCGCACCACGAAATACTCCGACGAGCTTCTCGATGGCATGAAAGAACTTCACGACGGCTGGCCCGAGCGCGTCCTGGTAATGCAGGAGAACTGGATCGGCAAATCGCGTGGCGCTCGGGTTCGCTTTGCGATTGACGGCCTGCCGAACCAAGCCGTCGAAGTCTTCACCACGCGCATTGACACCATCTACGGTGTGTCCGCCGTGCTGCTTTCACCACATCACCCCGTGTTGTCGAAGTTGATTGACGGAATTCCCGGCGGCAAAGCTATCGAAAAGCAGCTCGACGCAATGCGCAAGGTCAACTTGCGCGCCGCTGACCTTGCCACAGCGGAAAAAATCGGCATTTTCACCGGACGCTTTGCAATCAATCCATTCTCCGACGAGCATGTACCTGTGTGGGTGGCAAATTTTGTTCTCGCTGAGTATGGGACAGGTGCGGTGATGTGTGTCCCGGCGCATGACGAGCGCGATTTCGAGTTCGCGCAAAAATATCGCCTGCCGCTCAAAGTCGTCGTTCAGCCGCTTCAGGGCGCGTCTCTTCGTGCAGACCAAATGGAGAGCGCCTACACTGAATATGGCCGTTCCGTTGCTTCCGGCGCGTACGCGGGCATGGGTTCTGCACAAGCCATCGAAAAAATGACGGCTGATGCAGAAGCGAAGGGCTTCGGCAAAGCGGAAACGACGTATCGTCTGAAAGATTGGGGAATTTCCCGTCAGCGATACTGGGGCACTCCCATTCCCGTAATTTACTGTGACAAATGCGGTCTCGTGCCTGTTCCTGACGATCAGTTACCCGTGCGTCTTCCTGAAAACGTCGCGCTGACCGGCGAAGGGCAGTCACCACTCGCGGGCGTTGCTGAATTCGTGAACACGAAATGCCCAAAATGCGGCGCATCCGCTCGTCGCGAAACGGACACGATGGACACGTTCGTTGATTCCTCGTGGTATTTTTATCGGTACACCGATGCGCACAACGACCGCGCTCCGTATGATCCGGCAAATGTCCAATACTGGTTTCCCATTGACCAGTACATCGGTGGCATCGAACACGCCATTCTTCATCTGATTTATTCGCGCTTTTTCACCAAAGTGATGCGCGATTTGGGGCTCGTCCACCACAATGAACCCGTCCGCCGGCTGTTTTCGCAAGGCATGGTGCAGAAGGGCGGCCGCGCCATGTCCAAGTCCCATGGCAACGTCGTCGGCGCCGACGAGATGGCGGAGAAATACGGCTGCGACACGGCGCGCATGTACACGCTCTTCGCCGCGCCTCCCGCGAAAGATCTCGAATGGAGCGAGGAGGGAATTGAGGGTTGCTCGCGCTTCCTGAACAAAGTGTTTCGTCTGATTGACCGTCACGCGCCGAATCTGCGCAGCGTTGGCAGCGTGCTCAGCGAATCCATAGACATCGCGAATGCCACGCCGAAAGAAAAACTCCTGCTTCGCAAGGCTCACCAGACGCTGCGGCGCGTGACCAGCGATTTCGAGGTCCGCTGGCACTTCAATTCTTCCATCGCGCTCATCATGGAGTTCTACAATGAGCTTCAAAAGCAGGAGCCGCTCAGCGATGGAGTGCGGCCGGAAATCGCCAGGCGCATTCTCGAATTGCTCGTACTAATGCTCACACCCATCGTTCCGCATATTTGCGAAGAGCTTTGGGAAATCCTGGGAAACTCAGGCGGCCTTGGTCGCGTTAGCTGGCCCGATTTTCGCGAGGATTTGGCCAAAGAAGAGCAATTCGAAATCATCATTCAGATCAACGGCCGCGTGCGCGGCAAAATCCTGGCGGAAAACGGGCTGGGCGAAGATGAACTGGCCGAGCGCGCGGTTCGCGATGCGCGAATTGCGCATCTGTTGCAGGGCAAAGCAATCATGAAGACAATCGTCGTTCCACATAAATTGGTCAACATCGTTATTCAATAGCTTCCAAGAGGAAAGATCGCATGAGCGTGCAGGGCGGAGTCGTCGTTCTCGATTTCGGCGGACAATACACGCAGCTAATTGCCCGCCGCATTCGCGAACAAGAAGTGTTTTCCGCGATCCTGCCGTGTAACGCCTCCATCGATGAACTTCGCAAGCTGCATCCTTCTGGCGTGGTTTTGTCCGGCGGCCCGAGTTCCGTCTACGATGAGGGCGCACCTGTTTGCGACGCGCAGGTTCTGCGGCTCGGACTGCCTGTGCTGGGAATTTGCTACGGAATGCAGTGGATGGCGCATTCGCTCGGCGGCAATGTAGTCAAAGCCGAGCGCCGCGAGTACGGCCCAGCCACGCTTGAACGCGACAGGGATTCCACGCTCTTTCGCGGCCTGCCCGCGCGGCTGAAAGTCTGGAACAGCCATGGCGATCACGTCATCGGTCTGCCAGCAGGCTTTGAAACCGTTGGCCGCACAAATAACGCCGTCGCCGCGATCGAGGATCCCTCGCGTCACCTTTACGGCGTCGAATTTCATCCGGAAGTCCTGCACACGGAGCGCGGCTCGGAAATTTTGCGCAATTTCGTATTTGAAGTATGCCAGGCGCCGAAAAATTGGAATCGCAGCGCGTTCATTTCGGACACTGTCGCAGCGATTCGCGCGCAAATCGGCGAGGCACAGGCTCTCTGTGCATTGAGCGGCGGCGTAGATTCCGCCGTTGCAGCCGCGCTCGTTCATCGCGCCATCGGAGATCGCCTCACCAATGTTTTTGTCGACACCGGCCTTCTCCGCAAAAATGAATTCCGCGAGACTCTGGAATTACTTGAAGGCCGCCTCGGACTGAAAGTTCGCGGCGTGGATGCATCCGCGCGTTTTCTCGCGCGCCTTAAGGGCGTCACGGATCCCGAGGAAAAACGCAAGCGCATCGGCGCCGAATTCATCGCCGTTTTCGCCGAAGAAGCGCGCAACCTCGCATCTTCCGCGAACTCCATGCGCTTCCTCGTGCAAGGCACGCTTTACCCCGACGTGATCGAGTCTGTTTCCGTCAAAGGCCCATCCGCTGTAATAAAGACGCATCACAATGTCGGCGGTTTGCCCAAAGATCTTCCTTTCAAACTTGTCGAGCCTCTCCGCGATTTATTTAAAGATGAAGTCCGGCGAATCGGAAGGGAACTCGGCCTGCCCGATGAGATCCTTTTGAAACATCCGTTTCCCGGCCCCGGACTGGCTGTGCGCCTGCTCGGTGAGGTGGATGCAGCCAAACTTGAGATTCTTCGCGCGGCAGACGCTATCGTTGTGGATGAAATTCGTAAGGCTGGTTTATACAATGAGGCTTGGCAGGCGTTTGCCGTTCTCCTGCCCGTGAGAAGCGTCGGCGTAATGGGAGATTACCGCAGCTACGGATACACTATCGCTGTGCGCGTGGTGAAATCCGAAGACGCGATGACCGCAGATTGGATGAGGATGCCGTGGCCTGTGCTGGAGCAGATCTCCGTGCGCGTCGTGAACGAAGTTCGCGGCGTGACACGGGTCGTCTACGACGTCAGCTCGAAGCCGCCGAGCACCATCGAATGGGAGTAAACGCAGGTTTTACTTGGCGATTACTGCTCTAACGATGCGAAGCCATCTTCTGTGCCATAAAGAACAGAAGCTTGCGATCCGCTTCGTCGATGCGCCCGAGGACCTGGCGAAAACGCCCGAGGAAACGCGCCTCTTTGCCGGCGCTGCCCCATGCAATGTCGTCCGAAGACTTCCGCTTCGGAAGATTTTGCAATTGAGGCGGCTCCTCTCCGTCGTAGAATAGCTGATAGAGAGGAATTTCCATGGCTCTCGCCAGCTTTTCTAGTGTCTCAATGGCCGGAACCGTATGGCCATTTTCAACACGGGAGATGTAGCACCGGAGGAGGCCGGTACGTTTCTCGATGTCACCCTGAGATAGTTTTTTGAACTCGCGCAGTACGCGCAAACGCTCTCCGATAATCATGGGCGAATTGTTACACAAAAGGTTCACTAGAGCAAGGGCTAACTTAACGAACACCCCGGCGCGCAGGATGTAACCGAATTTGTATGGATCACGTCCCAAAATACGTGGCAGCAAGCGCAGCGGCGATCGCGGTTTCGGCCAAGTCCCGTGCCGGCAAGCCGGACGAACGGGAACTGGTTACGCAGGCGCAGAAAGGCGTCTCTTCCGCCTTCGAAGAGTTGGTCCGCCGTCATCAGCAGCGCGTTTCCGCTGTGGTCGGCGGAATTTTGCGGCGGCGCGAGGATATCGAAGATGTCGCCCAGCAGGTTTTTTTGAAAGCGTATGTTTCCATCGGCCGCTTCGATATGCGCTCCGCATTTTCGACGTGGCTCTACAAGATCGCCGTCAACGAGTGCTGGGACTATTTGCGCAAGAAGAAAGTTCGGCCATTGACCTACGAAGCGGATTTGAGCGAAGAGCAGGTTCGTCATGTCGAGCAGTTCGTCAGTTCCGGCTCGGAAGCGGGAGACGCCAGCGAGCGCGCTGAGCTTCGCGAAATTGTCGAACGCCTGCTCGCCGATTTGAGCGAGGAAGACCGCACCATGCTTGTGCTCAAAGAAGCCCAGGGTTTCGCCGTGGACGAGATCGGACGCATGCTCGGCCTGAACGTAAATACGGTGAAAGTCCGGCTCTTTCGCGCCCGCCGCCGTCTGGCGACGAATTATCGCCGGAAAATTTCGGCCCAGGGGAACGCCGGTAAATATGGAGGTTCGGGAAAATTATGATCTCCGAACAAAACAATGACCATTGCGAGAAGCTCGAGCCTCTTCTTGAGGATTATTTGTGCGGCGAGCTGCCGCGCGCCGAGGCAGAGCGCCTGACGGCCCACTTGCACGCGTGCGGCAATTGCCGCGCGGCTCTCGACGATGCCCGCGTTTCAGCCCGGCTCGTTTCCGCCTTTGAGCCTGTCGCCGACCCCGGCCCAGGTTTCGCGCGCATGGTCATGGCCCATATCAGTGTGGCCGAGCGCTGGATGAAAGAACAGCGATCGTTCTGGCGCCCTTTTGAGGCTCTGGCGTGGCGTCTGGCATTTTCAGCCATGCTGGCGCTAGCGTTTTTATTCGCCTATGGAATCCGCGTCAGCCATCAGACGTCAGTGGCCACAGCCACAACGATTTCCGCGCAGCAGCCGGACATTTTTACTGTTCCTGTGTCAACAGCTCCATCGAATAGCGACGAAGTGCTGGTGGCTATCGCGGAGCATCATCGTGAACCATAACCGTGAGCTATAGACATGACCGATAAACGCAAAGCCATCGTCCTTGTCATCATTCTTTTCGTGCTGGGAATCGCGCTCGGCGCGGTCGGCACCCACATGTGGGATTCCCACGTGATCGCCGCCCAGGCGCATCACAGCGTGATCAAGGATCTGAAAGCGCAACTTCAAATGGCGCCCTCTCAGGAGCAGAAATTTGACGCCATTATTAAAGAAGAACACGGTAAGTTTCGTGATCTTACGAAACAGCGTGACTCTGAGTGGGATCCAAAATACGACCAGGTGCGCCAGCAAGGCCGCCAAAACATCCGCGCGATTTTGACGCCAGAGCAGCAGGCCACTTTCGACGCTTTCTTAAAGCGCCTCGATCAGGAACACCGAAGGTAGCAATCGCCGCCGAAACCAAAATCCCATGACATACGGTGCAACCATTCCCGAAGAAACTGAAATTGCCAAAACGCGCGCCTCCGATGGCGTCATTGTCCTCGATAATGTCCACAAGACCTACGACCTTGGCGAAGTGCAAGTCCACGCCCTTCGCGGCGTATCGCTCGAAGTCCGCCGCGGCGAATTTGTCGCCATCATGGGGGCGTCCGGCTCCGGTAAATCCACGCTGATGAACATCCTCGGCTGTCTGGACCGGCCTACCAAAGGCCGCTATCTCCTCGACGGCACGGACGTCTCGCAGCTCAGCAAAGTCGAACTCGCCCACATTCGCAATCGCAAGATCGGCTTCGTGTTTCAGCAGTTCAATCTGCTCTCTCGTACTACCGCTCTGGAGAACGTCGAACTGCCCACGCTTTATGCGGGAATTCCGCCGGAGGAGCGCCTCACTCGCGCCAAACAGTCTCTTGAGCGCGTTGGATTGGGGCAGCGCGCGATGCACCATCCTTCACAGCTCTCCGGAGGTCAGCAACAGCGCGTCGCCATTGCCCGCGCGTTGGTGAATCGCCCTTCCATCCTTCTGGCTGACGAACCTACGGGGAATCTTGACAGCCGCACAAGCGTCGAAATTATGGACATTCTGCAGAAGCTCAACGAAGATGAAGGGCTTACCGTCGTGCTCGTCACTCACGAGCCGGATATCGCCGCGTATTCGCAGCGCGCCATCGAGTTTCGCGACGGCAAAGTGCGCCGCGACGTGCGCATCGAGAAACGCATGATTGCCCGTCTCGTGTTGCCGACGCTGAAGTCTATGGAAGATGAGGATGCGGAAGATTCCGCAGAATCCGCGCCGGAAACCTCACAACCCAAGTAGCGCGCGATTCGGCGTTTTTCACTCAGAAGGGAATATCTTCGTCGGAGATCTGCGGTTCCGGCCCGGCCGTGTCTTCTGCTCCTATGGCCTCGTGCTCTCCGCCGTAGGAAGCCGTCCCGCCTCCGGCACCAGCGCCTGCTGCTGCTCCTTCGCCACGCCCGCCCAGCATTCGGAAATTCGTGGCTACAATCTCGAAACTGGTCCGCTTTTGCCCCTCTTTGTCCTGCCACTCGCGAGATTGAATTCTTCCCTCAATAAAAACGAGCGATCCCTTTTTAAGATACTGCTGGGCAATTTCCGCCTGTTTGCCCCAGACGACAATTTTGTGCCACTCCGTGCGCTTCTGCCGCTCGCCGGAGCGGCTCTTGTACGATTCGTCCGTCGCCACCGAGAAATTCGCCACCGCTTGACCGCCTCCCGTATACCGCGTCTCCGGGTCGCGCCCCAGCCTGCCGACTAGAATCACTTTGTTCACAGACATGCGGAAATCCTCGCGTATTCGAGTGGAATCTGTCGCGGGAAGTATACCTGAAGCGAAGCAGAATGAAACGCGTTCGTTCTTTCGAAGCGAGGCGGGGAATTACCGTGAGGAGGAAAGGCTGCGGAGATTGGCCGAGGCCTTCTTCGCTTCATCTGAACTCGGAAAGCGCCGAATCAGTTCGCGAAATTCGCGCTGCGCGCTCGCGGTCTTGTGCGTTTGCATCAGCGCGCGTCCTTTTTCCAGCATCGAAGGCGCCACCTTCCTGCTCTTCGGATAGTTCAGTATGACGTGATCGTATCCTGTGATCGCCTCATCGTACTTGCCCTGCATGTACGCAATCTCCGCGATGTTGAACTGCGAATCCGCGGCGAACGAGCCGTCCGGAAAGTTTTTCAGATAATCGCTGAATTCCTGGTGCGCCAGATCTAAATGCCCGCTGGTCACGTCGCGAATGCCATTCGAATACAGGGTGTCTCCGGAGATCGGCTGAAAACTTGAGGGCGGCTGCGATGAGCTTGGGGGAGCCTGCGTCGAACCGGCAGAACTCGGCGGAGGCTGGTTCGGCGCAGCATCGGAAGCTCCTTGGGGATTGCTGTTGTTATTCGCCTGCGGATTCGAAGTTGCCGGTGCATTCGATGCCGGCGCGGACGAAATGCGCGCATTGATTTGCTGCAGCGTGTTCTGCATGTCCGTCATCTGCTGCGCCAGCTTCTGAATGCGCGCCTGCATGTCCTGCATATTGTCGGTTACGCCCTGCATCTGCTGCGAAATCGAAGTATTATTCGCTCCATTGTTTGCCGACGCGTCCTGCAACGTTTTCTGCAGCGCTCCCATCGTCTGATTCAAATGACTGGACGCGTCGAGCGACTGCTGCACCAGCGTTTGCATGCCCGCGACCTTTGTATCAAGGTCTGTCCTCAGGTCCTGCTGATTCTGCAGAATTTCGTTCACTGTCTGCTGAATCTGGATGATCTCTCGTGAAACCGCGTCGGCTGCCGGCGGTGTAAGCATCGCTCCGCCCATCGCTCCCAGCACCAAAACCGTCAAAAATAGAATTACTGTTCTTGCGCGCATAATTGACCTCCTGACGTTGCGCCGGGGCGCCGTAGCCGTTAGCTACAGCGCCCTGGCCTTGATTGCAGAATACTACTGCTGTGGGGCCATCACAAAATGAGCCCGCCGGTTCTGCTGCCAGCAGCTTTCGGCATGCTCCGTGCAGAACGGGTGCTCTTTGCCCCAGCTCATAGTTTTGACGCGGTCCGCGGAAATTCCCAGCGACACGAGATATTGCTTCGCCGCATCCGCTCGACGCTGCCCAAGTCCGAGGTTGTACTCCTCCGACCCGCGCTCATCGCAGTGCCCTTCGAGAGTCACGCTGATTTGCGGATAGGAACGCAGAAACTCCGCGTCTTTTTGTAGGGCTGTGCGAGCGTCCCCGCGAACCTCCGATTTGTCGTAATCGAAGTACGCGTCCTGGATGTTCTGATTGAACAGGTCGCTCATGCTCGGCGCCGCCTTTGTTTCCGGAGGCGGAGCTGCCGCAACCGTTATCTCCACGTTCGCTGTGGCCGTGCCGCCTGGTCCCGTCGCCGTAATCGTGTAGCTCGTCGTCTGCGTCGGGCTCACGTTCGTCGAGCCTTCCGCCGCCACTTTACCGACGCCCGGCTGCAAATCGAGATCCGTGGCATTTGTGGACGTCCAGTTCAGCGTGGTGCTCTGGCCGGTTTGGATAGATGTAGACGACGCAGTCAGCGTCACCGTTGGCTGCGGCGCCGTCTGTTGTGGCGCCGGTGCTGGCGCGGGAGGCGCGGGAGCGACCTTCTTCTTGCAAGCTCCTACGTATGCCACCACGGACAACATTCCTGCGAAAAGCATTACTCTGCGAATCATACCGCTCTGCATTCAATTCCTCCTTCGCGCCCTGGGCTGCGCGAGCAGAAACAGATCAGGGCCGATGTATTTAGCTCAATTTTAACAAGGGCACCCTTGCTGCAATCTATTCAAAGACAAAATTGCTTCAACGAAACAGCACTTATTAACACAACAAACTACGGAACAACCAAAAAAAATCGTCTGGCACATCCAAAAGTTACCCGTCCCTGGGCGTTCAGTTCTTTCGGAGCGAATCATTTCTAATGCCACGACCAGTTCGGCGACTCGTTTCTTCCTGTCGTCGTCAGTTGCCGTGCTTCGCTACCGTCTGCCAGCATGGACCAAACTTGCAGCGATCCGCCGCGCGTGGATTCGAAGACAATGTGCCGCCCATCCGGCGCCCAGCTTGGCCGTTCATTCTGCCCCGAATCGCGCGTCAACTCAATCAGTTGGTGGCTCGCCAAATCCATGACGTAAATATCGTAATTGCCCGCCGGCCTTCTCCAGCTGAACGCAATCAATTCGCCATTAGGCGACCATGTCGGATCAATCACGTATCCTGTCGCGGGCAAATCCGCCGCCGCAACTCCCGTTGCCGCCGACATCGGAATCTTCTGCATACTCGATCCGTCCGAATTCATTTCGAACAAATCCGGCAGCCCGCCACGATCGCTGACGAAGATAATCTGATTTCCCGTTTTTGGATTCCACGTCGGCGAAGTGCTCACGGCCACCGAATACGTCAGCCGCTTCATGTTGCGTCCTGACGAATCCGAAACATAAATCTCCGGATCGCCATTCATGCTGGCCATGAATGCCAGTTGATTTCCATCCGGAGACCACGCGGGCGAAGAATTCGTTCCCGGAAAGCGCGGAAAGTAAGTGACGCGATTCGTCAGCGTCGAATACATGCAAATCTGCGCCGACACAATTTTGCGATACGCCTCGAAGCACGTGAATGCAATGTGCGAATCGTCAGGCGACCACCGCGGCGTCAGCGAAATCGTCCCCAAATGCGTGAGTTGGTGCTGATTCCCTCCGTCGTAATCCATTTCCCAAATTTCTTTGTGCCCGCTGCGGTTGCTCACGTATGCGATTTTCGTCTGCGCGATTCCCGGCACCCCGCCGCTCAACCGCGAAATAATATCATCTGCGAACTGATGCGCCAGTTGCCGCGCGCCGTCCTGTGTCGCAGCGCCCGTATAAATTTTTTCGAGGATCGAAAGAGAGGGATTCTGCCGTACGTCGTACAGATAGCCCGCAAGCGAAAGGGAAGTGCCCGTTGCCGTCAAATTCCCGAATGCCACCATCATGGCGTTCGTCGGCGACTGGCTCCATTGCTGCGCCTGCAATTCGTTCGGCACGCTCGGCGCGTTCAGCGGATAGAAGCTCGTGCTCACCATGTCCACGATGCCGGAATAACTCAGGTCATCCATCAGCACTTGATGAAAAACTTGTTCGAGTGGCGTGGTCTGCGCATTACGCGCCGCGAATTGCGGTACCGCCAGCCGCACTTTCTGCACGCCAAGCCCCGTGCCCGTTTTGAACCAGTCCTGTCCGCCCTGCGCAAACGTTCGTGGCGCGGCAAGCATTATCAGCGCCGCAACCGTTACCCAAATCCCCGCCATCCTTTTCATTTCAATCTCTTCCCCTATTGAACCTAAATTCCTGAGAGCCGCTTCCGCTTTTCTGATCTCATTGCCGGTGAAAATCGAACCAAAATTCCACATTCACCGATGATCCGCTATATCCGCCCGGCAAACGATCCAGCGGACTCGAACTTTTCACCGCGCGTACCGCGGACATGTCCACCGATTGGTTTCCGCTCGACTGCGTAACTTGAATATTCGTTGCCGTGCCATCGCGTAAAATCGTGAACGTCACCACGCATCGCGGCGCGAACGCGATTGTCGGATCCACTGTGGACTCCAGCCAGTTGCTGCTGACCCTGCGCTGCACCGCCTCCACGTACCACGGAAATTGCGAGCCAAAACTTCCGCCGCTTGAGCCCGAAATTCCCATCCCGCCCTTTGTGGATTGATTCATCATGAACGTCGACGTCGGCACTTGCGGTGCTCCACCCTGCCCGTAGGGAATTGCATTTTTCGGCGGCGGCACCGGATTCGGCAGCACTTTGGACGGCTTGCCTAGATACTCCGGCTGTTTGTACTTGTTGAACTTCGGCAGGTAGATGGCGTTCGATTCATCCGGTGGCGTCACTTTCGGTTGCGGCGCCGGCGGCGCTTTCAGCGGCGTCTCGGTTTGATAAAGTCCCTTCGTGGTGTCAACCACGCGGCTGTTCGTCGCCACGTCCGGCTTCGGCAAAGGAATCGCCGGAACGCTTCCAACCAAATTCACATTAATCGTCCCTTGACCGCCCGCTCCGCCCCAGGTTGCTCCCTGCCGCGAAAAGGCCACAGAACCTGCCAGCGCGCCGAACAGTATCGCGTGAAACACCACCGAGGAGCCCCATCGAGGCTTCAGTCGCGCGGCCGATTGATACGGAAGCGTTATCTCCATTTCACTGTTGACGCGGATTGCCGCTCAGCGGTTTTGTGACCACGCTTATATTGTTGATCCCCGACTGCCGCAGCGTATCCACCACCATCGCCCACGTCCCGAACGGCACCGCCTCGTCGCATCGCACGTACACCGGCGTGTGGTTGATGTCTTTATCTTCGGCGAGCACTTTTTTGCCAATTTCGTGAATGTTCACCGGCTCCTTGCCCAGATAAAGTTGCTGCGCGCGATCAATCGTCACCACGATGCGCGCCTGATTGATCTCCTTCACCATTTTTGTTTTCGGCAGATTTACCTGAATGCCCGATTCGAGCAGCGGCGCGGTAATCATAAAAATCACCAGCAGCACGAGCATCACGTCCACAAACGGCACGATATTGATGTCCGACAGCGTTCCGCCAGGTTGTTTTTGTACTTGCGCCATCGCTCTCAGCTTATTTTAGGTATACAGCGTCTCGATCTTGCTCACGAATTCCGTCGCGAAATTATCCATGCGCGCGGAAAAATCGCGAATGCGGTGCAAGTAAATGTTGTACGCAATCACCGCCGGAATCGCTGCGAAAAGCCCCGCCGCAGTGGTAATCAGCGCATCGGCAATTCCGGGCGCTACCGCGCGCAAGCTTGATTCGCCCGCTTCTCCCAGCCCCGCGAACGCGTCCATCACGCCCCAAACCGTCCCAAAAAGCCCGATGAACGTGGCGATCGAGCCGATCGTCGCCAGCCATGGCATCTTCGTTTCCATCTGCCGCGTTTCTTCCGCCGACGCCAGTTGCATTTCCACCAGCACCGCCCGCCCATTCTTCAACTTTCCCGTAGGATGCGGATTTCCTCCCGCAAGCTGTGCTTCGAGCTCGCGATAGCCCGCATCGTACACGCTCACGAATGGCGAACCGCTCGCGCCCGCCCGCAGCGAATTCGGATCCGGCAGTCCTCGCCCGGTGCGGAAAAGTTGCATGAATTTCCGCGTACGCGGTTCCGCCACCGCGAAGATCCGGTATTTCTGGAAGATAATCGCCCAGGAAAAAAGCGAAAGGAATAGCAGAATCAGCAAAACGGCCCGCGCCACCCAGGTGCTTTGCTCCAGAATCGTGCCAAGCCGCCCAACGAGTATCACACCAACAGCGTACGAAATGGTTTTCTCCTCAGAGGAAGCATCCTCCAGCCCCAAATTTCACCGTAGCACACGCGCCAAAATCCGGTCAATCGAATCGCCTGCAATCCAAATTTTCCTAGTATCTGAAACGACACATTCTCAGGGCCACCGCCCCGCCTGCGCGTTCAGATGCCCTGTGCTAAACTTTGAGTTGGCTATGTCTTCGCGCATTGATATTCCCCTCGCTTCGCTTCTCGGCGCCGATTCTGCGCGAATTCCCGCTCCTTCGGGCGCTCCGGCATCGCGTTCCTTTTTCATCGAGACCTTCGGCTGCCAGATGAACGTCCACGATTCCGAGAAGGTCGCGGGTGTTCTGCTCGCGCGCGGCTACCGCCAGGTGGAATCAGCCGATTCCGCGGACATGGTTCTCTTCAATACATGCAGCATCCGCGAAAAAGCCGCGCAAAAAGTTTTCACTCGCCTTGGCGATTTCCGCGGCCCGCGCGGCGAAAATAAAATCGTCGGCGTCCTCGGCTGCGTCGCACAGCAGGAAGGCGAAAGGATTTTCAAGCGCGCGCCCTGGGTCAGCATGGTTTGCGGCTCCGCCAGCTACCGCAATTTACCGCAAATGCTCGACGAGCTCGAAAGAGGGAACTCGCGCGTCACTGGACTCGATCTCGACACGGACGAAACTTTCGAGACCGAAATCACCCGCCGCGATAATCCCTTTCGCGCTTATTTGACCATCATCGAAGGCTGCGATTACGCTTGTTCCTACTGCGTCGTTCCCCACACGCGCGGCCCGCAGCGCAGCCGCACCAGCGCGTCTGTGCTTAACGAAGTCCGCCATCTCGCCGAAAAGGGCTTCACCGAAGTCCAGCTCCTCGGCCAAACCGTAAATTCCTATCGCGATCCATCAACCGCGCGCATGAATTTCGCCGAGTTGCTCTGCGCCGTCGCCGCGATTCCCGGTATTCGCCGCGTGCGCTTCACCACTTCGCATCCCAACGATTTCACGCGCGAAATTGTCAGCGCCATTGATGCCACTCCCGCTCTATGCGAACACATTCACCTGCCCGTGCAGTCCGGCTCCAATCGCGTCCTTCGCGAAATGCTCCGTACTTACACGCGCGAAAATTATCTGGAGAAAATTTCCTGGATTCGTTCCGCTCGCCGCGGTTTTACCATTACGACCGACATCATCGTTGGCTTCCCGGGCGAAACCGACGACGAATTCGCCGAAACAATGTTCCTGCTCGAAGAAGTTCAATTCGATGGTGTTTTTGGTTTCAAGTATTCTCCGCGTCCCAACACGACCGCGAAAGACATGCCGGATGCAGTTCCTGAAGAAGTGAAAAGCCGCAGGCTCGCAATTCTGCAGCAGCGGCAGCGCGAAATTCAGCTCGCCCGGAACCAAAAGCTCCTCGGACGCGAATTCGAAGTGCTTGTGGATGGCCATCACGAATCGCGCGGTCAATGGTCCGGCAGAACCAGCGGAAATCGCATCGTAAATTTCACTTCATCCGGTCAAAATGTTTTGGGACAATACTCTCAAGTCAAGATCACCGGAGCGGGGCCGAACAGCCTGGTCGGCGAAGCCCTCGCTAGTCCGGTCCGCTAGGAGGGCCCCATGGAACGCGAAGTCAAAATCCGCGGATTGATGATGGATCCGGTGACCAACATGCCCGTGGTTGTCCTCAAAGCCGTGCAGGGGGCGGGCACTCTGCCCATCTGGGTGGGAATTTACGAAGCCAACGCCATTGCGCTGGAGATCGAAAAAGTTCAAACGCCTCGCCCCATGACTCACGATCTGCTCAAAAATGTTTTGCTCGGTCTCGACGTTCACGTTCAGCGAGTCGTCGTCAGCGAACTCAAGGACGACACTTTCTACGCGCTGATCTGGATGGAGCGCGCTGGCCAAACCATGTCCATGGATTCCCGTCCCAGCGACGCGCTCGCGCTCGCGTTGCGCCTCGATTGTCCGATTTATGTCGAGGAAAAAGTCTTCAAGAGCTCGCAGGCTACCGGCACGACTGCCGAGAAAACCACCAACGAAGAATTGAAGCGCTGGCTCGAGAATCTGAATGACGAAGACCTCGGCCGCTACAAAATGTAGTCGCAGGATTCCTGACATTTCAGCCGCTCGCAATTGTCACGCATGAAAGCGCCTCGACTGTACTGGTTTTCTGATCCGCATTACCTTTTTGGCTTTATCAGTTGGGTACTCTCGGCCGACATAAGCCAGGTCTCGCGCGACGGGCATGTTATGCTGCGTTATGCAGACTCCCGCTCGCAAGTTTTCTCTATCTTATCCGCCATCGCCCAAAGAACTGCTGCGCTATTCCGTGCTGTTCTGCCTTATTGTTTGGGGCATTTCGATCATCACCCTGGCGAGCCATCCCGGCTTGATGGCTGCATGGTATCAATACACCCGCCAGTTCGCCTCGGACATGCTTCTGGCGCTTCTTGCATTCGGCTTCTTGTACGCCGAGTACGCATGTGTTGAACGCTATTTTCAAGGCAGTCTCGATGCATCGCTCGGATACGTGCAAGTGCTGGGGTGCTGGGCGGCGATCGTGTGGACGTTGTTGGCATACATCGCGGTGCTCATCGGAGGATCGAATCAGGCCGCGCCCGCATCTCTGAGCGCGAATGCCATCTTCTATATGCTCGTTTTTGGCGAGGCCGTGTTCATCGGCAACATCTTTTGGAGCTACATCCAACAGAACCAAAAGAGGCCAGCCCAGCTTCCAACGCACGCCGCGTCCATTCCGCCTCCGCGAAGCGCCGCAGCTCTCGGTTCACCTCCATCAGCGCGGGCGAATGCTACAAGTCTTTCGCCACTTAACCAGATCAAGCCGGGCAATGCGTCAAAGGCTCTCGGTTTGCGATTCGATTCTCCAGTGGCCGTGTTTAGCACAGGTGCGGCGTTCTTCGTGGTGGTGGGAACGATTTTCGCCATTGTCAGCCCGCTAGTGACGCGCATGCCGGTGTTATGGAACGGACGGATCATCCACCTAGCAGCGGGTTATCTATGGATGCCACTTGCCGCGCCGTTCGCCATTTTCGCCGCCGTCTACTGGATGCTGTCGCGCCAGACGAGTCGGCAGTTCGCTCCCTCCACCACGCGCATCCATTTCTTTTGCACGGCGCTGATGGTTCTGGAGTGCGCTCGCGTGTACTTTTCGTGGGCGTCAACCATAGCCAACTCGAGCCAGTATCGAACGCATATCGGCCTCGGCAGTTTTTCCGGCGCATTCGCGTTCTTGCTCGTCGCTATCGGGACGCTTGTGTGGAATGTGTACGGAAACTCCGGTCGAGGCCAGCCTGTTGCGTCGCTGCCGATCGCGCGACGCGTGAAATAAAAGGCAATGGAAATGAAAACGGGGAGCCGCTGGCTCCCCGTTTGTTTTTACGCTATTTCAAACCAGCCGAGGCGAACAGTTGGCTCTTTGCTACGTCCGTTGCGCGGCTTCGCGCTCGCGGGCCGCGGCTCGTTCCGCTGACTTGATGCGCATTCCGTAGAACGACTTGTACACAAAGTAGAACGACAGCAGGAAGAAGATCGCCGCAAGCACGTGCACCAATTGTCCGCCGATCTGCGTGGTCAACTGCACCGCAAGCTCAACCGCCAGCAATCCGAAGAGCGTGCTGAATTTGATGACCGGATTGAGCGCGACAGATGAAGTGTCCTTGAATGGATCGCCCACCGTATCGCCCACGATGGTCGCATCGTGCAGCGCCGTGCCTTTTTGTTTCAGCTCGACTTCCACAATTTTTTTCGCGTTGTCCCATGCGCCGCCGGCATTAGCCATGAAAATCGCCTGGAACAATCCGAACATCGCGATGGAAATCAGATAACCGATGAAGAAGAACGGTTCCACGAAGGCGAACGACAGCGCCGCAAAAAAGACAGCAATGAAAATATTCAACATGCCTTTTTGCGCGTACTGCGTGCAGATCTGCACGACTTTTTTGCTGTCCGCGATGGACGCTTTTTCCACGCCTTCCAGTCGGATGTTCGCTTTGATGAACTCGACCGCTCGGTAGGCGCCCGTGGTCACTGCCTGCGTCGAAGCGCCGGTGAACCAATAAATAATCGCTCCGCCGGCGACAATTCCGAGAACGAAAGGTGCATGGAGCAGCGAAAGTTTCGCGACGTTTTCCGTAAGCCGGTTGGTCAGCAGCATGATGATCGAAAAAATCATGGTTGTTGCGCCCACCACCGCCGTTCCAATCAGCACCGGCTTGGCCGTCGCTTTGAACGTGTTTCCCGCACCATCGTTCGCTTCCAGCATCTCTTTGGCGTGCTCGAAATTCACGTCGAAGTTGTAATCTTTCTTGAGTTCGCGATGAATGTCAGGAACCTGCTCGATGAGCGAAAGCTCGAAAATGGATTGCGCATTGTCCGTTACAGGGCCATAAGAATCTACAGCGATGGTGACGGGCCCCATGCCCAGGAAGCCGAACGCCACCAGGCCAAATGCGAACACCGGCGCGGCGACCATTATATTTTGCAGGCCGTGCAGGCTGACCAGGTAGCCGACGGCCATTAACACCAGCATGGTCAGCCCGAGATAGTAAGCGGAGAAATTGCCGGCGACGAATCCCGACAAAATATCCAGCGATGCGCCGCCTTCTTTTGCCGACGCCACCACTTCTTGCACATGCCGCGACTCCGTTGAAGTGAACACTTTGACAAGTTCGGGAATCAGCGCGCCGGCAAGCGTGCCGCAGGAAACAATGACGGAAAGCTTCCACCACATGGTGGGGTCGCCGCCGATGTCCGGAATAATGAAATAAGAAATTCCAAAGGTGAACGCGATAGAAAGGAGGGAAGTAATCCACACGAGGGAAGTGAGCGGCGCCTCGAAATTCATTTTGTCTACTTTCGCGTACTTCGCTTTGGCGATTGCGTCATTGATGAAGTACGCGCCGGCAGCCGCCACCAGCATGGCTACGCGAATCACGAAAATCCACACCAGCATCTGCACCTGCACCACAGGATTCGCGACTCCGGCGAGAATGAAGGCGATGAGCGCCACGCCAGTGACGCCGTAGGTTTCGAATCCATCCGCGCTCGGGCCAACGGAGTCGCCCGCGTTGTCGCCGGTGCAATCGGCAATCACGCCCGGGTTGCGCGCATCGTCTTCTTTAATTTTGAAAACGATTTTCATCAGGTCAGACCCGATGTCCGCAATTTTCGTGAAAATGCCGCCGGCAATTCGCAGCGCCGCCGCACCCAGCGATTCGCCAATCGCGAATCCGATAAAACACGGGCCGGAATAATCACCCGGGATGAAAAGCAAAATAATCAGCATCATCAGCAGCTCGACGCTGACCAGCATCATTCCGATGCTCATGCCGGCGCGAACAGGAATCTGATAAACAGGGAAAGGCTTTCCGGGCAGGCTGGCGAATGCTGTGCGGGAATTCGCAAACGTGTTCACGCGAATGCCGAACCATGCCACGCCGTAGCTTCCGCAGATTCCAACTACGCTGAAGGCAAGAATGATGAGCACGCGATCGGCGGGGTAATGCAGCAGCACTCCGAAGTAAATGATGATGACCAGAGCGATGAATCCTTCGAGGAGGAGAAGAAACTTGCCTTGCTGGGTTATGTATGTCTTGCAAGTCTCCCAGATCAATTCCGACATTTCCTGCATGGAGCGGTGCACGGGGAGGTTTTTCAAACGGACGTAAATTCCCAATCCAAAGAGCAAGCCGAAAACGCAGAACAGAATTCCCCAGAGCAGCAGAGTATGGCCGTTCACGCCGAGGAATTGCGACTGGGCAAGGTCGGGAACTTTCAGGCTCGCCTCGCCGCCTCCGCCCTCGGGAGTGGTTTGCGCGTGCGCCGCCGCGGCAAGCATCAAAAGGGCGCTTGCTGCCGCGCCTCCGCGCAGAAATGTGGCGCTGGCTGCGCCGGCGACTCGGCTTCGTAGCGAAGAAACGCGTGCGAGCCAATTACTCATCAGAAATCCTCCTATGTACACACATCGGCAGAGATTCTCAGCTTCCGGAAGTCTAAGATTTCGAGAAAACGCAAATGTTGATGGAACTCCCTCATGGCGAGCCGTACAGGCTCACATGCAGACCAGTCCAGAGCAAGCGTTTGTAACAGGAAATGCAGAATTCGTCAACCTCGGCGCACGCGCGGTGCGCGGCTCAGTTTTATGAAAATCCGGCAACTGGATCACGCCAAAAGTGTATGAGCGCAGGAGGCGTTGCGTCGTAAATGGAAAAAGTGCAATTTTGTCTCGATTAGAAATTTTTATGTGCTCTGTTTTCAGCGACTTGACTATTTGGGACTGGCGTTTTGTGTATCGATTAGAATTTTACGCTCTCGATTCCGCGCAACCCGCAATGTTTTGTGCAGCTTACGGGCGCGAGGTATCGTTTTGTTACGTCTCGTGATTTCGCGCCTAAAACACCGCCTTCCAGTGCTTTCTTACTTCTTTTCGCGAATCTGGATGGTCGCGCGGGTGACGTCCCAATCGAAATTCATGGAGCAGCCATCGCCGGCTTTGACCAGCGAAATTGTGAAGTCCTCAAGAGGCGCGTCGAGTTTCTGGACTTTCATGGTCGTACGGGCGAAGTCATACTGCTCGCCGGGATAGGGAATGCCCCAAACCGGGCCGCCTTTGTCGTTCTTGGTCTTCTTGCTGATAATCAGCGTCCACGAGTCGGGGCCAGGAATGGCATCGAGCGTGTAGGCGCCCGCCGGGACTTCTTTGTCGCCGACGATGAGGTCGGCGTCCGTGACGAACGTGGTGGCTTCGTTCGCGCCGACGCGCCAAACTTGGCCATACGGCTCGAGGCCGCCTTCGACTTTGCGTCCTTTCATGCGCGGGCTGGAGTAATCGATTTTCAAAGTCTTGCCGTCAGGAAAAGTGAATTGCGCGCTCGCGGGCGGGCTGGGGCGTTTGCTTTTGTCCTGCTGCGCGGAGAGCGGCAGAGCGAATATCGTCAGCGCAAAAATCGCGAGGACGAACGAGCCGAGTTTGATCGTGGATTTCATGAGCATTCTCCTGAGCGGCGTGGTTTCCCACGCCAACGCAAAAGTATAGCGTAGATTTTCAATTTAGCGCGAGGCGGAATTTTTCGCGAGCGGAGGCGGCGCGAATTCTATGCGGAACCTTGCCTTTGGAATCGTGTGCAGCAGGCCTCTTGTGAATTCGCGCAGGGGCGACTGAGCGCGAAAAGGCCTCACATCAGACCGGCAAATTCAGCTGGCCGGGACGTGAGCTACAAGTGGCACCGCGCGAACACGGGCGGCCCGATGAACGAAATCGGGCCCTACAACGGCGAATAGCAATCCGGAAACGTCAGGCAGAAACGGGCGACGGAGTGAATTGGCTTTAACTCAGAAATGGGACGGATGAAAAACAGAGCGCCCACCTAAAGGTGGCCGCTACGCAGGGCTTTGCGTGCGTTTGATGAGATGAACATAAGGCTGCCCGCCTGAAGGTGGGCGCTACAGATCTGCCCTGAGGTTATAATCCGGCGTTCTTGCCGAGGCCATCGCGATGTTGTGAGCGGCAAAGGTCTGCCGGGCATCTCTGTTACAATGCCGGGCTTGTCGCTCATCGAGGTCATGCGCGCGCCGAAGACGCCGAAGGTCCCGAAGTGGATTACGAAGATCGTCAGCATTTCGGGCGGCGCAGGGTTATTCGTTATCGCGTTCCTAGACTCCTCAGTTCTGTCATTTCCCTTTATTACTGATCTGCTCTACATGCAGTTTGTAATTCAGCGGCCGCCGCGAGTTGCGTACTATTTGTTTATGGCGACGGTTGGCTCGCTCGCGGGATGCATCTGGCTTTACATCCTGTCGAAAAAAGGTGGAGAGGCTTACCGCAAACGGCACGCCAGAAAAGCGCCCGGGAGAATTCAAAGCCTCGTGCAAGAACATGCGTTCCTGAGCGTGATTTTGCCGGCAGTGCTGCCGCCACCGATGCCGTTCAAAGCGTTCGTGATTGCGGAGGGAGTGGCGCAGGTTCCGCTGCGAACGTTTGTGATTGGGATTCTGGTCGGACGCGGCGTGCGCTACACGGTCGAGGGAATTTTAGCCGTCGAGTACGGCAAAGCGGTCGAGGCTTTCATGTTGGAAAACAAGGCGCTGACGATCATCGCGCCGATTCTGCTGATTGGGGCGGTGTACGCGCTGACGCGGTGGCTGTTGAAAGCCGAAAAACAGTGACGAGTGGCAAGTGGCGAGTGACGAGCGGGCAATCAGTGGACAGTGGTCAGTGC
>DASUAV010000020.1:0-5364 GCA_035763605.1 Candidatus Acidiferrales bacterium
ATAACTGAAATATGTTCGCCGCCGTCCCCACACATCCGCGACAAATCCGAACGTCACGTACCCGAACCACTGTCCCACAGCGATGATGATCAGCCAGCTATACGTTTTCGAAACACTCAGCCCGCGCCCGCCCTGCGCCACCGGCAGCGAAAAATACGCCGGAATCCACGTGAACAGCCCCCAATATCCAATCATGCTGAACGTATTCATCGCTGTTGCGACAAAGCCATTCCAGCGAATGTCTTTGCGCCACAATTCGCGAACAGGCACGCGCCGCGCATTTACGGAGGAATCTCCGCGCTCTTTCCAGATTTCCGGCTCCGGCACGCGCCGCTGAATCCAAAATGCGACCAGCGCCGGCAGCACGCCGACAAAAAAAACGCCGCGCCATCCCCAGCGCGGCAAAATCGCCCAGGCCGCGCCCGCCGCGAGCATCCCTCCAATTGCCCACGTGGACTGCATCAATCCCAGCGCCTTGCCGCGATGCTCCGCCGGCCACGTCTCCGCCACCAAAGCCGCGCCCGCGGTCCACTCGCCACCCATCCCTAATCCCAAAATCACCCGAAAAACCGCCAGCACCGCCACCGAGCTTGCGAATCCGCACGCCGCGGTCGCCAGCGAATAAATCACAATCGAGGTCGAGAGCGAGCGGGTCCGCCCAATGCGATCCGCCACGAATCCGAAAATCACGCCTCCGACTGCCGAAGCCACCAGCGTCAGCGAACCGAGCAGCCCGCCCGCTTCTTTCCCGATTCCCAAATCGCGCATCAGCGACGCCAGCACCATCGCGTACAGCGTCACGTCAAACGAATCGAGCATCCATCCCACGCCGCCTGCGAGCAACGAATTGCGCTCCGCCGCGCTCACCTCCCGCGGCCACTCCAGCCCGAGGATTCTCCTCATCGGCCGCTCCGCCGGAATTTGCACGCTTTTCACTCCGCTTGCTTCCATCGCTAAGCTCTTCGCCGCCCCGCCATCCGCCTCGTGGCTCATCCTCGCGCCGATTCTACGCCCGCTCCGCCGTTGTCCCTATAGCGCAGAATTGTTCACAGTGGCACAGGCTTCAGCCTGTGCGCCTTCGTGCTGAATTCTGTGCAGGCTTGCCGTGCTTGTGTAGCGCAGACCTTCCGCTCTTGGGAAGGTCTGCGGCTTTTGGGCAGACGAGTTCTCCAGTACGCGCGCTGCCCGCCTCGCGTTTCGTAGGGACAGGGTTTACCCCGCCCGCCGTGCATCGCGCGAACTCTGAGCTCGTCCGTCACCTGCCATCCAGACACGGAACTCCTCGCCGCTCATCAGCACCTGCCGTGCTAACATATTTTCCGGAGCTTTCGCGAACCGCAAACCCGCCATGCCTGCGCAAACGCCCGTCCTAATCGTCATTCCCGCGCGCTACGATTCTTCGCGCTTCCCCGGCAAACCGCTCGCGCCAATCGCGGGACGCCCAATGATCCAGCACGTTCTCGAACGCGCCCGCCAGTCCAAACGCGCCTCCCGTGCCGTCGTGGCCACCGATGACGAACGCATCCGCGACGCCGTGCAATCGTTTGGCGGCGAAGCCATCATGACCCGCCGCGAGCATCGCACCGGCACCGACCGTATCGCCGAAGTCGCCGTACACATTCCCGCCGACGTGTACGTCAACGTGCAAGGCGATCTCCCGCTCATTCGCGCGGAAATCATAGACGCAGCCATTGACGCCCTGCTCGCCGCCGGCGAAGACGTTCACGTCTCGACGCTGTGCGTCCCCATCACCGCCCGCGAAGACATAATGAATCCCAACATCGTCAAAGTCGTCGCCGATTTCGACGGCCGCGCGCTCTACTTTTCTCGCGCGCCGATTCCCTGGGTGCGCGACGCCGGCCAGCACGTGGTCGCTCATTTCTTCAAACACATCGGACTGTACGCGTTTCGGCGCGATGCGCTCCTCGATTTTCCCGCGCTTCCCCCCGGCGAACTCGAACGCATCGAGCAGCTCGAGCAGCTTCGCTGGATGGAAAACGGCTATCGCATCGCCGTCGGCGAGGCTGCCGCTTACGAAAGTGTGGAAGTGGATGTTCCCGCAGACGTAGCGCGCGCCGAATCACTCCTCCGCAGCAAAGCCACCAGCACCGAGTAATCCACGCTTTCTTACCCTGTAGCTCACGTCCCGACTGGCCGGTTTCGCCAGTCTGACGTGAGGCCTTGCCTTTGCATGCGCGCGACTCGATGACTTGTTTGGATTGCGGCAATTGGCCGCCGATTTGCCTGTCGTGCTTGATTTTACGGAGGTGCGGTGGCGCGATGTGCTGTTTGCATTCCGAATGTTTCTGCGGAACGCCGCTTTGCTGTCAACAGACGTGCTCTGCATTTGTAGGGGCCGATTTATTTTATCGGCCCTTTAGACTCGGGCCTCGCTTTGGACTAATCCGACGTGAAGCTCTGCATTTGAATTTTATCGGCCCGTTCGGCGCTGGGAGTTGTGCTCCGCGTCAGTCGCTTGCTTGGATCGCTCTTGCCTGCTGACCACTGACCACTGACCACTGACCACTGTTCACGCTTCTAGGCTCGCGCGCCACTCGTCACTCGTATCTAAGCGCCACCATCGGCTCAACCCGCATCGCTCGCCGTGCCGGAACGTAGCACGCCACAAGCGCAATCACGCCGAGCGCAACCGACGCACCGATGTACGTCACCGGATCAAACGGCGCCACGCCGTAGAGCAAATTCCCAACCACGCGCGCCAGCGCCCCCGCCGCCAAAATTCCTGCCGCCACGCCAATTCCCACGATGACCAGTCCCTGCCGCAAAATCATTCCCAAAATTTGCGCCGGTTGCGCTCCCAGCGCCAGCCGTATCCCAATTTCGTGCGTGCGCTGGCTCGCCGCGTACGACACCACGCCGTACACGCCGACAATCGCCAGAATCAGCCCCAAAATTCCCAGCGCAGCCGCAAGCGCCGCTCCCATCTGAAACGGCAAAAATCCATTCAGGCTCTCCATCACCGTGGTCATCGACTCCACGTCAAACACCGGAATCGCCGCATCCAGCGAATGAATCATCCCCGTCACTTCCGGCACAAGAGTCTCCGGACCCGCCGCCGTGCGAATCTGCAGCGTCATCACCGAATTGAAATACTGCGTCACCGGAACGTAAAAGAAAGCATCGTTGTTCGTGAAAACGTCCGAATCGCGGCTGTTGCGCGCCACGCCGACAATTTCCATCGCAACCGCGCCATCGCTCTTTAGCTTGAAATGCCGCCCGATCGGATCCTGCCCGTGAAAATAATCCTTCGCGAAATTCTGATTGATAATCGCGACGTGCTGCGACTGCTGAGCGTCGGAATCCTGGAAAGCGCGCCCCTCAACCAGCGGAATTCGCATCGTGCGAAAATAGTCCGCGGACACCGCATTGAATCCCGCGCCCGGATCTCCTTCGCCGAGTCGCGGCTGGTATCCATCAATTTACAAAGTCGCGCCGTAGCTGGCATATCCCATCGGGACGCACAGCGCCAAACTCGCCGATTCCACTCCCGGCAGCGCGCGCGCCCGCTCCAGCAGCGTCTTCTGAAACTCGCGTGTCTGCGCCTCTTTGTATCCGGCCTCGTGCGGATCCACCGAAACGTTCAGCACGTGCTGCGGATCAAATCCCAAATCCGCGTGCTGCGCCTTCGCCAGGCTGCGCACAAAAAGTCCCGCGACAATCAGCAGCATCAGCGAACCAGCCACTTGCGCCGTCACCAGCGCGCTGCGCAGCCGCTGGCGTCCGCTCGTGGATGTGCGTCCCCCTTCGTGCAGAATCTCGCTCAGTTCCGTCCGCGACACGCGCATCGCCGGCGTAATTCCCACAAACACCGCGGTCACTGCCGCCGCCGCGATCGCATACGCAAAAACGCGCCAGTCGAATCGAAAATCGAGCACCGTCGGAATCGCCGTGTGCAGCGGAATGGATCCGAATGCCGCGCTCGCCGCGATTCCCGCTACGACTCCCCCAATGCAGCCGAACGCCGCCAGCAGAATGCTTTCCGTCAGTAGTTGTCGAATCAATCGGCTCCGTGTCGCTCCCAGCGCCGCGCGCACGGCAACTTCGCGATGGCGCGCCGCGACGCGCACCAGGCATAGATTCGCAATGTTCGCGCAAGCCAGAATGAGCACCGCGCCTGCCAGCGCCAGAAAAACCGCGCTCACCAAATTCAGCATCGGACGTACCGCCGGTCCAGTCACCAGGCTCGCCGGGCCCAGGTAAACGGCATGAAGCGTCATTTCTTCGTGGTTTTCCTCGGAAAGATGTTGCGAGACGGATTGCAGCGCCGAGTCGGCCTGCGGGAACGTCACGCTCGGTTTCAACCGCGCGATTAGCTCCAAACTCGAATTCTTCGTGTTCGAAAAAAATGTCGGCGAAGCGTCTTGCAGCGCAGCCATCATTCCCAGCGGCATGTAACCCTGCGTGTCCAGCAGCGCCGCCAATCCTTGAAAATCTTTCGGCGCTACGCCGACAATGGTCATCGGATGCCCGTTCACGGAAACTTTCTTTCCGATGATGTTCGCGTCCCCGCCGAAGCGCCCCTTCCAGTACAAATAGCCCAGCACAAGAACGGGATCCGCTCCGGCCACGCTTCCTTCCGATGGCAGTAGCAGCCTCCCAAGCGCCGGCTTCACTCCAAGCAGCGAAAAAAAGTTTCCGTCAACGTAATTCGCCCACATTGGCGCGCTCTGCCCGTCCACGCTCAATCCGTCCATTACGAACATGCGCGCCGCGCCGACCGTCTCGAAAATTCCGGGCGTCTGCTGCTCGATGCGCTGAAAATCGGGGTACGAAAATTGCGTGCCGTGCTGACCGTTGCGAAACTCCTTCTCTACAAAAACCACGCGGCTCGGTTGCAAAATGGGCAGCGGACGCAAAATCAGCCAGTCCACCAAACTGAAAATCGCCGTGTTTGCGCCAATTCCCAGCGCCAGCGTGAGCACCGCCACCGCCGCAAATCCCGGCGCTTTCCCCAGCATCCGCAGCGCATAGCGAACGTCCTGTAACAGCGTTTCGAGGAAGGGAAGTCCCGTCAGTTGCCGGTGGGTCTCGCGAATCTGCGTCGCGTTGCCCATCCGAATCCGCGCCTGCCGCCGCGCCTCCTCCAACGGCATCCCCCGCCGCACATTTTCCTCCGTCAGCAACTCCAGATGCCCGCGCAGCTCATCCGAAAATTCCGCATCATTACGCCGCCCCGAAAATATCGCTCGAATCCGCGCCGCACATTCCCTGAATGAACTAAGCATGGCCGCTCCTATCGCCGCCTAACTCACGCCGCTTCCCATCGGCCGCCGCGAACGAACGCGAGGTCTTGAGGCTTTTTTCAACCGACCCGCTCTTTCTGACCTGGCATGTGATTTACGG
>DASUAV010000021.1:0-7948 GCA_035763605.1 Candidatus Acidiferrales bacterium
CCCTCGGCATCGGCGCCAACACCGCGATTTTTTCGGTCGTAAACACGGTGCTAATAAAGCCGCTGCCGTACCCGCATCCCGAGCAGCTCGTCAATATGTGGCGGACGCACGGAACGTGGACCGGCAGCATCTCTGTTCCCGATTTCAATGACTGGGAAGCGCAAAGCACGGATTTCCGGGGAATGTCGCTTTATACCGCGGTGCGCTTCAATCTTCGCGGGCCGAACGAGCCGCAAGCGGTCGAAGCGGCGCGTGTGTCGCCCAATTTCTTCGACATGATGCAAAAGCCGCTCTACCTGGGGCGCGGATTTGCCACGGGCGAAGATCAGGCCGGCGCGAACCACGTTGTCGTACTCAGCTATGAGCTCTGGCAGAACGAATTTGGCGGCGACAGAAGTCTGGTCGGAAAAACCGTGCAATTGAGCGGCGCAAGCTACACAGTCGTGGGCATAGCCGCTCCGAATTTTCATTTCCCGCATCCGGTGACCGAGCTATGGGTGCCGCTCACTCCTCTCAAGGAACAGATGACGAGGGGTTCGCATGATTTTGCCGGGATCGCGCGGGTCAAGCCGGGAATTGCGATTTCGCAAGCACGCGAGCAACTGAACGCCATTTCGGCGCGCCTCGCAAAAACTTATCCCGACACCGATGCGCAGCTCGGCGCATTGCTGATTCCTCTCAAGGACGTAGCTGTGGGCGGCATTCGCTCGAGCCTGCTGATCGTTTTCGCCGTCATGGGATTCGTGTTTCTGATTGCCTGCGCGAATGTTTCCTCTTACGTCCTCTCGCGCGCAGAGGCTCGCTGCCGTGAACTGGCCATTCGCGCGGCGCTGGGCGCAGGACGCGGACGTCTGGTGCGGCAGTTTTTCGCGGAAGGCCTGGTGCTTGCTTTGTGCGGAGCGTTGCTGGCGGCTTTGACGGCGCGATGGTCCGTTCAAGCGATCGTTGCTTTAGCGAGTCTCTACTTTTCTGATCCGGGACGCATCCGTCCCGATGCCACGGTATTTGCGTTCGCGCTTGGCCTTGCCGCGCTCGCTGCTGTGCTGCTCTCGATGGGAGTGGCCTGGAACGCCTCGCGCGTGAACGTGCACGAAACGCTCAAGGAAGGCGCGCAAACGGCCTCCGGCGCGCGGCGAACCCTCGTAATGCAAAACATTTTGATCGTTTTGCAACTGAGTGTCGCCTGTCTGCTGCTTGTGACCGCCGGCGGAATGATCGAGAGCCTTGCAAAACTTTCGCGCCTCGATCCAGGCTTCGATCCTCATCACGTGCTGGTTATGCGCATCCCGTTGCCGCCGCAGAATAATTCCGCGGCGCATCCCGCGTGGCTCTCTTTTGGTCCTGCGCTCGAACGCATCAAGGCGCTTCCAGGCGTTACAGCGGCCGCCGTCATCACTTATCTCCCGATGCAAAGCTGGGGAACAAACAGCGGCTTCCAGGTGCAGGGCCGCGCCAAAGTTGCACAAAGCGAAGCGCCGTGGTCGGAGGTGCGCGCCATCAGCCCGGACTATTTCCGCGTAATGGGAATTCACTTGTTACAGGGCCGCTGGTTCAATGCGGGCGATACGGCGAATTCGGAAAATGTGCTGGTCGTCAATCGCGCTTTTGTCCGCAAGTATTTTCCTAAAGAGAACGTGCTCGGCCAGCGCATAGATTTCAGCGATGAAGGACATTGGCAGACGATTGTTGGCGTAGTGGACGATTCGCACCAGACCGGTCTCGACACCGAAGTTTTGCCGGAAGCCGACGAACCGTGCACGCAGGCGAGTTGGGCTTATCTCACGCAGACGATGAGCTTGGCCGTGCGCACCGAGGGCGACCCGCTCCTGCTTGCCAAATCCGTTCAGCAGGCCATCTATTCTCAGGATCCCAGCCAGGCGGTGTACGGCGTGAAGACGATGGACGACGTGGTCGCGGAGACCGAAGCAGACCAGCGATTCGTGCTCTGGCTGCTCGGACTTTTTGCGGCGTTGGCCGTAGTGCTTTCCTGCACCGGCCTCTTCGGTCAAGTCTCCTACGCCGTCAGCCAGAGAACGCATGAAATCGGCGTGCGCATGGCGCTTGGAGCGCAACGCGACAGCATCGCAAAAATGATTCTGCGCCAGGGCGGATGGCTCGTGGCAGCGGGTTTGGCCGCGGGAGTGGCCGCGTCTTTTGGATTAACCAAGCTGATGGCCAGTCTGCTTTACGGCGTCAAACCAGCAGGGCTCGTCGCGATTCTTGCTTCCATTGCGTTGCTTACTGCTGTGGGATTGCTTGCGTGCTACCTTCCCGCGCGGCGCGCGATGAAAGTCGATCCCATGGTCGCTCTCAGATACGAGTAGGTCAGTTTTTTAAGTCACGAAAATCATACGAAAAGATAATTCCACTAGCAGTGTGCGCGTTTGGAGCGGACGAGTTTAGCTGGGCGGACGCGCAGCGCGGACCAGGTTTCGTCAATGGCGATGATGGAGACGCCCGGCCAACCTGCGCGGTTCATTTCCTTCCAGATGATGTCGCGGTTCAGGTCCGTGTCCAACTTGGAGGTTTGTTTCGGGTAGGAGATCCACACGAGCGCGTTTGGAGAAGCGAGTTTCGGCAGGCGCGCGGCGAAGTCGCTGACTTGCGAAAGCCGCAAAGCGAAAATCTCGACGAAATCGTACGCACCGGAAATTTTTGTGAAGATGGTGAAGCCCTCGGGCAGCGGCTTCAAAGAAGCGAGATAACCATCGGGAGCACCGAGAATCAGGCCGCGCATTCCTGACTTCATTCCCAGCTTTTTGGTGAGCGGGCTGCTCATTTTTGTTTTCCGCGACTCGAAAGCACAAATTGATTCCCATCAGGATCTTTGAAAATCGCGGCGGAGCCCCAGGATTCGTTTTTTGGCTCTTGTGAGAAAACGACGCCTTTGGATTTGAGAATGCCGGCTGTGGCGAACACGTCATCGCACCAGAACGAAATGGATTGGAATTCGCCGATGCGTTTCTCGTGGCCGTCGGGCGTGAAAAGAGCGATGCCGGTGTCCGCGCCGGGAATGAGCAGCTCGATCCATCGCTGGCGGCCATTGAACGGTTGATCGGTGGCGACTTTCATGCCCAGAGATTCGGTGAAGAATTTCAGCGAGGCGTCCTGATTGCGAACGGGAATGCCGACAAATTTGATTCCTCGAATCATGCGCGCTCCTTTTTTGGCGAAAGACGATGCAAGGATAAGAGGAATTCCGCAGGGGCGCAATCATCCAGTCTTTGCTATATTAGTGGCAGGTATAGCGTAAATGAATCTGGACGATTACATTGTGGACGTGTTGATGCGCGATCTCGTAGCGCACGATCGCAAGCCGGCGAGCTTCCTGGTTTATCTGTGGCTGGCCGCGGAGCAGGCGCGTCGGCAAGCGCCAGTGCAGGTGAGCTATCAGGAACTGGCGGAATCCGTGGGAGTTTCCAAAAGCTCCGCGCAGGCGGCGGTGAGCTGGCTGCTGCGCCGAAAGCTGCTTGCGGCCAGCAAGGAAAACGCAACAGCGGTGCCGCGTTATTTGGTGCAAAGTCCGTGGCGAGACGCCGCAAGGAAAACGGCATCCCGCCGAGTGCGCTGATTCACAGCGCGAGCACGGAGCGGGCGGATGAAAAAAGTCGGGCCCTACGAACTGCGCATTTACTAGAGCGACTTCAGATATTCAACCAAATCGTGTACTTGGTTATCGTCGAGGCCGAGGCCGAAGAACGAGTTGTAGTGCTGCACGACATCGTTCAGCGTGGCGAAGCGGCCATCGTGGTAGAAGCCGCCTTTGGTGTGCGTCCAGAGACCGCGAAGAGGAGATGTGCGATAGCGGCCGTCGGGCGCGCGATCAGCCTGGAAATCATCAATGCCAATTTCCTCGCCCTTGTGCATGTTCCAACCAGGTTCGGTGAAGAGCGGCGGAACGTGACAGGTGGAACATTTGGCGATGCCGTTGAACAATTCTTTGCCGCGCTCGGCTGCTTCGTGATTGAAACTGTTGGCGGCCGGACGTGGCGCGGGAATCGAGAGCTGATAGAAATGCAAGGCGGCGAGCTTCGGAGTGATGAGGTCAGGCTTGTTAGCGACGTGGCCGAAGCCGGCGCGCGCGGCGATGGGAAATTTTGAAGCGTCATCGAGGCGCGGGTCAAAAAATGTGCCGCTGCCGTGCATTTCGAGATTGGCGACGAAAGCATTCCAGTAAGGCACAGAGCCCCAGCCGGTCCAAGTGTGGAGATTGACTCCCACGAGGCCAAAAGCGGGCGGAATCAAAACTGCGGCAGTCTTGCCGTCAGGACGAAAAGCTTTGCCGTCGAGTTCGAGTTCGGCATCGAAGTGACCGGGGCCCCAACTGTTCAAAACTGTGCGCACCGTTGCCTGACTGACGCCAAGCAAATCGGCGAGCGGATCGAGATTCGGGGCGAGTGCGACGATAGCGCCGACGTTGAGGTCGCGATTGGCCCAGCCGTCGAGGCGACGGCCGATGCCGGGAGCGAAGGAGTTGTCCACAGTAGAGTGGCATAGGGCGCATTGAATGCCGATGGAGCGCAGCGTGCCTTGAGAGTTGAAAAAGCCGGTGATGCCGACGACGGCGTTCAATTTCAAGAGCGCGAGAGTGACGGCGGGATCATTGAGATTCACCTTGCCTGCGCGCAGCGCCTGCTTGATGGAAGGAGGCAGAGCATCGGAATCCACTTTCAACCCGACGGCAAGCGCGGTGGCAGGGCTTACGCCGGGGCCGACGCCGCCGAGCTTTGCTCCTTCGATGGCCTGATGCAGATGGAGCTGGCCGCCCCAAAAAGCCTGGTCGCCGAAAGTATCGAAGCGAAACGTCTGGCGGCCCTGCGCGATCAATTTTAATGCGGTTTGATTTTGATGCGGATTGCGGTCGTCAGAGTCCACATGATGATCTTCGGAATTTTGTGCGAGCGCGACACCGAAGCAGCAGGCAATGGCGATCAGGAAAATGGCGGCAGCTTTCTTCATCGCATCCATGGAGCACCCCCGAAAAAACTAAATCTGCGCGGCTCGGGCGAACGCACCGAGCGCAGGAGGAATGTACCCGGGAGCGAAATCGAAAGCTGTATGGAAACGTACGGCACGAATGTAAGTAAATGTACAATCCGGCAGCTCTGCTTTTGCGTAATAAAAGTGAACCATAAATTGGAGTTTGAGCATCTTCCTTCTAGCGACGGCCCTGGGGTGGTTCCAATGTTGAAAGCATTTTGCTGCGCGGATTTTTCCTCGGTTGTGCGCGCGCACATCTCGGAATTGAAGCCATTCAGCTCGAAGCTGTCGTTTCGAAAAGGCGAGAGCATTTACCGGCTGGATGAGCCCGCGACCGCGATTTTCTGGATCGAGCAGGGACGCGCGAAGACAGTGATTATTTCGCCGGAGGGCCAGGAAAAAATTATCGGGCTTTACGGGCCGGGCGAACTTTTTGGAGAATTGTGCTTGTGCGAGGTCGCAAAGCGGCAGGAGCAGGCGATTGCGCTTGAGCCGCTGGAATTGCTTTCAATTCACATCAACGGAGTGACGAAATTATTTGCTCATGCGCCGGAGGTCAGCCAGGCGTTTTTGCGAGTGGTGTGCCAGCGGCTGATGGATTATCAGAAACAGGTGGCGATGCTTAGTTTCGACAGCGTGTCGAGACGATTGGCGAAAGAATTGATGCGGCTGGGGCAGTCGGATGCAGAGAGCGGCGCGGAAAGCGGGTCGCGCGCGGTGAATGGATGGACGCATGAGGACTTGGCGAACTTAGTCGGTACAACGCGCGAAGTCGTGACGCTGATGATGAATCAGTTCCGCGAAAAAGGCATGCTGGACTATGGCCGGCGAAATATCATGATTTTTTCCGAACGCATGAAGGACTACCTCGAAAATTCCCCGGATTGCCACCTTCCCGCGCGGCAGGCGTGATTCTCTCGGTATTCTCCACGAGGCAAATTCTGTAAGATAGCCGCCGCAAATGGCGGAACTGAAATTCACGTTGGATATTGCCGCGCCCGCGAAAATCGTGGGCGCATTTTTTGTGCCGCATCGCATGGGAGCGTGGTACGGGCGAGAAATGGATTTGCGGTTCGAAGTGCAGGGCGGCGCGATTGAGTTCCGAAACGGATTGAAGGTGAGGCTGACAGGACGAATGGGGAAGCGCGCGTTCACGCACACCGCTGTGGTGACGGAGTTCGAACGCGGGCGGATTCTGGAATGGAAATTTCAAGACGCATATGGCGTGCGCGGGATGCAGCGGTGGGAAATCAGCGAGATTCCCATCGGAGCGCGTGTGGAGATGACCGATTCGTACGAAATGCCCGATCGGCTGGGCAAGATTTTCGACTGGCTGCTTACACGACATGCGGTCGCACGGCGGGACAGGAATGATTTGTTGCGATTGAAGCGGTTGGTGGAGCACGAGAGCTAGAAAAATGGTCAGTGCGCAGTGGTCAGGTGGCCAGCAAGCAAATTGCACTGCGGCTTTGCAAAGGGAGTGAGCCGCGAGCATGATTTTTCGTTCGCGCGTGGAGGGAAGGATGAATGAAGAGGCGAGAAAAACGATTGCGGTCGTTCGGATTCTGACAGGAATCATTTTTTTGTTTTTCGGCGAATACAAAATTGTGGGGCCGGCGTTTGCGCACGGCGGGATGCAAGGATGGATTCACGGATGGCTGAGCGCGAATGAGCCGGTGGGATTCTACGGCGCGTTTTTGCAGAATTTTGCGCTGGCGCATCCGGTGTTTTGCGCGGCAATCGTTGGGTGGGGCGAGATGGCGATTGGAATCGCGCTGGTGCTGGGATTATTTGTACGCGTCGCGTCGGTAGGAGGCGCGATTCACATGGTGAGCCTGGCGCTGGCAACGTGGTACGCGCCCGGGCATGGCGCGGCGGTGTGGAAATACTTCGGCGCGAATCTCGATCACATTCCGCTGCTGTTTTTGTTCGCGATTTTCTTTGCTGCGCGAGCGGGAGAGATTTGGGGATTGGACGGCGTTCTGCGCAGGCGTTCTGCGGGTAAGCCCGCGGCGGCTACGCATCCCGCGCTTGGGAAAGGTTAAGCCGAGATCTGCGCAAGCGATGGCGTTTATACAGCAAGTTCGCTTAATGGTGTCCGGTTTTGGTTAGAGCTGTCCGGTTGCGAACGATTGGGCCGCGCGAATCTTCTACTTACCTGCGTGTTTTCAAGGACATACACTTGGCTTGCGCCTTGCTGCGGGAAATGCTTTGCACTTTTCCATCATGTGACGGCGATGCGAAAGAAAGCGGCGCAAGCCGCGCCAAATTCTTTATCGGAGAGGACTCGAACAATGACTCAGCGTTGGTCTCGATTCATTCTTGCACTTTATCTTGCGGCTTCGCTGGCGACAGGCGTACCGGCCTACGCGCAAGCTCCCGCAGCGCAATCGCAGCAAGCGCCGGCACAGACGAATGCGGGGCAGGTCGCTCCGGCAGCGAACTACACTACGCTGCTGACCACGAGGAATTACACGAAAGGCAAACGGTCGTTTCCCAACATATTCGCGCCGTACACGAGCCGCAGGATTCCTCATCCCGATCTGACGAACGCGCCGACGATTTACAGTTTGATCCAGGACGGCAAGTTGAACCTCAGTTTGCAGGACGCCATTGCGCTGGCGCTGCAGAATGATCTGGACATTGGCGTGGCGGAGTACATTCCATGGATTGACCAAACACAAGTTTTGCAAGCAGAGGGCGGCGGTACGCCGCTGGGGCAGTTCGTTATCGGCGGCGGAGGTGGCGGCAGCTTTGATCCGGTCATAAGTCTATTCACAAGTCTCAGCGATGCTTCGCAGACGGTAAACAATCCGTTGACCAGTGGAGTGGGAACGAGCGCGCAGAACGTCACGCAGACAAGCCACACGAATGCGGTTGACCTCAGCTACACGCAGGAATTCCATACCGGAACTCTCTTCAACGTCCAACTGAACAACACGCGAAGTTCGTCTTCGCCTTCGGCGAA
>DASUAV010000022.1:0-37839 GCA_035763605.1 Candidatus Acidiferrales bacterium
TCATTTTGGCAGCACGACCAGAAAACCTCCGCCCTTTTCGCCTGGCCGCAGCCGCAGCTTTGGCGCTTCCAACTTTGCTTGTAATATGTACGTGTCCTGCGGGCCCGTAGCTCAACGGTTAGAGCAGCGGACTCATAATCCGTTGGTTCTAGGTTCGAATCCTAGCGGGCCCACCAGATTCGTCTTTCAGGCGTGAACGCGGGGAGCTTTTAAGCGTGATTTCTGGCCGTTCGCGCTTTCAAAGGATGGGTCGTTGCTGGCATCGTTGTAAAGCCTTAGAACGTCCCCGGCCCGTTTGAATAAATCGGAAGGGACTTCGCCGGCCTTGTAATCAATCCATCCCACCGAATAATTGACGGTGACTTCCTGTCCGGCGGACTTGATGGTTACAGTTCCGACGCGGTCGGAAACGGTTTTGGCGTCTCCGAGACTGCAATCGGGCAGAACCACCAGGAAATCATCTTTTCCCAGGCGAACGCAAAAATCGCAGCCGCGGCTGGCCTTGCGCAGGCGGTTCGCGAATTCAGCCAGCAGTTTGTCACTGGCCTCTTTGCCAGAGCGCTCGACGATTTGCGCAAGGTCATCAAGATGCAGAGCCACAAGGCTCAGGGGGAGATTCTGTCGCTTCGCGCGCGCCACTTCTTTCCCGAGGCGCTGCTCAGCCGATGCGCGAGTGTACAAGCCCGTCGCCGGATCCATTTGGAACGGATTCTGAAGGCTCTCTGTCGCGGTTTCCGCGCCGGCGCCTTGCGTGTCCCACTGCCTTCGCGCCCGCCGGAAATACCATTGACGATAGATAAGCCATCCATTGAAAAGCAGTAGCAGGCTCAGGATTCCCCAACGTGTCTGGTCGGAAGTGATTTGATAGAAGTGCTCTTTGTGGAGGAAAAGAGTACGGAAAAAGGAAAGGGAAAGCGCGGCGCTCGAAAGCGCCGTCACCACCAGCGTCCAAAACCAAAGCCACCACTCGCTGCGTCCGACCCGCTGTAGTTCAGATGACATCCGATGCGCACCTTGCGACGGAAATTCGATGGGCTCGCCGCAATTCGCCTAGTCTATCCGCTCGCGGAATGGCAAAACTACTGGCAGGAAGGGCAGCTCAGGTTAATCCACACCTGTACGAAAGTCCGGGTACGAAGAAGTGACGGGATCGATTCTCTTTCAACGCGTCGGCAACTTCAAACCGCGGTTTTCTCCCCAAGAGGCGAGTTCGAAATTCTCGGAAGTTTCGCCGGACGCGGGCCGTGCCGCATCGAATTTGCAACGCCGACATAAGTGAGGGGCGCACTCTCACGGACTGCGCGCAGCATTAAGCCGCCGCGGCTCATGTCGCCGCGTCCGGCAAATTCCGCGGGAAACATCAGCTTCGCGCCAAAAACTCCGAGCAGCGGCTCGACGTACTTTTGCGTGGCCACGCTGCCGAGCAGCACGACCTCGCAGCCCCTCAGCTTTGCAGCCAATCGCCGCGCGTCGCGCTCCAGAGGCTCCCGGTAACTCATTTGGCGTTCATCGATTGAGCTTGCGGCCATGGCTTGCAGTTCCTCAGTGCCGACAATCGTGTCCGGCGCCATTAAGCCACGCGATGCGGTAATAACTAGCACACCCGCAGCATTTCGCGGGGGCCGCGCAAAGGCACGTGCATAGGCCAACTTGCCGCGAAAATAAAGCCCGCTAATAAAACTGAATACCTCTCCGAGCGGCGCGCCACCATCGCGCAGCGTCATTGCGAGTTCGCAGCGCGAATTCCCGCCCCACATCGATTTCCCGCGTTTGCCCGACAAATTTGCCGGCGAAAGAAGAAATATGCACGGCTTTTCGTTGCAATGATCCATTCATCCTCTCGAAACGTGCCAGTTATTCTAGACCGAACCGCGCACAGCGCCAAATTTGCACAGGCTCCAATCTTTCACAACTTTCCCGCCGCGCATTTCCTCTCTGAGCGTCACCAGCACTGGAGCTTCACCGTCTAAGAAGAGAGTGAGTTGATGGCCGTGCGAGCCAAATCCGGAAACACACGCGCACGTTTGCCGCGCCGTCCCGCAACAAGACGCGAGCCCGATCCCTCCAAATTCGAAATCCCCCGCGGCGTGAGCGAAACGAATCTCCGCGCCCCCGGCGGCGTCGTCCACCTCACGAATCTGCAGAAGGTTTTCTGGCCGGAACTGAATCTCACCAAGAGAGACCTGCTTCAATACTATCTCGACGTTTCTCCGTGGCTGCTGCCGCATCTGCGCGATCGCGCCATGGTGATGAAGCGTTATCCCAACGGAATCGCCGGCGATTTCTTCTTCATGAAGCGCGCCCCTTCGCCGCGTCCGCCTTACATTCCGCTGTGCTCCATCGAACATCGCTCCGGAAACATCATTGATTTCCCGATTATCGAACATCTCGCGGCGCTTCTTTGGGTGGTGAATCTCGGCTGCATTGATCTGAATCCGTGGTATGCACGATGCGATGACGTCAACCGCCCGGATTTTCTTCATTTCGATCTCGATCCTGTGCCCGGCGCTACTTTCGAGCGTGTACTCGAAACAGCGTTGCTCGTGCGCGATGCGCTCGCCGCTCTGAAAATCAAAAGTTACGCCAAAACCACCGGCTCCCGCGGCATCCACGTTTACATTCCCATCATGCGCGGGCCGCTGCAGAAGCAGGTCTGGACTTTCGCAAAATCATTTTCCGTTGAGCTGGCGAGCCGCCATCCCAAGCTCATCACGTCCGAATATCGCGTGGCAAGACGCCCCGCCGGACATGTTCTCGTGGATTACAACCAGAACGCATGGGGCCGAACGCTCGCGTCCGTTTACTCCGTGCGGCCAAAGCCCGCTGCGACTGTATCTGCGCCGGTGACGTGGCAGGAAATCGAGCGCGGCATCCGGATGGAAGAGTTCACTCTGCAAAACGTTCCGCCGCGAGTCAATAAAGTAGGCGATTTGTGGAAGCCGTTGCTCTTGCAATCCGGTCGCACACGTTTGGAACATTTCCTATGACTCTCCCGCTCCCGCGCGACTACGCTCCAATGGAGGCGCTGCCGGCTCCGAAGCTCCCCGAAGGCCGCGAATGGCATTACGAACCGAAGTGGGACGGCTTTCGCTGCATCGCATTTCGCGACGGCCGCAATGTCTATCTCGAATCCAAGTCCGGCAAACCGCTCACGCGCTACTTTCCGGAGCTTGTCTCTGCGCTCTCCTCATTGAAAGCAAATCAATTTGTCCTCGACGGTGAGATCGTCATTCCGGTGAACGGAAATCTCTCGTTCGACGATCTGCTGATGCGCATTCATCCTGCCGAAAGCCGCATCCGAAAATTGAGCCAGACCACTCCTGCAACATTCATCATTTTTGATTTACTGGTGGATGAGCGCGGCAGGAAGCTTGTCAATCTTTCTTTGCGCGAGCGCCGCGATGCACTCGAAGAATTCGCCAAGAAATTCATCGGCGAGAATTCTTCCGTTCAGCTTTCGCCGTTGACGCGCGATATTGCTCTTGCCCGTAAATGGTTCCACATGGGTACCGGCCTCGACGGCATCGTCGCCAAGCGTGAAGATCTTCCTTATCAATCCGGAGAGCGTACCGGAATGCAAAAAATCAAAACGCAGCGCACCGCCGATTGCGTCGTCGGCGGATTCCGTTATCTCGAAAAGAAGCCGCTGGTCGGTTCATTGCTGTTGGGCCTCTACAATGAGCAGGGACTGCTCGATCATGTCGGCTTCACTTCCTCGATCCACTCCGAAGAACGTTCTGCTCTGACCAAGAAGCTCGAAAAATTGACCAGGCCGCCCGGATTCACCGGCAAAGCTCCCGGCGGGCCCAGCCGCTGGAGCACAAAGCATTCGCTCGAATGGCAGCCGCTCGCTCCCAAACTGGTCTGCGAAGTCCAATTCGATCATTTCACCGGCGGCCGCTTCCGCCACGGCACAAAATTTCTGCGCTGGCGTCCTGAAAAATCGCCGAAGGACTGCACCATGCGCCAGGTCCGGCGCGAAAATCGCTCTGCCCTCGACTTGCTGTGAAAAAAGGAGAAACGAAATGGCACGATACGGAAAAGGAGCACAGAAAAGCGTCAAACGAGCCATGCACAAGAGAAAACACGGCACGCTGAAATCCGGCAAGCGCGGCAAAGGCGGCAAAGTGAAAAGCCGCAAGCAAGCTATCGCTATTGGCCTCTCCGAAGCGCGACGAAAAGGCGCGAAAGTCCCGCGGAAGAAAAAATCCTGAATTCCTGAATCCGCTCTTCCGCTTCGTTTCGGGCTGACCGGCTGAGTGCCGATTTGCGTCTACAAATCCGCGTATTCCTACCTATACTTGTGTAGGGTATATAACCTACACATACCGAGTGCTTACCCGTATTCCCTTGTTTTCCCCTATTTGCCACAATCTCAACTTCTTACAGTGGTCAGAGGTTCTCCCGACCGCGATTCTTGATTCGCCTTTGGCCAGAAGCGGAGGAACACCCGATGGAACACGAAGTCCGCGAAGCCCGCACGACCTTCGGTACCATGCATCAAATGTCTCAACCCACGGCCGAGCTGCTCCGCCAACTAGTCGCTCACCTGCGCCAAAACCGCACGCAGTTGCGCGAAGAGTGGGCGCGCCGCATCACCGAGGCAAAATTGCTCACCGCGATGACCAAGGAAGAAATTTTCGCGGAAGCAACTTCGGTGTACGATAACTACGTCGAAGCGCTCGAAACCGGAACCTTCGAGGCCCTGCAAGCCTACGCGCGCAATCTTTCTGAACGCATTATTCCCCGCGGCGTCGAAACGCACGAAGTGGTGGGCATCGTGCTTCTCCTTCGCGACGTGCTGGCTCGCTCTCTTTTCGCCAAGTATCAAAATGATTTCGCGCTGCTGAATCGCATTCTCGATGCGTATGAGCCTGCCGCCAACCGCATTGCCAACACCGTCGCAGTCGGATTCGTTCAAGAGCGCGAGCGCGTCATTCGCGAGCAGCAGGAAGCGATTCGCGTGCTGTCCACTCCGGTGCTGCAAGTCCGCGAACGTTTGCTGATTCTGCCCATCATCGGCGTGATTGATCCGCAGCGCGCGCGCCAGCTTACTGAACAACTGCTGCGCGGCATCCGCACCAATCGCGCCAAAGTTGTCGTCATTGATATCACCGGCGTGCCGGTCATGGACGCCAATGTCGCCAACAATCTCGTGCAGACGGTCGAGGCCACGCGTTTGCTTGGAGCTACCGTCATCATCACCGGCCTCTCCCCAGAAATCGCCCAGACCCTCGTCACCATTGGCGTCGACCTCGGCAAAATGAACACGGTCGGCGACCTCCAAGGTGGAATCGAAGAAGCGGAACGCCTGCTCGGCTACAAAGTCGTTCCGCTCGTCGAACCGACGGAACTGAGGACGTAATTGGAAGTTCCGATTCTCAAGCAGGGCCCTTATCTCATTGCCTCCATCCAGTCTGCGCTCTCCGACGCGGACCTGGTGCAGTTACGCGATAAGTTGGTGGAGCAGGTGGGCCACTTGCGTTCGCGCGGCGTCATTGTAGACGTCACCGCGCTCGACGTGATGGACTCGTTCGCCACACGCACGCTTCGGGACATCACCTTCATGATTCGCCTGCGCGGCGCCGAAACCGTGATTGTTGGTATCCAGCCGGATGTGGCCTTCACCATGGTGCAGTTGGGTTTGAAACTCGAGGGCGTGCCCACGGCGCTCGACCTGGAGGAAGGGATCGCTTTCTTGAGCAAGAAGGACAACGGTACAAAAAAGGAAGCTGCTCCTCGTGGACGGTGAATGCAATCCCGTGGACGCTCACGCACAACCGGACCGATTCGCTGCCAACGGCCGGGATCGTGTGCTCGAGGAAATCGCTGTGCAGATCCATTGCGATACGGACATCGTCGCGGCGCGCCAAAAGGGGCGTGTGCTGGCCGCGAGCCTGGGCTTCTCGTCAAGCGAGCTGACGCTCATCGCCACGGCCATTTCCGAGCTCGCGCGCAACATTGTTCTCTATGCCAAGCAGGGAGAAATCGTTCTGCGTCTCTACGAGCGCGGCGAACAGCGGGGCGTGATGGTTCGCGCTCGCGACAAAGGGCCGGGCATTCCCGACATTCGGCGCGCGCTTCAGGGCGGCTTTTCCACATCGCGCAGTCTCGGTCTCGGCCTTCCTGGCGTACGCAGGCTGATGGATGAATTCGAAATCGAATCCCGAGTGGGCCAGGGCACTACGGTGACGGCGAGGAAATGGAGAAGATAAAGCCCCTGCTGCTCGATTGCGGCATTGCCGCGAGCACGCTTCCGGGGCAAACGGAAACGGGCGACCGGCACGTGGTCACGCATTTCAAGAATGGAGCGATGCTGGCTGTGGTGGATGGTCTCGGTCACGGACATGGCGCGGCGGCTGCCGCGAAAATTGCCGCCGAGGTTTTGGAGCGTAATGCCAAGGAGTCGGTTATTCATCTGATGCGTCTTTGTCACGAAAGTCTGAAGCCGACGCGCGGCGTGGTGATGAGTCTTGCTTCATTCGATTTTGCCGAGAGCACGCTCACCTGGCTCGGGGTCGGCAACGTTGAAGGCGTTCTCTTGCAGCGCGACGCCTACGGGACAGTCACTCAGGAAGTGCTGCCGCTTCGTGGCGGAGTAGTCGGCGATCGTTTGCCGCCGCTGCTGGCCTCGATCGTTCCTGTTTCGCGCGGCGATACGCTCATTTTTGCCACTGACGGCATTCGCCCGAATTTCACAGATGGATTGAAGCCGGATTCTGTGCAAGCTACCGCAAGCGCGGTTCTGACGAACTTCGCACGCGGCACTGACGACGCCCTGGTCCTCGTAGCACGCTACTCTGGCTCCCGGAAGGAGGTGCCCGGTGGACGGGCTGCAAGTTAACTACGAACGGGCGCTGCAAACGTACTTGCGCGAGGGCGGCGAATCTTCCCTCAAGCAGGCCTATGAGCTGGGACGCCGAGCTCTTGGCGAAGGAAAAGGCATCCTCGACATGATTAGCGTGCACCAACAAACACTGGAAAGAATCCTCGATGGCCAGCCGGCTGCCGGACTCGTTCATCGCGCGGGCGAATTCCTTTCCGAATCCATGTCTCCTTTCGAGATGACCCACCGCGCCTTCGGCGAAGCCAATGAGACTTTGCGCCGTCTCAATGAATCTTTAGAAGGTGAAACCCGCAGGATTGCTCGCGCCCTCCACGATGAATCCGGCCAGCTCCTCGCCGCGGTTCACATTCAGCTCTTGCAGCTCTCGCGTCAGCTTGAGCCTTCCGCCCAAGCGAGCCTCCGTGACATCGAAGCCTTGCTCGAGCAAATCGAGCAGCAGCTTCGCAACTTTTCTCACGACCTCCGTCCGACGGTTCTGGACGACTACGGCCTTGTGCCCGCGCTGCAATCCTTGGCCGAGCGCTTCTCCAAGCGTTTCGGCACGCCGGTCAGCGTGGATGGTAAACCTATGCCGCGCCTGACCAAAACGACGGAAGCGGCCATGTACCGTGTGGCTCAGGAAGCCCTGAATAACGTTGCTCGCCATGCCAAAGCATCACGCGTGCACATTCGCCTTTGGATGTCTCCCGGAGAGCTTCATTGCCGCATTCGGGACGATGGCGTAGGCTTCGATCCCGCCGCCTTGTCGCGAGCCAGCAAGAATGCGTTAGGCATCATCGGAATTCGGGAGCGCCTCAACGTTCTCGGGGGTTCGCTGGAAATTCAATCTGCACCACAGCAGGGGACCGAGCTTAAAATCGAAGTCCCCGTGGAGGATTAAGTCATGCCGATACAAGTGTTGCTCGCAGACGACCATCAAATCGTCCGCCAGTCATTGAAGGTTCTGCTGGAGAAAGAGGGTCTGAAAATCGTCGGTGAAGCCTCCAACGGGCAGGAGGCCGTCCGAATCGCCGAATCCATGCACCCGGATGTCGCCGTGCTCGACGTGAGCATGGCCGTCCTGAACGGCATTGATGCGGCTAAGGAGATCCAAAAAGTCTCTCCGCAGACCAAAACGATCTTCTTGACGGTCCACGATGAAGACCCGTACCTGCTCGACGCTCTGCGCGTCGGCGCAAAGGGCTATGTCGTCAAGACCCATGCCGCCGAAAATCTCGTGCAGGCCATCCGCGAAGCCTCGCGTGGCGGCGTGTATCTCAGCCCGGAAGTGTCGCGCGCCGTCGTCCAGGCTTATCAAAATAAGACGGAGCTCTCCTCGGAGCCTTTAAGCCCGCGCGAGCGCCAGGTCTTGCAGCTGATTGCTGAGGGAAAAACCACCAAAGAAGTGGCTGGAGTGCTGAATATCAGCGTCAAAACCGCCGAAACGCATCGCACGCGCATTATGGAGAAGCTGGACATTCACGAAACAGCCGGCTTGGTGCGCTATGCCATTCGACGAGGCCTTGTTCAGGCATAGCAAAAAAGAGCAACGCCCAACCCCTACGAAGTACTAAGGAATTATCCCGCTCGGAATTCAGCGTTGCACCTATGGCGGAGTTCCGATTGACTTCCTAACATTGGGTTGTTCAGCGACTTTGAGTCGCATCGGGGGTTGAATCCCTCGTTTCTATCTGAAACATCTTTTGAAAACAGCTTAGCCCCGGGAGATTGAATGAACGCTTCGGCTCGTGTTATGGAACTGGACGGCTCGATCGCGACCCGTGAACTGCATGGTGAATTGAATTCACCGGAACATGTTGCCGCGATCGAGGAGCTTTCCGCAACCCGCAGCCCGGCAATGGCGGAACTGCGCCACCAGATCGACCGTGTAGCGACGGTGGATGTGCCGGTGTTGCTCCTCGGCGAGTCCGGAGCCGGCAAAGAGTTTGCCGCGCGAGCGATTCATGCACGTTCTCTTCGAAACCAGCGTACATTCCTGAAAATCAATTGCGCGGCTTTGCCTTCTGAACTTCTGGAAAGCGAGCTGTTCGGATACGAATCCGGCGCTTTTACCGGCGCAGTCAGGCCCAAGCCTGGGCTTTTCGAGCTCTGCGACCATGGCACCATTCTTCTCGACGAGATCGGCGAAATTCCTCCCCGCTTGCAAGCGAAGCTCCTGCATGTGCTTCAGGACCAGCAGTTCTCGAGACTCGGCGGACGCCGAATCATTACTGTGGACGTTCGCATCATCGCCGCAACCAACATTGATATTAACAAGGCGCTCGAGCGAAAAACCTTCCGCGCTGATCTCTATTACCGGCTGAACACCATTACGCTGCACGTTCCGCCTCTGCGCGAACGCCGCGAAGACATACCCCTGTTTATTGACCATTTCGTTGATCTGCTTTCTGTTCAACTGGGTTGTGCTCCGCGACCGCTCTCGGCGCGCGCCATGCAGGCGTGCCTCGAATACTCTTGGCCCGGCAATGTCCGCGAACTAAAGAGCTTTATCTGCCGCCATCTCGTTCTGCAAGACGACGAAACGTTGGTTGCCGAGCTTCTGTCCATCTCTGGTCCGGGGGCGGCTTCGCAACAAGGCTCAACTCAGGCATCGGGGCTGAAGCCGCGCATCGCTTCCATCCGCGCCGAGGCCGAAAAACAGCTCATCGAAGAGTGCCTTCGCAAGAGCCGCTGGAACCGCACCGAAACCGCGCGCGCTCTCCACATCAGCACCAAGACGCTATGGAACAAAATGCGTCAATACGGAATTACCGATTCTTCTCGGCGAGGTGATCTTTCCAATGGCGAGCGCAAACGGGAATTTCCAACCGTGGATTCAGAAGCAGACGGCAATGCTGAATCGCACTTTTTCGGAGGCATGGATAAAGTTCGCTCAATTGAATTCGCAAAGCGCGCGCCGCTCAGCACAAGCTCTGGGACGCGTTAGCCGCTTTTTCCTCGCCTCGTGGAACGGTAAATACTTACCCGCCAGCAGTGTGCCCGCGCCGCAACTAAATGCCGCAGCGACTGCCGAAACGCCTGTTCCCCCGCGCGCTGAAGTGAAACACATGCCTTCGGCAGAAGCTCCGCGTCCTTTTGCGCTTATCTCTCCGCCGGCGCATCTTTCGCTAGTACCCGCATTCGCCGAAAGCACGCCGAAATTCTCGGTCGCCTCATCTGAGTCTCCCAAATCCAACGCCTTCTCGGCAAATGCGTCGCCAGAGGGTTCCGTATCAGCCGCCGAACACGCCCGAATCATCGCGGAAGCTCGGCAGACCCTCGCAACTCAGCAGGCGGAATTCGCTCAGCGGCTCGCGAAGCAGCTCGATTCGTTTAGCCGCCAAATCGCCTCTCAGATGGAAAGCCTGTCCGGCCAGGTGATTCACCGCTTCGCAGAAGAACTCAACGTCCATGCCGGCCACGCGCTCAACGCGCTCATGTCCGATTGGGCCGAGCAGAATCGCGTGCTCGTTGATTCCGAATGCAGCCGCCACCTCGACCAGTTCTCCGCTCGCCTGCAAAGCCTCTCCACCGCTCACCTGGAAACATATCGGAAGGAAATGCAGAATCTCTCCTCCGGTCTGAAGAGCCGCCTGCGGAGTGTCGCTCACGCGTTGCAGGATATAGGACCAGCATCTCACCGCAGCTAGGATCCGCTTCGTAGCGTAAGAGAACCTCCCGCGTGTTCAGAGTACCTGCGCCGTGCGCTTTTGCCGGGTTCGCGCGCCACAACGGCAAAAACGTTTTGAATTTATGAATTAGAAATTCGCTGACGTACTGGAGTGGAAACGCCGATGGAGGTTCGCAAGGAGAAGCTCGCGGGGAACTGGTAAAGGGAGTGAGTTCCGAGGATCCCTACGGTGGAAGGGAGTCCTACCCGATCGATCTCCTTTATGCGCTACGCGAACCCCCCATCGTGTTTGGTGGGCCATATTTAACCTGACCGCAACTTGTTCGCAATACCCTAATCCCTGCACCCTCAGTGGGTAGAATCCCGTATTTCGGAAATTCGAGCGCAAACAGCCGCCAGCTAAGGGTAAAGCGGCAGCGCGTCCGACGACTTATAGGGACAATCCTCGACGCAAACTCGCGCGTTTCCTCTCTCACCCTACGTAACTCTATGTATTGCCGCAGCTTGCGACCGCGCTTATCCTTCGGGCACGCCCAGTGAGGGAGTGATTCGCTAAATCTTTGTGTTTTTAGAGACCCGCTCCGACTAGCTATGACGCAGGCTGAAAAACTAGGCCAGAAGAACGCTCTGCTGCAGCCGTCCCGCGATGCTGCGACCGCCGATTCCCGGGCGACCGAGCGCCGCGCAAACGCCGCAAACGTGCGTTCTATTACCAGCGCGCCAGCACGAGTGCGCAGCTGCGATTTGCCTGCGGCCATTCTCCATTTCGCCGAGGACGCAATCGTTGGACTGGCGCTCGATGGCACCATCGTAAGTTGGAATCCCGGCGCCGAGCGCCTCTACGGCTACACTCCGCACGAAGCCATCAGCCAGCCGTTTTCGCTGTTTCTTGCACCCGAGGCGTCCACGGAACTTCTCCAGCTGTTGGCCGAACTTCCCACAGGCAAACGCTTCACCCCTCGCGAACTGGAATGCACGCGCAAAGAGGCCGCGCCGATTTTCTGTTCGCTTTGCGTGTCTCCGATTATTTCCCCCTCGGGAGAAATCGTCGGTGCATCGCTCATCGCTCGCGTGGCGGGCGCGCATCAATCCGAGCACGAACTTCGCCACGCCAATAAAAAGCTCTCTGAATCCGTCCGCAATCTCGAGCATCGCAATCGCGAAATGGCCATCGTCCAGCAGCTCAGCACACTGCTGCAAACCTGCCTCTCCGCAGCGGAAGCCCACGACGTCCTCGTCCAGTCGCTTCCCAAACTTTTCCCGTCTGGCTCCGGCGCGCTGTTTGAATGGAACAATTCCGTCAAGCTGCTCGAAGCCACGGTGAAATGGGGCGAAGCTTCCGTCGGCGAAGCGGTGTTCAATCCTGAACAGTGCTGGGCGCTGCGGCGCGGCCAGGTGCATCGCGTAGCGGATTCAAGCGCGCCCGTGCTCTGCGCGCATCTCTCGCGCCTGTCTTCGACGAATTCCATCTGCGCGCCGCTGCTCGCTTCCGGCGATACGCTGGGCGTCCTGAGCGTGCAGGGCAGCCCTTACGAACTCAGCTTGCCCAAAGAAGTCCAGCAGCGCCTTCTCTCCGCGCGTCAGCAACTCGTGGAAATGCTCGCGGGACACGTCGCTCTGGCGCTCGCCAATCTCAAGCTCCGTGAAAGCCTCCGTGCGCAGTCCATTCGCGACCCCGTCAGCGGCCTCTTCAATCGCCGCTATCTGGATGAAACTCTGCCTCGCGAAATCCACCGCGCCAGCCGCGATGGACGCGACCTCGGCATCATCATCTGCGACCTCGACAACTTCAAGTCGTTCAACGACACCTACGGCCACGCCGCCGGCGACACGCTTCTGAAATCGTTTGGCGATCTGGTGGGGAAAGTGGTGCGCGCCGGCGACATTGCCTGCCGCTACGGCGGAGATGAATTCGTGCTGATTCTGCTCGATACTTCTCTCGATACCGCCAAGCGCCGCGCCGAGCTACTCGAACGCGAATTCAGCCGCACGGTGATTCAGTATGGCGACATGTTCCTGAATCCCGGCGCGCTCTCCCTCGGCGTCAGCGCCTATCCCGTCCACGGCGCAAACGCCGGGGCGCTCCTACGCGTCGCTGACGAAGCCCTCTACCGCGCCAAAGCCGCCGGCGGCAAGCGCGTAATCCTCGGCCAGCTCGCTGATTGATGGTGCTCCACTCTGGCAATGCCTCTAGCTTTTGGTTTTTCCGCCGGGACGAACCCATGATGACAGCCCGATAATCCTTAAAAAGTCACGAAAGTTCGCGCTGAATGCGAACAGGCGAGCGCTGCCGGCGCGACAAATCTCTCCTCCAGCGAATCTTTAATTTGAATGAGAAAGCAGCAAGGGACGGCCGATCGTCAAAAGACCGTTGTGCTTGCGGCTTGAATTGGCTGACCGTGATTTCTCGGCCCAGTTCATGGCGATCAGGGAATCCCGGTGGGCGGCAACGTTCAAAGGAAGCGACGCATGTTCATGAAACGCGGTGCGATTACCCTGCTGGCCGTGTCGTGCGCTCTCAGCGGAGCTTCGGCGCAAGAATATTTCGGGCAGAACAAAGTTCGGTATGAGAAATACGATTTCAAAATACTGAAGACGCCGCATTTCGACATCTATTTTTATGGAAAGGAAGCGCCCGCGATCGATGATGCGGGCCGTATGGCCGAGCGTTGGTACACGCGGCTATCGCAGCTCTTCGACTGGAAGCTCAGTTCGCGTCAACCCGTGATTTTTTACGCGAACCCAGCCGACTTTCGTTCAACGACCGTAATCCCGGGCATGATCGGCGAGGCGACCGGAGGGGTAACAGAACCGCTGCGCCGCCGCGTGATTCTGCCCTTCGGGACTTCGCTGGCGGAGACTGACCATGTACTGGGGCACGAACTGGTGCATGCTTTTCAATACGATATGAGGCCCAAGAACGCGGGATTAGGCGCGGGCAATGCGCTCGAGCAACTGCCGTTGTGGTTCATCGAAGGCATGGCCGAATATTTTTCGATCGGGCCAGAGGATGCCCAGACAGCTATGTGGATGCGCGATGCGGTGCGGCGCGGCCAAGTTCCCTCGCTCAAACAGCTGAGTAATCCGAAATATTTTCCCTACCGATATGGCGAAGCTTTCTGGGCGTACATTGGCGGGCGTTATGGCGATGACAAGATCGGGAAAATCATGCGCGCCGGGGCGCACAGCGGCGATGCTCTGGCAGCGATTTCGAGTGTTCTTGGAGTCTCGGCGGATCGCGTCTCGACCGAATGGAAGCAGGCGCTGGACACGCGGAACAAGCCGATCCTGCAGGCAACAAATCCGCCAAACCAAAACGGCCGCGTGCTGGTTCCCAGCAAGGAGGGCACCGGCGAACTGAACGTCAGCCCGGCAATTAGTCCCGATGGAAAGTACATGACGTTTCTTTCCGAGCGCTCGCTCGTGTCGATTGATTTGTACCTCGCTGATGCAAGGACAGGTCAAATCAGGCGCAGACTCACGAAGACAGCCACCGACCCGCATTTCAATAGCCTTGAGTTCACGCACTCGACCGGCTCGTGGAGCGCGGACAGCAGGCTCTTCGCCTATGCGCATTCCGAAAAAAGCAAACCGCTTATCACGGTTTACGATGTTCAGAAGGATTCGGATGTGCGCACATTGCGCTTTCCCGATCTAGGTGAGATTACCGGAATCACATGGTCTCCCGACAGCAGCCAAATTGCTTTTTCCGCAATGCACGGAGGGACTTCCGATCTGTACATGGCGGATGTGAAGACCGGAGCAACAAAACAGCTGACGAATGATGCTTATGCGGATGTACAGCCTGCCTGGTCGCCGGATGGCAAAAGCATCGCTTTTGTTTCTGACCGCTTCGATACGGATTTGAACGATCTTTCAATCGGGCAATACGGCCTTGCGCTTCTGGATTTGGCGAACGGCGCGATCTCGCAAGTCAAAACCTTCAATGAAGGAAGGCAAATCGATCCCCAGTGGGGACCGGAAGGGCGCAGCATTTATTTCGTGTCCGACCGCTCCGGAATTCCGAACATCTATCGCATTTCGTTGGTGGATCGAGCCCTGACGCAGATTACAAACGTCCAGACGGGAGTGGCGGGAATCACGGCTTCGAGTCCGGCGATCGCCGTGGCCCGCGAGGTGCGCGAGCTGGCCTACAGCGCCTTCACCGGCGGCGGATATGAAATCATTTCCCTGAATCCTCAGCAAGCCGCTGGTAACCCGCCTGGGCCGGTGCGAATTGCAGGAGAAGATGCTGCTCTGCTTCCGCCGAGGAAGCAGCCCGGGGGCGAGGTTTTCGCCATGCTGCAGAGCCCACAGCGGGGGCTGCTGGCTGCGTCGCAATTCCACATGACGGATTATGAGCCGCACCTTTCGCTTGATTACGTGGCGCCGCCCAGCGTAGGCATTGGAGTGGGGAGCTTTGGAACTCTGATCGGCGGCGGCACAGCGCTCCACTTCAGCGACATGCTGGATTACAACAGCCTGGTGGTCACGTTTCAGACGTTTTCAAGCGACTCCTCGAACTTTCTCCGTGACCTCACGGCCGGAGCGACGTATCTGAACCAACGCTCGCGCTGGAATTGGGGATTCACGGTCGCGCAGATTCCATACGTGTCGGGCTTTTTCACGCAGGGATTCGTCACCAATGGAGGGCAGACGGCTTTTGCTCAGCAACAAGTCACTGTCTGGCAGATCGAACGCCAGCTTGCGGGGATTTTGGAGTATCCGTTCAGCCGCGCCATGCGCATTGAGTTCAGCGGGGGCTACGAGAATGTCGATTTTGCGGCGCAGTCAGAAACCAGTCTCTTTGACCCGGTCACCGGCGTATTCCTGGGCGGCACGAGAGAAGATGCACCGGCGCCGAGTTCGCTCAACATGGCAGTCGGAAATAGCGCGCTGGTATACGATACCTCTGTGTTCGGCGGGACGAGCCCGGTTATGGGCCAGCGTTACCGTTTGCAGGCGGGCGGCAGTAGCGGAAGTCTGACGTTCTCGACTTTACTGGCTGATTATCGCCGTTACATCCATCTATCCCGCTCGCTATCGCTGGCTGGGCGCTTTCTCACTTACGGCCGCTACGGAGGCGACGCGGAAAGCGATCGTTTGCAGCCGCTCTACGTCGGATACAACTCACTTGTGCGCGGATATGACCCCGGATCGTTCAGCGCAAAGGATTGCGGACCGGCGCTGCAGCAGACCGGCGCGTGCCCTGCTTTTGACCAGCTGTTGGGAAGCCATATTGCCGTCGGGAATGCAGAATTTCGTGTGGAATTGCTTGGACCGCTGGGCGCAGTGCCGAGCCGGCATTTCATCCCTGTGGAGGCAGCGCCCTTTGTTGACACTGGAAAAGCATGGGGCCGCGTGACTGGAATACCAGAGATTCCGCGTCCGTGGATATCGAGCTACGGGACATGTCTGCGAATCAATTTGTTAGGCATGGCTGTCGCGGAGATCAGTCTCGTTCATGCCGATGACCGTCCTGCGCGGAGCTGGATGTGGCAGTTCAGCTTGCTGCCGGGCTTCTAGATAGATTGGGTCTCCCAGCGAAAGGGCCCGAATTGCCTATCTGTTCGCATAGACATGACGGCGAGCTAAATACGATTCGTCCCTAGCGCGAGGTGTAGGGAGCCAAGGCGGATAGCAATGATTGCGCCAGGACGAGCGTAAAACGTATCGAGCTATTCACCCGAAATGATAAATCACGTCTCGGCCTGTATCAGCGGTCGGCCCGTAGACGGACGGGACGCGGGCGCCGAGCACGCGCAAGTAGATGATGAGTTGGCCGCGATGATGCGTAGAATGATTGAGACGGCGCAGGAAAATCCAGGCGCGGGAACGCTGCACGTCAAAAAATCCGGCCTGCTCCCGCCACCAGCCCTCCGGCTTACCGCGCAGAATGGCGAGGCGGTTGGCGGCATCGGCGCTGTATTGCTCGATGTAACCGCGCTGCGTTTTTTCTTTCGGTTGAAAATCGCCGATGTCAATGCCGAGCATCTTGACCATCCAGCCGCCCTCGGATTGGATCTGATGGTCCATTTGTTCGAGCACGGTTCGCGATTTCGGCGCTGGGCGAAAATCCATCGAGCCTTCCGGAAACGCGGACCAGATGCCGACGGTTTTCAGCGTTTCCGTTTCGTACGCGTCCAGCAGGAACGAGTAAGCATTTTCGTTTGCGCTCGTCGCGTTCATCGGTGATTCTCCTCGGTGCGCGTGAGCCGTTCTTCGCCGCAATAAATCACGAAGCGGCTGCCACGCAGGAATCCAATGAGCGTCATGCGCATTTCGCGCGCGAACTGCACCGTCAGGCTGGAGCACGCGCTCACCGAAGCGACGACCGGCAGGCCCGCGACGGCGGCCTTTTGAGCAATTTCGAAGCCGCCGCGCCCGCTGACGAGCAGCACGCATTCCGAGAGCAGCAGTTTTTTTTCGCGGAGCGCCCATCCGGCGATTTTATCTACGGCATTGTGGCGGCCAATGTCCTCGCGCTCGGCGAGCAATTCGCCTGACGCCGTGAAAAGTCCTGCGGCGTGCAGCCCTCCGGTACGCGAAAAATTCTGCTGCTGCGCGCGCAATTTTTCGGGCATGGCACAAATTGCTTCGGCGCTGACCCGAAAATCTTTACTAACGGGCTTCACGCCGCGTGCACGGACAGCATCAATCGTTGCTTTGCCGCAAATGCCGCAACTGGACGCCGCGAAAAAAGTCCGCCGCGATTTTTCGAAATTCCACTCCACGTCCGGCGCGAGTTTCACGTCCACAATATTTCCGCGCTCCGTGGGCTTGCATTCCGGCGCGTGTTCGATGGAAAGGATCTGCTCCGCGCGCGCGATGATTCCTTCGGTGAAAAGGAATCCGGCCGCGAGCTCCAGATCATTTCCCGGAGTGCGCATGGTGACGCTAAGCGGATGGCCGTTCACGCGAATCTCGAGCGGTTCCTCGCCGACGACATAATCCTGTTTCGCGCGCAGGTTGCCGTCGTTCCATTCATGGACGAGCGTGACGTCCACGTCGCGCACGAGTGCAGCCGGCAAGCCAATTTTTTGGCGAGCGTTCATCGGGAAACCGATACGTTCTCGGACTTTGCTTTCGATTCCGCTGCTCTGTTGTTGCGGACTGCCGGAATCACTTCCACCACGGCGTTGTAATCGGGCACGCCGCTGGGATCGAGGCAGCCCGCTGCAATCAAGCCATTCACTTCGGGCCAGTAGGCTTGGAGGCTGCCGGGCTTGACGCGGTCGATGCGCGCGCGGCCGCGAAATTCTCCGCGCGTGTTGTGCAAGACAATTGTGTCGCCATTTTTGATGCCGAGACGAGCGGCATCTTCGCGAGAAATGAAAATATCGTCGCGGGCTGCGCCAGTGAGCGGATCCTTCTTGCCGTGAATCATGCTGTTGAACTGCTTGCCGCGGCGCGTGGCGAGCAGGAATTTTCCCTGCGGAATTTTTTCGTCGGGCAATTCGATAGCGGAGAAGTGGCCTTTGCCGTCGGGCGTGAGGAATTTATCTTCGAGGAGGCGCGGTCCTTCGTATTGGAAATTGTCGCCTTTTTTGCGCAGATTTCCGATGCCTTTGTACGCTGCGCAGACGCGTTCGATTTCGTCGCGAATGTCCTGCGTATCGTTCCATGCGAAACTTTTCGCGGCACGCTGCGGATCGGCTCGCCGCGCGACGAGCACGGGAATCTCCCATTCGTCTTTTGTTTCCGCAAGCTCGCCATCGAGGCGCGCGCTGGGAATTTGTGGGCTGAAAATCACGCGGCGCTCGGTGCTTGTCTCCGTGCCGCCGCCACGTTGCTCGTAGCGCGTGCGCGACGGCAGCAGCAGCACCGTATCAGCGGGTTCGACGATCATGTTGGAACTCACCGCAATGTCCTGATGGATGCGGAGACGAATTTTACTGACGGCTTGCTTCACGCGGTCCGGTTCGGGCAGCGTGTCCACGAAATTTCCGCCGGATTGCCATAGCGCATCAATTTCGCCGCGTGCCGCAGCCAAGATCATTTCCGCCGCGCTCAGTCCTTTCCACGCGGGCGGCGCGAATCTCCACTTTTCATCGGCGGCGAGATGCTGCGCGTTTTCTTCGTTTACCGGGAAACCCATTACATATGCCGAGGGCATCGCGCCCATTTCCGCGCCGCCCTGGACGCCGCTGTGGCCGCGAATCGGCATCAGCCCGGTATGCGGGCGGCCGACGTTTCCTTTGACGAGCTGCAAATTCACGAGGGCGCGCACGTTGTCGCTGCCATAGCGATGCTGCGTAATCCCCATGCTCCATACAATGATCGCGTGACGCGCTTTGCCAAACGTTTCGGCGAAGCGCAACATGTCCGCGCGAGTCTGGCCGCTGCTCCGCTCGAGCGTTTCCCACGCGAAACTCCTGGCCTTCGCTTCCACTTCGCTCCAGCCGGTCGTTCGTGCGGCGATGAAGGCGCGATCGAGCCAGTTGTTTTCGATCAAATGCTTCAGCACGCCGTAAAAAAATGCCGTATCGCCGCCGATGTGCACCTGAAAAAAATCGTCCGCGAAACGTGTGCCAAAAAACGCGCTCTTGGCCACCGACGGAACCCAATATCGTTCGAGGCCTGGCTCCAGATATGGATTCACGACAAAAACCTTCGTGCCTCTTTGTTTCGCGTAATACAAATACTTGGTCGTGACCGGCTGATTGTTGGCGGGATTTGCGCCGACGAAAACAATCAGGTCAGAGCCGATCCAGTCGGAGTAGGAACACGTGGTTGCGGCGCAACCGACTGTTGCATTGAGTGCGGAAGTGCTCGGCGCGTGGCAAATGCGCGCGCTGGTGTCCACGTGATTGGTGCCGAAAAAACGCGCGACTTTCTGATGCGCGTAATAGGCCTCATTGGTCAAGCCGCGTGAAGTGACGAACCAGGCGACGCGCTTCGGATCCGTTTCGAGCAAGCCGCGCGCCGCGATATCCAGCGCTTCGTCCCAACTGATTCGGCGGAACCCTTTATCGCCACGGCGGCGGATCATGGGCACGCTCAGCCGTCCCATGCGGGAGAAATGCTGGCCGGCTTTGCGGACCGCACGATGGAAAGCGTCTGCATCTTCGAGCAAACCCCAGTCGAGCGCCGGCATGGTATTGAGCCGCAGCAGCTTGAGCCGCAGAGCGCACAGATGCACGCCTTTCATCGTCCAATCGCGCATGCCGGTGGTGCCCAGCGAACATCCGTCGCAGCAGCCATCATTCAAAATGCGCCAGGCGTAGCCGAGCTGGTCGCGATTCTCCCAAATGGTCTCCGCAATGTCCCGATAAGCGTTAGGATGCTGCTGGTTGAGCCCGTATGGGACGAGGCTCACCCATTTCCGCTTTGGGCTGTCCTGAATTGGTTTCATCTTTACGGGCGCCTTAACGGGACGCTTCGTCGCTTTCGGCTTCCGCCACGAGTATACCCTTCGCGCTACTTCTCCGTCCCGCTTACGAGCAATTCACCATCCGATTACCCGCCAGCGGGACCGATAACGCTCTGCGCACAGCTCTGCGTCTGATTGATTGCCAATCGTGCAGCCCCGCCGTATCGTGGTGAAAAGCTCAAAAATTTCTCCGGCTCTGCCCGGAGCATAGACCGGGTTTTCCGGATCGAATTTCGCGTTGCTCGCGGATTTCTGCGCGCTGCACCAATACAAGGAGCATCTCATGAAGCGCATTTTCAGGAATCTCATTGCTTTCGCCACTATGGTCCTTTTCGTCGTGACCGTTTCAGCGCAACAGGGGCGCTGGCGCTTGGTTCATGCGGAGTACGGCGCGGGGAATTCGTGGTCCGACGTCACCGGCACAGTCCGCTCGCTGATACAGAATCATCAGCTCGATATTCGCGTGGACAATGCGACTCTCGGCGGCGACCCTGCGCCGCACGTTGCGAAGACTCTGCGCCTGCGCGTGCAAAATGAACAAGGTGAAGCGAAGGTTCTTAGCTTTTCTGAAAAGGCCATCGTGCAGCTTTCCTTTTATGAGCACGCGACTGACGACTCGCGCGGGCACGAGCAATTTGCACATGGCTCCGATCACGAAGGCGACCGCCGCGATTTGGATCACGACGGCGATTATGATCGCGATCGCGGCCCGCATCTGCATATCACTCGGGCGATGTATGGAGCGGAAGGCCATTTCGCTGATGTGACCGGGCTGCTGAATTCGAATATTCAAAACGGCGAGATCAGCATTCCGGTGAACAACGCAACGATGGGCGGTGATCCTGCCTATGATCGGCCCAAGCTTCTTCGCGTCTGGTACCGCTTTGATGGGCGTGACGCTGAAATTACCGTGAACGAAAAAGGCGTGCTGAACCTGCCCGAACCCGGGTTTGGGCAAGCCGACAGGCGCGATTCCGATGAGCGCGATTACCGACATGACGGCGACCGCGACTTTGCGCGCGGCCACGGCCTGCGCATTTTGCGTGCGGATTACGGCGTGGAAGGGCGTTTCGCGGACGTGACGCAGCGGCTGGCTTCGCAGATTCAGGGCAACCGGTTAACCTTCAGCGTGAACAATTACACCATGGGCGGCGATCCGGCCGACCACCAGCGGAAGACGCTTACCATCTGGTACGTTTTTAACGGGCGCGCGGGAGTTGAAAGCGCCGACGAAGGTGAAACGATTTCTCTGCCGGCGGACCGGGATTATTTTCAGGGGCGGTTGCGTGTGATGCGCGCGCAGTACGGCGCGGATTTCCGCTACTTCGACGTAACCGACCGGCTGAACTCGCTGATTCAGAGTGATCAGCTCGCGCTGCGCATTGATAATGCTTCCATGGGCGGCGATCCCGCGCCGGATCGGCCGAAACGCCTTAGGGTGGTCTATCTTTTTGACGGAACGCCTTATCGCGCGATCGTGAATGAGCACGGCGCGCTTGAACTTCCCAATGGCGGAACGCCGATTGCCGAGAACGAATCCGCGAATCTCGAAATTCTCCATGCGACCTACGGCGCGGAGGGGCGGCGCGCGGATGTGACCAGCGTTGTTCGCGCGGCGGCGAATGGGAATCAATTGCAGTTCGCGGTCTCGAATGGAGCGTTGGGAGGAGATCCTGCGCCGGGATTGCACAAAAATCTGCGAGTCATCTACCGCTGGAACGGCATGCGGTACGAAGCTGTGGCGGCGGAAGGAACGACGCTGGCGCTGCCTTAAGAACTCAATCTGCCGGCCGTCATCGCCCAAAACACTACGTTCTGACGAGCGGCCAGATCACCACTTTCAATTCTTTAGCGAAAGCCGTGAGCGCAGGGCGAGCTGGATCAACTTCAATGCCGGCAGCATGAGAAATGGTGTTCTCCTCGATTTGCACGTCAGTGTCCTGTAGCGGCCACCGCAGATGATGGATCTCTCCGCGATAGAGCGCTCCTCGCCAGACGGTGTAAAGGCAGTATCGCTCCGCAAGGAAATACTCGATGGAACCGGGCGGAGCGTGGCGCGGTGAGGAGGTTGGCGCGTAACGGCCGAGAAATACGGCGTCGCCGCCGCGGAGACGGCAGGAGGAGTAATCAACAACGTCGTTGCGGATCGTAATGCGCATTTGCGCGGGGAAATATGGCAAGCGGTAAAAAGCGCGCGCACCCCAAACAGCGAAGCGGCTGGCCGCATCCAGACTGAAAAAAAATATGCCGGGTTTGCCTCCTGCTGTGACGTAGGTGCGGCAATTCAGTTCTGGGATGCGTGCCATACCCGACAGCACGGGCAGTCCACGAAACCGCAGAGACATATGGAAGGGCGCGACGGTGAGCCAGGCGTTGCCGTCGAAACTGTCGAGTTCAAGCGGCGGGGGAATGAACGGACGGAGCCTTTCTGCGGGAACTTTCCAATGAGCAAAAAGCAAGTCGCGCCAGATTTGAATCATCCTCCACGGGCGTGCAGGCAGAGGCCACGGGCGGTGAGCCGTTTCGCGGAGGATGGCGGAGACGGTTAGGCTGGCCGCAGAAGGCATGGCGAGATTTCAATTTAGCACGAGAAAGCGGCCGATTCGCATTCGAGCATGAGTGGGCGAACGCAGCGCGCATATCGGGTATATACTTCTGCGCATTTCGGAGGCATGCAATGAAACGAATCCTGTTGTATGCGGCGGCCATCGCGCTGTGCCCCTCGGCGATGACCGGGAGCAGAGCGCAAGCAAGGGAGAAGACCTCCTCGTCGAGCGCGCGCCAGAGCATAGATGCCTTGAACCAGAAAGAGGCGGCGGCGTGCATGAGCATGGATCATGCCGCGAGCGCTGCGCTATGGGCGGATGACGGTGTGGATTTGATTCAGGGGCTCGCGCCGATGATTGGCAAGCAGGCCATCTCAAGCTGGTACAACAGCCTCGCCCCGCTTGAGACGGGCGCGAAGATGGAATACTGCACGATTGACTGGCAAGCGATAAAAATTCAAGGCGACTGGGCCTGGGAGTGGGGAATCAACAGGCAGAAGATTGATTTTCCAGCGCCGCGTAAGCCGTTTGTGGGTGAGGGAAAAATTCTGCTGATTCTGAAAAAGCAGTCCGGCGGAGAATGGAAGATCGAGCTGGAATCATGGAATAGCAATCCACCGGCGAAGGCGGCACAGTAGAGATAAACGATGTCGATCGCGAGTTATGAAGAGCTCCTGGCGCTCAAAGAGGCGGGCAGGATTGTGCGGCTGGCGATCGAGGCTATGCGTGCGGAAGTGCGCGCGGGCGTGACCACCGGCGAACTGGCGCGCGTCGGCGGAAAAATAATGCGCGAGAACGGAGCGCGTTCGGCGCCGCGCATGGTGTACGGATTTCCCGGCGACGTGCTCATTAGCCTGAATGATGAGGCGGTGCATGGAATTCCATCGGACGCGCGGAAGGTGCGCGCGGGCGATTTGGTGAAGTTGGATGTGACGTTCGAGAAGGATGGGTACATGGCGGATGCGGCGATGACTGTTGGTGTCGAGCCGGTAACGGATGAAGCGCGGCGATTGGCGCGATGCGCGGAGCGCTCGTTCAAAAAGGCCATGCAGTTTGCGCGCGCGGGACATCGCGTTAACGAAATCGGGCGCGCAGTCGAGCGCGAGGTAAAGCGGAATGGTTTTCAGGTGATTCGCGAGCTGGGCGGGCACGGAATTGGCAGGACCATCCATGAAGAGCCGAGCGTGCCGAATTATGACGATCCGCGCTCTCGCGGTCGGCTAAAGGCGGGGATGGTGCTGACGGTCGAGCCGATTCTTGCAGCGGGGCGCGGCGAGCCTCGCGACAGCGGCGATGGCTGGACCGTGAAAACGGCGGATGGAAGCCTCTCGGCACATTACGAACACACCATTGTAATTACGGAAGGCGCGCCGCTGCTGCTGACCGCCGCCTGATCAGGAATGAAACATCTGCTTCAGTACGAAACGAAATGAAAGCGTACCGAATGGTTGACCTGATTCGGCGCGCCGCATAGAATGAACAGGTTTAGCACCCGGGGAAGCCGCCGGAGAGAAGTCCAGGAAAAAATCGAACGCTGAAAGCGGAGGAAAGAACAGCATGGCCAGCGTTGAAGAACGCGTGAAGCAGATTATCGTCGAACAGCTCGGTGTGGACGAAGGCGAAGTGACGCCGACGGCTTCCTTTGTGGACGATCTCGGAGCGGACTCGCTCGACATCGTCGAACTGGTGATGGCCTTCGAAGAGGCGTTCGGCATCGAAATCCCCGATGAGGACGCGGAAAAGATCGCCACGGTGAAAGACGCCATCGCTTACATAGACAAGCACGCCCAAGCGAAAAAGTAGCTCTGGAACCGGGCTTACGCCAGGAGAAAAATTCCCCATTGAAACGGCGGGTTGTCGTCACCGGAGTCGGGCTGGTCTGCGCGTGCGGCATCGGCACGGAAGAGGTGTGGAAGAATCTCGTCGCGGGAAAAAGCGGGATTGCGCCGATTACGCAGTTTGACGCGACGGGATACGATTGCACGTTCGCCGGCGAAGTGAAGGGATTCGATCCTTTCCAGTGGATTGAAAAAAAAGAACTGAAAAAGATGGCGCGGTTCATTCAGCTGGCCATTGCCGCCACGGATTTCGCGGTGAAAATGGCGGAGCTGAAAATTGACGCGCAGAATGCGGATGCGACGGGTGTTTATATTTCGTCGGGCATCGGCGGATTCGACGTCATCGAGCGCGAGCACAGCAAACTGATTCAGGGCGGACCTGGAAAGATCTCACCGTTCTTCATTCCTTCCGCAATTATCAATTTGGCGTCAGGGCAAATTTCGATTCGATATGGAGCGAAAGGGCCGAATTCGGCGACCGCTACGGCGTGCTCGGCTTCAGCGCACGCGATTGGCGATGCGTTCAAAATTATTCAGCGGTGCGATGCGGAAGTGATGCTGGCGGGGGGCTCGGAAGCGGCAATTACGCCGATGGGCGTGGGCGGATTCGCGGCGATGAAGGCGCTTTCGACGCGCAACGAGGAGCCGGAACGCGCGAGCAGGCCGTTTGATGCGCAGCGCGATGGATTTGTGATCGGAGAAGGCTCAGGCGTGCTGGTGCTCGAGTCGCTGGAATCTGCGCAGCGGCGCGGCGCGAAAATTCTCGCTGAAATTGTCGGCTACGGAATGTCGGCGGATGCTTATCACATGACGCAGCCTTCGGAAGACGGCGATGGCGCGTATCGGGTGATGCGCGCTTCGCTGCATGATGCGGGAATCGCGCCGACGGAGGTCGGGTACGTGAACGCGCACGGGACTTCCACACCGATTGGGGATGCGCTCGAGACAGTAGCGATTAAGCGCACGTTTGGCGAAGACGCGAAGAAAATTCCGGTGAGCTCGACGAAGTCCATGACGGGGCACGTGCTCGGTGGCGCAGGCGGCATCGAGGCGGGCATCAGCGTGCTTGCGTTGCGCGACCAGATTCTGCCGCCGACCATCAATTATGAGAATCCGGATCCGGCGTGCGATTTGGATTATGTGCCGAATCAGGCGCGCAAAAAGAGTTTGCAATACGCGCTGTCGAATTCGTTCGGATTTGGCGGGACGAATGCATCACTCGTGTTTAAGAAGTGGGACGGCAAGTGAGTGTCGATTTTTAAGCAATAATTTTTTCGTCAAAATCACGGGAGAACTTAGTTGAAGATCGGCGTGTGCGTGAAGCAGGTTCCGGCGAAGGATGCGCCGCTGGCGATTGACGCGAGCGGGGCGTGGATTCGCGAATCGGACATCAGCTTCGAAACGAATGAGCCGGACAGTTTCGCGTTGGAAGAAGCGCTCCGGCTGAAAGAAAAGCATGGCGGCGAAGTGGTGGCGATTTCGATGGGGCCGGAGCGCGCCAAGCAGACGATCAAAGAGGCGCTGGCGAAAGGCGCGGAACGCGGCATTCATGTGGTAGACGATAAATTTTATGCGCTGGATCCGCTGGGCTCGGCGAGGTCGCTCGCGGCGGCGATTCAAAAGGAAAATTTCGATTTGATTCTGACTGGACTGCAGAGCGAAGACCACGGCTTCGGCCAAACGGGCGTATTGCTGGCGGAACTGCTGGGGCGTCCCCACGCGACGATTATCATGTCCATTGAATTGCAAGGCGACCATTTGCGGGTAAAACGCGAACTCGAAGCCGGCTGGTTCCAATGGGTCGAGTTGCCTGTGCCTGCCGTGCTGACGATTCAGTCGGGCATCAACAAGCCGCGTTATGCCACGCTGAAAGGCATCATGGCGGCGAAGAAGAAAGAGATTGCCAGCATCCCGCGCGAATCGCTGGGCGTTCAGTCCGCGCCGACGCAAAAAGTGGAACGCATTTACGTTCCGCAAAAAACGAAAAAAACGGAATTCATCACCGGCTCGCCGAAAGAGATCGCGGCAAAGCTGGTAGAAAAATTACAACACGAAGCGAGAGTTTTATAGCGCATCCACGCCAAAATGAAAATCCTCTTCATTTCCGAGCAGCGCGAAGGCAAATGGAACAAGGTCAGCTTTGAGGCGCTGGCAGCCGCGCAGCAGGTTGGGGCGCAAGCGAAGGCTCAGGTTAGTGGCCTCGTCATTGGCCACAGCGTTTCCGCGTTGGCGGATGAGCTTGCCGGGTATCAGCTCGAAGAAGTGCTGCTCGTCGAAAACGCGCTGCTCGAAAAATACACGCCGGATGGATATTCGATTGCACTGAAGCAAGCGATTGAGCAGAGCAAGCCCGATCTCGTGATTCTGCCGCACACGTATCAGGTGCGCGATTTCGCGCCGAAGCTGGCCGCGTCCATGAACAAGGGGATGATCGGCGACTGTGTCGGCTATCGCTACGAGAATGGAAAACTGGTTTTTGTGCGGCAGATGTTTCAGGGACGCACCGCCGCGGACGTGACGTTTCAAGGCGATGGGCCGTGGATTGCGTCGTTTCAGGCGGGTGCCTTTCGTGGTGACATGGCCGCGAAGAACGCGAGCGGCAAAGCGCCGGTGAAGCCAGTAAACGTGCAGTTGAAGCCAGAACAGATTCGCACCAAGCCGCTCGAACTGTTCCGCGAAGCGAAGCAAGCCGTGGATTTGACGCAGGCGCCGATTCTTGTCTCGATTGGCCGCGGAATCAAAGCACCGGAGAATATTCCTCTTGCTGAAAAGCTCGCCAAGGCGCTCGGCGCTGAACTTTCCGCGTCGCGTCCGATTTGCGACGAGGGCTGGCTGCCGATGGAAAGACAAATTGGAAGTTCGGGGCAAACAGTCTCGCCAAAATTGTATCTGGCGCTGGGCATCAGCGGCGCGATTCAGCACGTGGTGGGAATGAAAGGCTCGCGCTGCATCGTGGCTATCAACAAAGACCAGAACGCGCCGATTTTCGAAATCGCCGATTATGGCGTGGTTGGCGACCTGTTCGAAATTGTTCCCGCGCTGACCGAAGCCGTCGAATCGAAAGCCGGCTGACGATTCGCTTCCCGCTTACGTGAGCCCAAGCCGCCCGAAAGTGCCCGCCAGAGTGCACCTGCCGATTCGTGTTCGCGCCGTCATTTTGGATTGGGACGGCACGCTGCTCGATTCTTATCGCGCCGACGCGCAAGCGTACCAATTTATGTTTCGCGCGCTGCGCATCAAATTCAGCAGCCGCGATTTGGACCGGCATTACTCGCCGGATTGGTATCGCGTTTATCGCGCCGCGAAAATCCCGCGCGCGCAATGGCAGCTCGCGGACAGCCTATGGGCCGAGGGATATCAGCGCGAAAATCCTCGTTTGCTGCCGGGCGCGAAGGCGCTGCTGAAAAAACTCAGTTCTGCGTATCTTCTTGGGCTAGTCACTAGCGGAGACCGCGAAAGAGTTCACCGCCAGCTTAGAAAATTCGAGTTCAGCAGGTTGTTTCGCGTGTGCATCTGTTCGGAGGACGCGAGCCGCCGCAAACCGCATCCCGCGCCATTGCGGAAAGCGATGCAGTGCCTGAGTGTAAAGCCAGCGGAATGCGTTTACGTGGGCGACACGCCTGAGGACATCGAAATGGCACGGCGTGCGCGTGTTCGCGCCATCGGAGTGATCGGGCCGTTTCCGAGTTCGGCGCGACTTGCTGCGGCTCACCCGGATGCTCTAATTCATTCGATTGTCAATTTACCGGAGATATTGGCGCCGATGAAAACGGCAGGATGATCTTTTTTGGCGGGCTAGTGCTTTACCCCAGGACTGGACGTGCTGGCCGGCGCAGATGACGTATTCGGTTTGAAATTCGAAGAACGAATGACGAGCCGTATCGGTACCGTGCCGTTCGGAGTTTTCACTTCGCTGTCTGACCGAATATAAGTCGGAAACCAAAGATGTCCGACGAGGTTTTCACGATAAATCTCGAACATCTGGAACGGAAAACTGTTTCCGGCATTTCCCGCTGCAGTGATGAAGTGGCCGTAGCTCTTCACAATCGAAAAATCCTGATCGTCCACCCAGACAACTCCGTCGAATAGCGGCTTGGTTCCGAGTTGCTTCGGATGGACGCCGAAAATGTACGTGTCAATCTGATCGAGCTTTTCCCTACCTTCATAGTTCAGGTTGTAAAGCTGTGATTCATCGCTGGTGAGAAAAAACATGGTCATGCCCGCAAGATATTTCACGTCGGAAAGCGAAAATTCGGTGTAATGCAAATTGGAAGTGGGCGTGCCGAGCACTTTTTCGTAATGCTCGCCGTCGGGCTTTTTGTATTGCTGGCCGTCGAAATCGTACGCACCGCCATTGGTGACCAACTCCTCGACTTTCACGTTCTGGTCGAACATATCCGCGTCATAAGACTTCTTATTCAGGTCCTCGTTCTGCGTGAAGCGCTGGATGATTTGTTCGGCGGGAATTGGCGGCGCGGCGGGATTGGGCTTTGCGGGAATTTTCTTCAGCTCGAATTTCGGTGGAGGCGCAATCGGGCCAGCGACTTGCGCGAAAGCCGATGAGACGCACGCCGTAAGCGCCGCCAGTAAAACCAGCAAAGATAATGTATCCCGTTTCATGATGGCATTAGATGCGAAAAATCGCCGTGGCGATTATCTCCGAATTGGCGCCGAAGCGCGAGGTTCCGCGGCAAATTGATGTAGGGCAAAGTTAAGTTGCGCAGTGCTTCTGGCTGAGTGATAATCGCGGCATTCAGCAGGCTTGGAAAGCGGGTCCAGCCGTGATTTGTCCTCAGTGCAAAGCGGAAAACAGCGAGCAGTCATCGTCCTGCTCGAAATGCGGATCAGCGTTCGATCTGTTCTTTGATTCCGAACGCACGCTGGACGCCTCGTCTGGCTCGGCCGCGTCTCCCGCTCCCGAAGTATCACGCGCCCGGAGCACCGCCGTGCTGAGCTCGGGTTCCAGTTCTCGCACAGGAGCACGGTCGGCATCCGTGCTCTACGGCGTCTTCGCGGCTGGCGACGAGCTGGGACATCGCTACCGCGTGGAGCAGATGCTCGGCCAAGGCGGGATGGGCCGCGTCTTTAAGGCGTATGACGCCGAACTGGACCGCACCGTGGCCCTCAAAGTTCTCCAGCCGGAACTGACCACCGACGCGAATGCCATGCAGCGGTTCAAGCAGGAATTGCTGCTCGCTAGCCGCATCTCGCACAAAAACATTTTGCGCATCCACGATTTGGGCGAAGCCGATGGGGTGAAGTTCATCTCCATGGCTTTTGTGGACGGGCCGGATTTGCACCACGTTTTGAAAGAAGCCTGCAAGCTGCCTATCGAGCGCGCGCACAACATCGCCGCGCAGCTTTGCGAGGCTTTGGACGCGGCGCATTCCGAAGGCGTGGTTCATCGCGACTTAAAGCCGCAGAACATTCTGATGAGCTCGGGCGACCACGTGTACGTTTCCGATTTCGGCCTGGCGAAGTCGCTCGAGTCCTCCTCCGCCGGCATGACGCGCACGGGGCAATACCTTGGTACGCCGCGCTACATGGCGCCGGAGCAGGTGGAAACCGGACCAGTGGACAAGCGTACCGATTTGTACGCGCTAGGTTTGATTTTGTTTGAGATGGTAACCGGCGACAGTCCATTCAAGGGCGACTCCACGCTTCAGGTGATGTACCGGCGCGTGAAAGAGAAAGCGCCCAACCCTCGGGAGTTCAATCCTGAAGTGCCTGCCTATCTCTCCGCGATCATTCTGCATTGTTTGGAGCGCGATCCAGCGCAGCGCTATCAGGATGCCAAGGAAATTCTCGCGGACCTGCGTGCGGCGCATGCACCGGCGAAGAGCGCGCGCTTCTCATTAGCAGCAGCCGGCAAATTCTGGTGGATTGCGGCGGCAGTTTTGATCATCGCCGGACTGCTGTTTGCGGTCCCATCATTTCGCCGCATATTTTCGAGGAGCTCGCCGGTTGCAGGAGTCGCGCAAGTCGCACCCGCAGGCGTGCCGCCGCTTTCGCGCGGGCGTTTCGTCGCTGTGCTTCCTGTTCAAGTGCTTGGCGATTCGGCGCAGCTGGGCTACATCGCGCAAGGAATCGAAGAAGCGCTCTCGGCCAAACTATTTCAGCTCAAAGATGTTCGTGTTACGTCGAATGACGCGGCTGCGGCAGCCGATTTGAAGAAGCCTTTGCCGGAGATTGCCGGCATGCTCGGTGCGAATATGCTGGTGCAGGGCATTTTGCAAGGCTCCGGCGACAAAATTCGCGTGGTCGTCAATCTCGAAGACGTGGCCGAAGGCAAGCGGCTGTGGAGTAAGGAATTCAATGGCGTGACCGGCGATCTCTTCACGCTCGAAGATCAGATTTACAATCAGGTGGTCGCCGCGCTGAACGTAAATCCCACAGGCGAAGAAACAGCGCGAGCCGCCGCGCGTCCGACGGATAACCTCGCGGCTTATGATTTGTATCTTCGCGGACGGAACGCGCTGCGCGGACACCAGGCCAGAGACATTCAATCGGCGCTCGATTATTTCAATCAGGCGGTGGCCAAGGATTCGTCCTTCGCGCTTGCTTATACGGGCGTGGCCGATGCGAGCTTGCGCATGTATGGCGTTAAGAAAGACAATTTCTGGACGGAGAAGGCGCTGGCCGCGGCCGAGCAGGCGCAACAGCTCAACGACAAGCTGCCGGAGGTTCACTTCATTCTGGGCAGCGCCTATGGCGCTACCGGCAAGTACAGCGAAGCCGTCGCTGAACTGAAGCGCGCCATCGCGCTGGCGCCGCAGTCCGATGAAGCCTATAGGCGGCTGGGCGACGCCTATTTGCAAAGCGGCAATGCGCAAAGCGCCATGCAGGCGTTTCAGAAAGCCATTCAGATCAACCCGTATTTCTGGAACAACCAGGACGAACTCGGCAACGCCTACTTTCAGTCAGGCGATTACGCGAAAGCGCTGGAAGCATTTCAGCAGATCACAGTGCTTGCGCCGGATATTGATGCCGGCTATGAAAACGTCGGCACTGTGTATCTTCGCGAAGGCAAATACAAGGAATGCATTCCTTACTATCAAAAAGCGCTGCAGATTGAGCCTTACTGGACGACCTATTCGAATCTGGGGACGGCGTACTTTTTCCTGAAGCAATACAGCGAGTCCGCGGCGGCTTACGAAAAAGCCGTGGCTTTGAATCCCAATGATTCGCTGGTTGTGGTCAATTTAGCCGACGCGTACCGCTGGGGCGGACAAAAGGACAAAGCCCAGGAAACGTATCAGCGGGCCATCGCGCTCGGATATAAGGAACTGCAAACCAATCCCCAGAATGCGGCGGCAATGGCGCAGATCGCATTGTCGTACGCGAAGATTGGCGACGCGCAGCACGCGGACAGTTTTATTCGCCAGGCGCGCAGCATTGCTAGGGAAAATGTGGATTACATTTACTACCAGGCGGAAGTTGAGGCGATTCTGAATCGCCCGGACAGCGCACTGAAGAGCCTGCGCGCAGCTTTTGAGAAGCATTATCCTGCGGACTATGCGTCAGGCGATCAGGTGCTGGAGAGCCTCTGGCAGAACCCGAAGTTTACCGCGTTGATTAAAGAATTTTCCCCGAAGAAGCCCTAGTTTTTGCCCAGCATCTCATTCAATCGGCGGCGGCCAAAGCCAACGAGCGGCAGCGCGCCCGTAAGAAGCAAAATGATTGTGCCTGGTTCGGGGGTAGAGCTGATGACTACATTGGGATTGGCGTTCGTGAATCCGATCGCGCTGAACGTGAACAGCTCGTCCGGATCAATCGAGCCGCCGGTAAACACGAAATCCTCCGTCAAGAGCCCTGTCAGCGGATTGAAGGAAACGGCGTTCACACCGCAATTCGCAAAAATGTCGCTGGAACACGTGTTCACGCCCGTCGGGAGAGCCACTTGAAACTCGATGGTGAGCTCCGTGATATCGACGTTCAATGCGTTTTCGAAGACGATGTTCGCCGCCCCATTGACCAGCGTCGCATTGAATGTTCCTGTGAATGGAGTTTCGTCAAGGGTCGTTCGGTTGATGATAACCGAAGGATCGTCAACCGGAGTGGCGTGCGCCAAGCCAGCCGGAATCAGCAGAATAAGAGCAGAGAGCAACAGGTGTCGCAGTTTCACAATTACCTCCGGCAAAAATCGAGAAATAGGTATATAGGCACGCCGGAGTCCAAACTGTAGGTGTTCGCGCATCCGCGAGGAGCTTTAGTTTCTTGAATTTAAGAGCTGCCATTTCCGCCATGCCATTTTTGGTGCAAACCTTTTCGCCTAATGTGCAACTTCCCTCGCCCGATAGCGCCAGTTTGCCACGGCGAAAATTTGATAGAATTCAGCCGTATTTTTTATAAGGTCGAATGGCAGAGGCCAAGGTCGCCAAGCTATTTTATGTATCCGGAATCGTGCAGGGCGTCGGTTTCCGACTCTTTTCGCAGCGGGTTTCGGCGCGCCTGGGTGTGGCCGGTTACGCCAAGAATTTGGCCGACGGTCGCGTGGAAGTCTATGCGATCGGCTCGCGCGAGGAGCTTGCCGCGTTGCGACGTGAACTCGAGCGCGGACCGCACAGCTCTTCGGTGAGCGGAATCGTCGAAGAAGACACCAATATTGAAGAGCGGTACACTCGCGGCTTTTCCATCGAACATGATTACTGGTGAAAGGATTTTTCTGAATGGATGAACTGAAGAAATTGATTCGCGAAGTTCCGGATTATCCAAAGCCCGGGATCTTGTTCTACGACCTTACTACGCTTCTCCAGGATAAGCAGGGCTTTCATGTGCTCATCGAAAAGCTTTGCGATAAATTCACCGGCAAGCACATTGACGTTGTCGCCGGAATCGAAGCGCGCGGCTTCATTTTTGCGCCGGCGCTGGCGTATCGCCTCGGTGCAGGATTTGTGCCCATTCGCAAGCCGAATAAATTGCCGTGGAAGACAGCGCAGGTGAGCTATCAACTCGAGTATGGGACGGACAAGCTCGAAATCCATCGGGACGCGGTGAAGCCGGGCGAGCGCGTGCTCGTCTGCGACGACTTGCTGGCGACAGGAGGCACGGCCGCAGCCGCGACGCAATTGATTCGCAATCTCGGAGGCGAAATTGCCGGCGCTGCGTTTGCGGTGGAGTTGAACTTCCTCAATGGGCGCAAGAAACTCGAGGGAACGGAAGTATTTTCGCTGATTCGATACGACAAGTAATCTAGGAATTCTGCTGCATCGCGCGGCGCTGGCGGGCGGCCTCGAAGAGCACAATTCCCGCGGCTACGGAAACATTCAGCGAGCCAACCGGGCCGCTCATCGGAATCGAAACCACGAAATCGCAGCGTTTGCGCACCAGTTCGTGAAGGCCCGCGCCTTCGCTGCCCATCACAATAGCCACGCGCCCGCGATAATCCACGTCCGTATAGTTCTTTTCCGCGCGCTCATCCAGTCCCACAAGCCAGTAACCAGCTTCTTTCAACTGTTCCATCGCTCGGGCCAGGTTTTTCACGCGAGCCACGCGCAGATGCTCCAGAGCGCCCGCGGAAACGCGCGAGACTGTTTCAGTGAGTCCTGCGGCGCGGCGCTCGGGAATCACCATGCCTGCTGCGCCTGCTCCGAGGGCCGTCCGCACAATCGCGCCGAGGTTGTGCGGATCTTCCACGCCGTCAAGCAACACGAGCATGTGTCTCCCGCTCGAATCCGCCGCGAGCAGGTCTTCTAGTTCAACTGCCGCACGCGAAGCGGCGTAAGCCATTACGCCCTGATGCCGCTGGGAGCCCGCGGAGCGGTCCATCTGCGCGCGATCTTCGAAACGCACCGGCACGCCTCGCGAACGCGCCTGGTCTATGATTTTCTGAATGCGCCCGCCATGCTGGCCGCGCGCGATGATGATGCGATTCAGCGGACGGCCTGCCACGAGCGCTTCTTCGACAGCGTGGATTCCCGGCAGGAGATCGCTCATTGCATGGCCGCGCAGAATTCCAGCATGCGCTCGCGCGTTCCTTTCACTGGCACGGCAAACGGCAGTTTCGCCGCGCGGTCAAGAAGCAGAATCACACGATCGAGCTCTCCTTCGCCGGTGCGGCCGGCGAGAGCGAGACGCAAAGGATGAAAGATACGGCGCCCTTGCGAGCCGAAGGTTTGCTTCAGCTCGTCAATAATTTCCCGCAGGCGCACGGAGCCGATGTCGCCGCCTTGCAGCACGCGATTGGCTAATTCGCGAACCGTTTCGCGCGCGCCCTCCCGCGCCATGGCGGCCTGATTCTCGCGCAATTCGAGGAACTTTGCGGCGTCGTAGGAAAAAACTAGCTCGAGGAGCTCGCAAAACCGTTCGCACTGCTCGTTTTGATTTTCGGAATGCGCGGCGGCTTGCGGTCCCAGAAATTCGGCGGCATTGCGCAGGAATTCTTCTATTTCGGGCGTGTTTTGGGTGGTGAGCCATCCGCGCGCGCGCAAGAAGGCCTCGACATCGCTAGCGCTGAAAGGGCTTATGCGCGGCTCGGCTGTGGGTTCAAGTCTCATAGCGGAATTGTAGCAGCGCACTCCGGAAAACGTTTCACGTGGAACATTGTTCGTAAGGCCCAAAACTGGCCCTTATGAGCCGCTTTGGATGGTGGCAATGACGTGCGCCGCCACCGCCTCGCTACGTCCCAGTTCACCCAGGCCTTCATTTGTCTTCGCTTTCAAATTGACCTGTTCGGCAGTGATGCCGAGGGACTTCGCGATTTCGGCGCGCATTCTGGGGAAATGTGGTCCCAATTTTGGCCGTTCAGCGATGATCACCGCATCAATGTGCGCGATTTTCAAATTTTTGCGTTCGAGATATTGGCGGGCTTGCCGCAGAAATACAAGGCTCGAAACACCGCGCCATTTCGGATCGCGATCGGGAAAATGCGTGCCGATATCGCCGAGCGAAGCAGCGCCGAGCAACGCATCGCAAATCGCATGGCAGAGCACATCGCCATCGGAATGGCCGAGCGTGCCTTTTTCGAAAGGGACTTCAATGCCGCCGAGCATCAGCTTGCGATTTTCGACGAGCCGGTGCAAATCGTAGCCGATTCCCGAGCGCGAAACGGCCATCGCAGCCCCTTTCTCGCGCGCCGAGATCTTCGCCTTAGCGCGATCTGTGGACAGGCCCGCCTTTTGCATCTGCTTGCGCAGCTTCGCATCAATCGAGATAACTGCGGCGAGCAATTGCGCCGCGCCAACCAGCTCGCTTCCTGTTTTCTTCGCAATTTCGTGGGCGGCGAGGAGGGCTCTTCTCGCTTTCGCATCCAACGGAACCTCTCCCGTCATCTGGCTCGCGTTTTTCAGATTTTCCGGCGAAAGATGCGCCAGTTTGAGCGGGATTTTCTGCCAGTTCACGCCTCGAAACAGGCCTGCATTTTCCTTGCGCATCCCCGCGAGCAAGTGCGGCAAACCGATCGTTTTTGATTTTTCCGTGATAGCGGCGAGACGGGCCATGAAGATGCAGCGCTTGGCTTCTTCGCTGAAATTTTCAAACATGCGATTTGCCGCGGCGCTCCTGATCGAGATAAAAACGTGCGAGCTCCATGTCCGCGGGGCGCGTGATCTTGATGTTGCGCTCGGAGCCCTGCACGACGTAGACGTCATGGCCCAGCCGCTCGACCAGCGCCGCTTCATCCGACGCAGTGACGCCATCCTGCTCGGCGCGCGCAAATGCGTCTTTCAGCAGCTTGGCCTGAAATACCTGCGGAGTTTGCGCCAGCACGATTTTTTCACGGGGAATGGTGGCGGAAATCAGGGCCACATCTTCCGGCAAGGTGGAGCGCCGCACTTCCTTCACCGTATCAATAGCGGGCATGCCAAGAATCGCAGCGCCGCGCGTCCCCGCTTCAGCAATCACTCGCTTCACCTGCTCGACAGTCACAAACGGTCGCACCGCATCGTGCACGAGCACCAGTTCCGTATCGGGAGCGATGCGCCCGAGCGCATTGGCGACAGATTGCTGGCGGGTTTCTCCTCCCTTGACGATGCGTACGGGCGCGCCCAATTTCTCGCCAGCCAGCCGCTGCTCGAAGGCGCCCAATTCCTCGGTGCGCGTGGAAATGAAAAACTCGCTTATGGAGCGGCTCTCTGCGAGCCTTCGCAACGTCAGCAGAACAATCGGCGTTCCTTCAATTTCCAAAAATTGCTTGGGAACTTCGGAACCCATGCGCGTTCCGAGCCCGGCAGCAGGCAAAATGGCGGCGATTCGCATCATGCAGAAGTTAGGAAGTTTAGCGCATCAGATGAGGCGCGTAAACCTCGCAACGGCGCAGGTTGGGATTTGCTCCGGGTTCAAGCGGCGTTATCGCGGCGGACGTTCCGCTGCGGCTGGGGGAACTGCCGACGGGGCCTGCTCCGGAGCGCGGGATTCCGGCACCGGGCGAATCGTCGCATCCACTGCAGTGCTCGCCGACGTTTGTCGGGAGGCGGCCTCGCCGCGGTCGTCGAAGCGGCCAAAGATCATTTTCCCGGCGGTAGTCTGGTGCACAGACGTCACGGAAATGTCGATGGTTTTGTTGATCATTTTCCGCGCGCCATCCACCACTACCATGGTTCCGTCATCAAGATAGGCGATGCCCTGCGTGTACTCCTTGCCTTCGCGCAGGATGAAAACACGCATCGTCTCGCCGGGCAGAACCACGGGCTTGAGCGCGTTGGCCAGCTGATTGACATTCAGGATTTCGATGCCCTGCAGCGTAGCCACTTTGTTCAAATTGAAATCGTTGGTAATGATTTTCGCGTCGTAGCGCTTGGCGAGTTCGATAAGCTTCAAATCCACTTCGGCGATGTTCTGAAAATCGTCGTCGGCAATTTGCACATCCAGATGCGGCATTTTCTGCACGCGCTGGAGAACTTCAAGGCCGCGGCGGCCTCGCTGACGCCGGAGCGGATCGGCGGAATCGGCCACCATTTGCAATTCGCGCAGGACGAATTGGGGAATGATGATGGTGCCGTCAATGAAATGGGCTTCAGCAATATCCGCTACGCGCCCATCAATGATCACGCTGGTGTCCAGCACTTTGTAGCTGTGCCGCGAGCCGCGTTCGCTGCCGAAAAGCCCTCCAAAGGCCTGCAAGTTGAGCATGTCGCCCTTGTTCGCGCCCAGAATCAGGCCGATATAGGCCATAATCAGGAAAATCGCCAAGCTGACAAACGAGCGCGTGCTCTCCGGCATGGTGGTGTGCGCCAGAACCAAAGTTGTCAAAAACGCCCCGAGGATTCCCAGAATCGAGCCAATCACCGCGCCGATTAGCCGCCGCAAACTGGCGCGCCGCAGGCGAATCTCGAAGAAAATCACGGCAACGGCAAAGCCCAATCCGGTGAGCGCTCCCAGAAGATGCGAGAGGCTGAACGGACGAAAGTGATATCCCGCGGCCACGCAGACGACGGCGAAGATGGCGCGGATAGCCAGCATGTCCCAAAAGCTGCCGACGCCAAGCGAATCGGAGCGCGACAGTTGCACGGATTTCGTCTGCGGAGTTTCAGGAGGATTGGAACTAGAAGTGCGGCTGTACTGAGTAGAAGTGCGGTTCATCGGGGCCCCTTATGAATCGTGGTATGAAGTCGAGTGCGCGCTTCCCTTATGAATTGAGCTGGGACCCGGCCTTATGAATGAGATGGCCCGTGAATCGCCGGAATGAA
>DASUAV010000023.1:0-28445 GCA_035763605.1 Candidatus Acidiferrales bacterium
GCGCGGTTCGCGCTGTATCGCGGTGCGGGTGCAAGACTCGAGCGAGCGCTCGCCAACTTGTTTCTGGATGTGCACACACGCGACCAGGGCTACACCGAAATTCTGCCACCATTTATCGTGAACACTGCATCGCTCGTCGCCGATGGCAAGCTGCCGAAATTTTCCGGCGACATGTTCCGCCTCGAAAATACTGATCTGTGGCTGACCACGACGGCGGAAACGGAATTAGCGAATCTCTATCGGGACGAAACGTTGGGCGCGGATCAGCTTCCGATTAGCGTGTGCGCATGGACAGCGTGTTTTCGCTCAGAAGCCGGCGCGGCGGGCAAAGATACGCGGGGAATCAAGCGCCAGCACCAGTTTCAGAAAGTGGAGATGTTCAAGTTCACGCGACCCGAAGCGAGCTACGACGAACTGGAAAAAATGGTGCGCGATGCTGAGGATTTATTGCAGCGGCTCGGACTTCACTACCGCATCATGCAGCTTTGCACCGGCGACATGGGATTTGCCTCGTCGAAGACCTATGACATTGAAGTCTGGACGCCCTCGGCGAACGAATTCATGGAAATTTCCAGTTGCTCGAATTGCGAAGCATTTCAGGCCCGGCGCGCGGGCATTCGCTTCAAAGGGAAGACGGGAAAAAGCGAGTTCGTGCATACGCTAAATGGTTCCGGCCTGCCAACCGGAAGGACGTGGATTGCGATCGTTGAAAATTATCAGCAGGTCGACGGTTCCGTGCTCGTTCCCGAGGCGCTGCACGAATTCATGGGCATTGAACGCATCATAAAAGCAAAATGAAAAAGGGCGCGATGGAACAATTCGCGCCCTGTGCTTCGGTGGTTGGAGAAACTACATTCCGCTCTTCGGATTGATGGAGTCGGCCTTGATCGAGCCGTCCTTATTCATGCTGCCAGTCAGCGTGACTTCCTGGCCGAGATCAGCTTCCGTGACGGCGTCCTGGTTCTGAATCGCATAGACCTTCTTGGTTTTGGCATTGACGAACACATACGACGCGCCTTTTTCCTTCACGCACTTCATGGCGCAATCTTTGTGATCCGCGCTCATGCCTTTGGCACCGCAACCGCTGTCGCTGATCCAGCCTGTCCAGCTGTGTGCTTTGGCGTTCGCGCTGGTGGCCAGCCCGACAGAAAACAGCAGCGCGGCGGCGAGGCCCAACATGTTAGACACCTTCTTCATGTGTTTCCTCCCTTTCGGAATTGGATGGTGCTTCCGCCAGCGTGAACGCCAGCGGTCAATCTGTGTGTCATTGAGGGTACGCGAGAACCGGCAAATTGGATGCCGTGGCCCTTCCAACGTTCCTTTTTCAAGAACGAGTCACACGCAATCCATTGCGTGCCAATGCATGAATCGCCGTTTACGGCAGGTCATAGCGGAGGTTCACAAAAGCCATGCCCAGATGCGCGCTCGCGGCGTTTCCCAGTGTCCCCGTTGTGGACCATGGATTCCGCGAAAGATAGGAGACCTGGTTCAGCAGCTTCAAATCACCGTATTTGGGATTGCTCCAGAGCGTTTGGTTCAGCCCAATGGTTGCTTCCTGAACCGTGCGATTTTGCGTGTCGGGCGATCCCGGAAAGCCGTAGCCCGTGAATGCCGGCGGCGAACCGGGTGTGATTTGCTGAAAATCCCGGCCAAAATACGCCGCGCCATAATATGCATAGATAACGCTTCTGTTGACGGTGTATTCGAATCCGCCTAGTCCGGCTCCGGCATGGAGGGGCGTCGGAACAAAATTGCCCGCGCCATTGACGTTCACCGTGAGATCGGGACCGAGCTGGAGAATGTATCGGCCGCCGCCATCGCTCCAAAAAGTATTGGCGATGAGATAGAATTTCTTGAAGAGCTCGAGATTTGCGTTTATCGAGCCGCCGGCGCCGGATTTCGTGACGTTGCCGAGAGCGGGAGTGTTCAAACGAAAGACGCGGTAGAGGCCGGCGATCTCGATGTGGAAATTCCGTCCGCCACCATTGGGATGCGTATCAAAGGCTAGTTTGGATTCGATGTCGGGCGCTTTGTTTGGCGTTTTAGGATTTCCGCCCGCGTCATCCAATTGCGTGGCGTTGAATCCGGCGGGAAAGCTGACCAATCCGCCGGTGAACTGTTCTGGATCTTCAAGAGCTAAGCCCAAAGTCACATGGTCATTCGCATGGAACACAACGCGAACGCCCGGAGTGCGCAGCCAGATTAAGCCGACGTGGTAATTGGTGTCGACGACCTGCGTGTAAAAAAGATCGGCGGGCATAGGCGAGATGCCTATGCGATTCGGCGTCAACATGCTCCAGGATTGTCCGGCGAGCACTTCCCACTTTCCCCGCCGGACATCCACCCAATACAGGCGCAGGCGAAGAGTCGTGGAATGGCTGCCGGCAAAAACGTTTGCGGCTGAATTCCCCAGAAAATCCGCTTCCAGATACGCTCGGAGCTTCAAGTCTCCCGGGGTCGCATCCACCTTGATGCCCAATCGTGAGTTTTGTGCGCTAAAACGCAGCTCGGTGAGCTGTCCTGCAGGAGCAGAGCCATTAAATGGAATGCTGCCGAAGCTGGTACCGATGCCGCTGCCGACATCCGTTGAGCGAAAAACGGCAGTGAAGTCCATGAAACCGAAAGGTGAAAATTGGGCGTCGCCAATTTTGAAGGAGAGCGGCGATTGATCGCCGTGATCCGACTGAGATTGATTTTTATCCGCGTCTTTATTTTGTCCGGCGGCAGTATACGCCGAAAGTGCGGACAAAATTGTTGCCAGCATCAGGCTGAACAAGGTGCGCTTCATTCATTCTCCTCTTCCGGAGTGAGCATTCGCGATTATCCGTTTCGTGTTGGTTCCTGAGCATACCGAATGCTCACTCGCGCAGCAAACCGGAGGGAGTGCCCGAACAATGAATTTTCAGAATATCGAGGGGACCTACAGGCAGACGCGATGCGCCGGACTACAAGATTAGCGATGGGTACAGGTTTTTTTGTATGGCGCTTTGCGTTCCAGACTCCGATACTGAGTTGGAGTAAAAACTTCAGATTCCGAACAGCCCTCCGGATTCGCCCCAAACCCCAGCGCCAACGTCTGATTGTCCCAGACGGGAGAAGAGCCCGTCAGAAATTTTTCAGGAGAGCGCGACATGACCGCAGCCGATGTAATGATCGAAACCCTCATTGATTGGGGAGTGGAAGTGATTTTTGGCCTGCCCGGTGACGGCATTAATGGAATTTTCGAATCGCTCCGCACGCATGCCGACAAGATTAAGTTCGTCCAGGTACGCCACGAGGAATCTGCCGCATTCATGGCCACAGGGTACGCGAAATTTACCGGAAAGCTGGGCGTGTGCCTGGCGACCTCGGGCCCGGGCGGAATTCACCTGCTCAATGGCCTCTATGATGCGAAGATGGATGGTCAACCCGTGCTGGCCATCACCGGAATGGCTTTCCACGATTTGATCGGCACGAGCGGACAGCAAGACGTGGAAATGGATAAGTTGTACATGGACGTGGCGCTCTATAACGAGCGCGTGATGGGACCAACGCACGTCGAGACCATTACAGAAATCGCCTGCCGGACGGCGGAAACATATCACGGGGTCGCGCATATAACCTTCCCCAAGGATCTTCAGGAGATGCCCTACGATCCTTCGCAGCAAAAATCCAAGCGCAACCAGCCGAATCATGTGTCTATGGTTCACGCGCATTCGCTTTCTGTGCCTCCGGAGTCGCAGCTTTATCAGGCCGCTGAACTGCTCAATTCCGCTAAGAGAATCTGCATTCTGGCCGGACGAGGAGCTCTTCATGCCACAAACGAACTCGAAAAGGCGGCTGAACTGCTCGGCGCGCCGATCGTAAAAGCGTTACTTGGTAAAGCCGCTGTTCCGGACGACAGTCCCTATACAACCGGAAGCATCGGGCTGCTGGGAACGAAGCCGTCCGAGGAGGCGATTCGAAATTGCGACGTCCTTTTCATGATTGGCACAGGTTTCCCGTACATGGAATTTCTACCGAGCCCCGGAGAAGCCAAGTGCGTGCAGATCGAATTGAATCCAGCACGCATTTCCTTGCGCTATCCGGCGGACGTGGGACTGGTGGGAGACAGCAAGGAAACGCTGAAGCTGCTGATTCCGCGGCTGAAGCACAAAAAAGACCGCGACTTCCTGAAAAAGGCGCAAGAGGGAATGAAAGACTGGTGGGAATACATGGAGCGGCTCAGCACCGTGGATTCGACGCCGATGAAGCCGCAGGTGCTTGCGTGGGAATTGGGCAAGCGATTGCGGCAGGACGCGATTGTCAGTTGCGATAGCGGCACGGCGGCAACGTGGTTCGCGCGGCAGATGCCGGCGCGGCGCGGCCAAATGTATTCGCTCTCCGGAAATCTGGCGACGATGGCCGTCGGCTTGCCATATGCGCTTGCGGCGCAGTACGCGTATCCGAACCGGCAGGTAATTGCATTTGTCGGCGACGGCGCTTTTACCATGCTGGGATTCGAAATGCTCACGGCGGTGAAATACAAGCTGCCGGTGAAAGTGGTGGTGCTTAAGAACAATTACCTCGGGCAAATCAAATGGGAGCAGATGGTGTTGCTTGGAAATCCAGAATACGGCGTGAAGCTGCAGCCGATGGATTTTGTGAAGTTCGCGGAGGCCTGCGGCGCGCATGGCATGAGCGTGGAAAAATCGGATGACGTGCCGCATGCGTTGGATCATTTTCTGAACCTGCCGGAGCCTGCTGTTCTTGAAGCAGTAGTAGATCCGCTCACCGCTCCGCTGCCGGCGGAAGTGGAGCCGAAGCAGGCCTTCCATTTCGTCGAGTCGCTGGTGCGCGGCGAACCGAAGGCGCGGAAAATCATGAAGGAAGCCTTGCTCGACCGCGCGCGGGAAATTGTGTAAACGTGAGGAATCGAAAAGCTCCAAGCGGCGCGAGAATCAGGAGAGTGCAATGAGCAGTTTGCCTGTTCTGCAGTTCAAAACGGAAGAAAAGCCTCGCCCTGGTCCTCGCAGGATGCTCGATCTTCGCGGTCTCGAAGCGGAATTGAAGCGCTGCGTGGAAGGCGAAGTTCGCTTCGACGCGGGCAGTCGCGCGGTTTACGCCACGGACGGCTCGAATTACCGGCAAGTGCCAATCGGCGTCGTAATTCCTAAGAGCGTCGAAGATGTGATCAACACAATGCGAGTGTCGCGCGAATTCGGCGCGCCGGTACTGTCGCGCGGCGGCGGCACCAGCCTTGCGGGACAGTGCTGCAACACGGCCATCGTGATGGACTTCACCAAATACTTGCATCACGTGCTCGAAATCGATCCGGTACGGCGGCTCGCGCGCGTGCAACCGGGCTGCGTTTTGGATGACCTGCGCAATAAAGCGAAGGAGCACGGCCTCACTTTTGGCCCGGATCCCGCCACCCACGACCATTGCACGCTCGGCGGCATGATTGGAAACAACTCCTGCGGCGCCCATGCGCAGATGAACGGCGCGGTTTCGAACAACGTGGAGTCGCTGGACGTGCTGCTGTATGACGGCACGCGAATGACGCTGGGCTGGATGACGGAGGGGGAATTCGAAAATGCCTCGCGTCAGGGCGGACGGCGCGGCGAGATTATGGCGCGGCTGCGGCAACTTCGCGCAAAGTACGAATCGCAAATTCACAAGCGCTTTCCCCACATTCCTCGCCGAATTTCCGGCTACAACCTGGATCAACTGCTGATTTCCGAACAGAATCCCCGAATCAATCTGGCGCGCGCGGTTGTCGGCTCGGAAAGCACGCTGGTGACGGTATTAGAGGCGAAGCTCAACTTAATTCACAACCCGCCGTATCAATCGCTGGTCGTGCTAGGTTATCCCGACGTGTATCGCGCCGGAGATGATGTCCCGGAAATTCTGAAGTTCAAACCCATGGGCCTTGAGGGCCTCGATCACATGCTCATCGAGAACATGAAGAAAAAGCACCTGCACACGAAATACCTGAACCGTTTGCCGGACGGCAAGGGATGGCTGATGGTGCAACTTCCGGGTGAAAGCAGAAAGGAAGCCCACGATCGCGCGCTGGAAGTGGCCAATCACTTCAAGAAGAAATTGCACGGCCCGACAATCAAAGTCTATGACGATGAAGCCGATGAAAAGGCGGTGTGGAAGGTGCGCGAATCGGGATTGGGCGCGACCGCTTTTGTCCCCGGGCAGCCGGACACCTGGCCGGGATGGGAAGATGCCGGCGTGCCGGTTGATGCTGTCGGCGACTACCTTCGCGATTTTTGCAAACTCCTTCAGAAGTATGACTACATCGCGGCTCTGTACGGGCATTTTGGACAGGGCTGCATTCACTGCCGCATTTCGTTTGATATGGTGAGCGCGAAAGGCGTGAAGAACTACCGCTCGTTTGTCGAAGATGCCGCTGAACTGGTGAGCCGCTACGGCGGTTCGCTTTCCGGCGAGCACGGAGATGGACAATCCCGCGCCGAATTGCTGCCGATTATGTTTGGCAAGGAGATTATCGAAGCATTCCGCGAGTACAAGTCCATCTGGGACCCGGATTGGAAAATGAATCCGGGCAAGGTTGTAAATCCGAATCCGCTGGATTCAAATCTCCGGCTCGGTCCGAACTACCATCCCGCCGAGCCCAAAACTCATTTTAAGTTTCCGGACGACAATGGCAGCTTCGCGCACGCTGCGCTCCGGTGCGTTGGCGTGGGAAAATGCCGGCGCGAAAAGTCCGATGATCCGGAAAATCAAACGATGTGCCCGAGCTACATGGTGACGCGCGAGGAGGAACACAGCACACGCGGGCGCGCGCACATTCTTTGGGAAATGCTGCAAGGCTCGGTGATTCAAAAAGGCTGGCGCGACGACCACGTGAAAGATGCCCTCGATCTGTGTCTCTCATGCAAAGGGTGCAAAGGCGATTGCCCGGTCAACGTGGACATGGCCACATACAAATCGGAGTTTCTGTCGCATTACTGGGAAGGCCGCATGCGTCCCCGGCATACGTACGCATTCGGGCTGATTGATAAATGGGCGCAACTGGCGTCGGTCTGGCCGGGGCTCGTCAACCTTGCCGCATCCACGCCCGGGCTCCGCGAACTGATCAAATCCGCCGCGGGAATGTCCCCGCATCGCACGATTCCCGAATTCGCGCCGGAAACTTTTCAGAAGTGGTTCTCGCGGCGCGAGAATCACAAATCTGGACGAGCAAAAGTGGTGCTGTTTCCCGACACATTCAACAACCACTTCTTCCCGCGAACCGCAAAAGCTGCTGTGGAAGTGCTGGAAAACGCGGGTTACAACGTCGAAGTCCCACCGATGCATATCTGCTGCGGAAGGCCGCTGTACGATTACGGATTCCTCGACTTAGCCAAGCAATACCTGCTGCGCCTGTTCGACATTTTGGTTCCGAAGATACAGTCCGGCGCGTCCATCGTGGTGCTCGAGCCAAGCTGCTGGTCCGTGCTGCGCGACGAAGTTCATGGGCTGTTCCCTGAACGCAAAGAAACGGAACTCATCCGGAAAAACACTTTCCTGTTGCCTGAATTCCTGACGGAAAAAGCAAATTATCACCCTCCGCGAATGCTCCGCAGCGGAATCGTTCACGGGCATTGCCATCACAAAGCCATCATTCACGGCGCGGAGCACGAAAAGAAACTGCTGGACGATATGCAGATGAAAGTCCGCGTTCTGCCGGATGGCTGCTGCGGCATGGCCGGCGCTTTCGGTTTCGAAGAAGATCACTACGAAATCTCCGCGAAAGTCGGGGAACACTCTTTGCTTCCTGCTGTACGCAAAGCGGGGCTGAATGAATTTGTTATTGCCGATGGATTCAGTTGCCGCGAGCAAATCGCGCAGATGAGCGACCGGCGCGCTCTGCACATTGCCGAAGTTCTGCAATTGGCGATTCGCAACGGCTCAGCCGGCCCGGCGGAACGGCGGCCCGAGCAGCAAGCGGTCGAGGAGCATCATCGCGCGGTGCAAAAATCGAAGATGCAAGCGATTGCGGTGCTGGGCGGCGCATTTGCGGTTGCCACCGGACTGCTCGGCGCGCGAAAACTCTTCGCAAATGGACACTCTAAACCACTCGAAAGCGCCCGTTCCGGAGATCGGTCGGGCAAGCAGGCACCCGTATTGGCCCCAGACACTCCACACGCATAAGCGATTGCGGTCAGTCACACTCTATAGCTAGAGTCCTATTAGCTTGCCGGCGTTGCCGCCGAGGATTTTTGCGCGATCGCTGTCCGAGATGGAAACGCGGCGCAGAGAATCGAGCATCGCCGGGATGCTGCCGATCTGATGCGGATAATCGCTGCCGGCGAGAATGTGATCCGTTCCGGCAAAATCAATTGCCAGCTTGAGCGCGAACGGGTCGAAATTCACGGTGTCGTAGTAGAAATTTTTCAGATACTCGCTCGGCGGGCGCTGGATATTCGCGCGGCATTCCTTGAATGCATGAAAGCCACGGTCAGCGCGCTCGGCGATGTAGGGAATCGCGCCACCGAGATGGCTCAGCACCCATTTGATTTTTGGAAAGCGCTCCGCGACTCCGCTAAAGACCAGCTTTTCGGCTGCAAGAGTAGTATCGAATAGAAACCCGACGAGCGGCATGAGCCAGTATTCCTGCATGGCTTCGACGCCGACCGGCGCCGTGGGATGAATGTGCAGAATCGCGCCGCGTTCGTTGGCCGCCTCGTAGAGCGGCCAGAAGCGTCTATCGGCGAGAGCCACTCCGTTGATGTTGCTGAAGAGCATCGCTCCCCGAAATCCAAGCTGCCCGCACGCGCGCTCGAACTCCTTCACTGAGGCGGCAGGGTCATTCAACGGAAGCGTCGCAAGGGCGACGAATTTGCCGCGATGGACGCGAACAGCTTCGGCGAAGGCATCGTTGACCAGAGAAGCGAGTCGCGCAGCATTGGCGGGTGTTTCGACGTGCGTGCCCGGAGTGGTGAGCGAGATTACTTGCGTGTCCACCCTGAATTTCTCCAACTCCTCGACGCGGAATTCGATGTCACGATGGCCGCGCACGGCCACGTTGTAATCGCCCGGGTAATGCAGGCGCGGATTGCCCTGCGCGTCTTCGTCAATTTTTACTGCGCTATTGCCTTTGCGCAGCGCATCGAGATACGTCGGAGGATAGTAGTGGTTGTGAAAATCAATAATCGGCATCGCTCATTTCTCTCCTGAACGCTTGGGATGTGCGTGCGGCTCGCTTCTGCCGAGCAAATCGGGACGGTTGCGCTGAGTTTTTTCCAGCGAGGCGCGCTCGCGCCATCGCCGAACCTCTTCATGATTCCCGCTGACCAGAACTCCGGGGACTTCCCATCCGCGGAAATTTTGCGGCCGCGTGTAGTGCGGGGCTTCCAGAATTCCAGCAGCGGTTTCAGCAGCCGAGCGGCTCGATGCGGGCAAAGGAAAGCTCTCAGTGCGTGACTGCAAAACAGAGAACGATTCATTCTCGGCTGAGTCCTCGTTGCCGAGAGCGCCGGGAAGCAGACGCGTGACTGCGTCGAGGACCATCGCAGCGGCCAATTCGCCGCCGGAGAGGACAAAATCTCCGATCGAAATTTCATTGGTGGCGAGATGTTGCGCGACGCGTTCGTCCACGCCTTCGTAGCGACCACAAATCAGGATGATGCGTTCGCACTGCGAAAATTTGCGGGCCATTCGTTGATTGAAAAGTTTGCCGGACGCGGAAAGGAGAACAATCGCTGTTTTCTCTCCATCCTGGCGCGGAACTTTTGGTTTGGTGGAGTCGCCGATGGGCCCAATCAGAGACTCGACCGCATCAAAAATCGGCTCCGGCTTCATGACCATCCCTTCGCCGCCGCCGAAAGGGCGGTCGTCTACGGTGCGGTGCCGATCATGCGTGAACTCGCGAAGGTCGTGAATGGCAATTTCAATGAGCTGGGCTTCGCGGGCGCGGCGCACGATACCGTAATCGAGCGGGCCTCGGAAAAAATCGGGGAAAATTGTTATCAGGTCGAAAAGCACCCGGGCATCTTACCGCAATTTACGAACGCGAATTGTGGCAGCTCTCGGCGTGGTAAGCCGGGACAGCAATTCTCTTGTGCGTCGAGCTACGCGTTTAGGTCGCGGAGGCCTTCCGGCAGCAGGACTTCGATCCGGCGCGAGGCTGTATCGATGCGCCGGCAAATCTCCACAGCGAGAGGAATGAGCAGTTCGCCGCGAGCGGAATCAAGAACCAGATTGGGCGTGCCGGCAACATTCTCTCCGGAAAATTGCACGTCGCGCACGACGCCGATTTTGTCACTGAGGCCGACGGTCTCGCGGCTCATTTCGAAAACTTCGCAGCCCATCAGGTCTGTAACGTAGTAGCTTCCGGCCGGCAACGCGATGCGTCCCGCCAGCGGGAGTTGGATTTCCAGGCCGACAAGTTTCTCCGCGTCAGAAATAGAATCGGAGCCCGCGAGGTGAAAAATAGCCTGGCCGACCCGGCTTTTGCTAATCCAGCAGCTGAGGACTTCCGTTTCGCGCAGTGAATTCCGACGCTCGTCCCAGAGCAGCGCTTTTTTCAATTTGGTCAGGCGCTCAGGAAAATCCGTAAGAATTTCCGCGGCGACTTCGCCGTGGCGGCCGTGCGGGCGCAGAATTCTGGCGAGCGTGACGCGACTGGCTGGAGAATCGCTCACGATAGATTTATTCGAGGATTTCGAGCGTAAACCGTTTCTTCAACTTCATTCCCGCGGCCCCCAAAAGCGTGCGGATAGATTTGGCGGTGCGGCCTTGGCGGCCGATCACCTTTCCCAAATCATCGGGAGCAACGCGCAATTCAAGCACAGTAACCTGCTCCCCTTCAATAGACCGTACAGAAACATCATCGGGATGATCGACAAGAGCTTTCGCGATGGACTCAACCAGCTCCTTCATGAGAAACCTCCGGAAGAAGGGACGTTCAGCTGGAGCGTGTTCGCGTGCTGCGAATCCGGCGATCTGGCGAGGTTCGTGCTTTAGGCGATCTTCTGGTGACGCAAAAAGCTGCGGACGGTCTCGCTCGGCTGGGCGCCGCATCCGAGCCAATACTTGATGCGCTCGGCGTCTAGTTTCACGGCTGCAGGCTTCTTCAAAGGATCGTACGTCCCCACAATTTCAACGAAGCGGCCGTCGCGCGGGCGGGTCTTCTCAATCACGACGACACGATAGGCTGGCTGTTTCTTCTTGCCAATGCGGGACAACCGGATCATCAACACTCGCTTATTCCTCCTAAAATTGCACACACGAGTATAACGTATTGACTGGCTTTTTCAAACGAACCAATACACCTGACTCAGCGTAGGGTATACGCGGGCTATCGCAGGCGAACGGCGGCAGTACGGCTGTGCGACTCTCGTCTGCTGTGTGGTTGTGATTTCGATCTGGCGACGAATTTCATAGCGGATGGGCTTGCCGCAAGCGGTGAGTGCCGCATCGCTGCACTGGCGCTCGAGCACTTGCACAGGATTATCCATCGTAGCGGAGAGGATTCTGCCGTCGACGAGACTGATGACAATCACGTCGTCAAACGTTTCTTTGCCTATCGAAACCCGATACTCGCCAGACGCGTTTTTGCCGACCTCGACCCAGTTGTTGGGCGTATCGGCAACCGGCGTGTGCATCCATTCCGCAGGAAGGTGAATTTTGGGATCGGGCGGAGGAACATGGCGAACCAGCAGGCTTGCCGTCCCTTTTTCATGATCCACGCTTTGCACGGTAAGATCGAAATCAATGGAGTCTTCGCCTAAAATCAATCCTTCGCCTGCAGCCCATGAATTGGGCCCTCCCCATTTGACATATGCGTGATCACCGGCGGCCTTCAATGCAGGATTCCGGAGCGCGATTCCCAAATCGGTATAGAACGTGAACAGATCGAGCGTGGGTCCGACCAAATCCGGGCCTCCGTGCTGCAGATCGGGAAGTTGTGGGCGCGAATTAGGGTCGAGAGATAGAATCTGCCGGAAACCGGCGGGAACTTGCGCAGTTTGGCCATTCCAGACCACGCCGGACCATTGATACTCTTCGTAAAAATGGCCGGCGGCATCCTTCTTCACCACGCCATCAGCCTGCGCTTCATAACTGCTGGTTTCCAGGTGGTCTTTGTTCGTTGCCTTCATGTGATAGCTGATTTTTTCGCCCTCGCGATATTGGCGGCTAAACGGGCTCGCCGTAGGAGATCCGGACGGGCTGCCCTGTTCGGTGGCGTGATTTGCGCCGAATGTCCCGAGAACGGCAAGAAAAAAAAGAACTGCAAACATTACCTCCATCAAGATCTCCTTTTCAGCCCTTCGCAAAATAGTTTGATCTCTTGCTTGAGAATATGTTGCGTACCGCGAAACGGGGGCCTTCAATGGCCCATACGGCGTTGATGCCAAGATGAATCGTCTTGAAAACCTGAATTAGCGTGGAAATTTCCAAATCGGCGCGAATCAACTTTCGCGCGTGCAGGCTCTGGAACAGTGTTACCAGCGGCGGGTCAATGATTTTTTGCATTTCGACCATGTACGGGAAGAACTCCGCTGTGCGAGCGAACATCTGGGCCAGGAAGACGCGGACGAACTTGTGATAGGGCGTCTTCAGGCGGAACTGGAGACGTATGAACTCCTCGAGGATGGTTTGCACCGGCTTTTTCGAAGCAGCCAGCTGCGAAACCCGCGACTGGACCTTGCATTCCAACTCGACCATGTAGGCTACGACGATATCTTCTTTGGTTTGGAAGTAATTGTAGACGGTTCCTTTGCCGATATCGGCGACATCCGCGATGTGATCCACGGTGACGCGGTCAAAGCCATGCCGAGCGAAGAGTTCGATGGCCGTAGCGACGATGCGGGCGCGGAGCGCGGCGTGTTTACGTTCGCGACGGGTGGTTGGCGCAGAATGGATGGTTTCGACCATAGTCATATATGACTATGGTCATTATTTCAGCAAATGTCAAGGCCGGATTGCCAGGAGCCGGATTTAATCTCGCAGCGACGGCTTTCAGTCGCGGTAGACGACTTCGAGCTCGACGCCGGCGACGGCGATGACGTCTCCTGCGGAGAGTTTTATCGGGTGCACGGCGGGCGCGCCGTTGACTGTGGGGGTGCGGTCCGCCGCGCCAATGTAATAGGCATTGTCCTCGCGGCGGTTGATTTGCGCCGCAGCTTTGGGTGCGAACCAGCTTGTGAGCTTCACAGTCGCCATCGGCGATTTGCCGATGACGGTGAGCTTGTCGCTGAGAGTGTATTCCTTTTTATCGGTGCGGCCTTTGCGGACAACCAACGTAGCCAGCTTCACACGGGCAGGCGCAGGCTGCGAGCTTTCGCCGACGGCGGCGACTTTCTGCATGAATTCGCGGCGCTCTTTGGTGTCCAGCATAACAGTCTCATTGATTCTTGGCGCTGCAGGTTTTGGAGCGCCGCCTTTCCAGAACGGATCGGCAGTTTCGCGCGAATCGGAAACGAGGATGGTGTGCTTGCCGATGGCCACAGAGTCTCCCGGCTTGAGCGAGACCATTTTCACGCGCTGCCCGTTTACGAACGTGCCGTTCAGGCTGCCGAAATCCTCGAGCATCAGGCGACCTTCTTCATTGAACACGCGCGCGTGATAATGGGAGACGGCAGGATTGTCGATCACCAGGCCATTATCCGGCGACCGGCCGATGCTTACTTCTTTTGAGCCGACTGGAACTTCGTTGAGCACTGCGTTGTCGAATTTCAGCGTCAGTTTTGGCATTGCTTTTCTCCCCCGCGAGAATTTCAGGAGCCCTTGAACCAGCGTCCGATTCTTTGAAATGCGCCAACGAGCTTGGGCGCGTTGCGCAGCACAATTACAGTGATGTTGTCGTTTCCTCCTGCGCCATTGGCCATCTTTATCAGGCAATCCGCGGCCGCTTGCAGGTCGTCGTTTTCCTCGAGAGCGCGCGCTATTTCGGCGTCGGAGAGTTCTTTGGTGAGGCCATCGGAGCAGAGCAGAAGCGTATCATCCGCTGCAAATAGTTCTTCGGTCACTTCGACCTGAATTTCGGCGTCGGCGCCTACAGCACGCATAAGCACGTTTTGCAGATTGCTTTGCGCCGCTTCCTGCTCGTTCATCAACCCTTGCTGGACTTGTTCGGCAACAAAAGAATGATCGCGGGTCAATTGTTCGAGGCGGCCATTTCGCAGCCGGTACGCGCGACTGTCGCCCACATGAGCGATGGTGGCGCGTTCATCGGAGAGCAACGCGGCCACCACGGTGGCACCCATCCCCAAAAGGCTCGGATTTTCCTGCGCCGCGCAACGTACAGCCGAATTCGCCAGGCGAATGGCCGCCGTCAGACGGTCGCCCAGCACGCAAGTTTCCGCATCATGCCCGCCACCGAAGGATGAAGAATTGTCCGCTGCTTCGCGGCAGTGCGCGGCCACGGCATCGCAGACCATGCGGCTGGCAACCTCGCCAGAAGCTTGGCCGCCCATTCCGTCCGACAAAATGAACAACCCGAGCTCCGGCACGGCGCCGAAGCAGTCTTCGTTGTTCTCGCGCGCGCGGCCACAGTCGCTCTGCGCGCCGAATTCGATTTCCGTGAATGGCTCTGTATTCATACGAATCAGCGGAAATTCTGGCGCGAGCCCCGGCCTCTCCGCGCCGGATTGCCGTTTTGATTTTCTCCGCGCCAAACTTCTCTGGCGTTCCGGACGCCCACATCGTGCAGCCATTGCAGATTCTTGTCGGCCTGTTCTTTCTGAAATGGCCCCGAAAAAACTACGAACATTTGCTGCCCGTTCGCGCTTTTCCGCGGTTCAACGACTATCGGCAGGTCCTGGTTTTCAAGTCTCTTCGCCGCTTGCTGCGCGCGTTGCTCCTCTGCGAATCTCCCGACCAAGATGAAAATTTGCGCCGTCGAACGCGCCTGCCACGGCTGCGGCGTGCGGTTTCCCCACTCGACTCGCGGGAAAACTTCCGGCGCGGACGATTTTGTGCCGGGCTGCGAAACATCGCGAGAACGCGCAGCGTGGGCCAGCTTGTTTGCAGACGGATTCGATTCGGGTAGAGCCGCAGAATTGGCCGATGTGTATGCTGGAGCCCTGAAGGCCCTGGCCGGCGGATTCGGCGCGGCAGCAATGGGCGGGTGAATTTGCGCTGCTTTTTTCGCCGCGGTCATCGCTTTCAATACGCCGAAGGCAAGAAGAACGACCGCAAACGCCGCCGCCCACGGCAAGATTCGCGACTTGGCCCTTGGTTTTGCGGTAATCGGCACAGGATAAGAGGCGCTAGACGCGCGGCCGCGCTGCTCGCTGGCTTGGGTAACGCGACCGGCTGTGACTATCGCGCCAGCCGCCGCAGTTCCCGTGATGCGCGTGGAACGCAGGGCATTCTCAAGTTCACCAATGGACTGGAAGCGTTTCGCCGGATCTTTTTCGAGACACTTCAGAATGGCGCGTTCGACGTAGACCGGTATACTTGGATCAATCGCGTGAGGCGGCGTGGGCGCCTCCTGCATCTGTTTGAGAGCAATGGCAACTGGCGTATCGGCGCGAAACGCCTCGGAGCCGGTGAACATCTCGTACAACACGAGGCCGAGCGCATAAACATCCGTGCGGTAATCGACAGGTTTCCCGGAAACCTGCTCGGGCGACATGTAAGCAGGCGTGCCGATCATTGCACCGGTCAGGCGCGTGCCCCCTTCCATCGAGCGGGCAATGCCGAAATCCATGATCTTCACGTTGCCTTGCGCGTCGATCATCACGTTTTCCGGCTTCAAATCGCGATGAACAATCCCCTGCGCGTGGGCTTCCTTCAAGCCGGAGCAGATTTGCACAGCCATGTCCACGCCTTTGCGCACGGGCAGCCCGCCGAAGCGGCTCAGTACAGAACGCAGGCTTTCGCCTTCGACGAATTCCATTGAGGTATAGGAAATACCGCCGATGCGGTTAAATTCGTACACGCGGCAAACGTTTTTGTGCGTGATTTTGCGGGCGAAGAGCAGCTCGTTCTTGAAGCGCTCGGTCATCGCCTGGTCGGAGGCAATTTCCGGCTTGATGAGCTTGAGCGCCACGGTCTCGCCGGTTTCGCGGTCGCGGGCTTTGTAGACGTAGCCCATCGCGCCATGCCCGGCTTCGCTCAAAATGTCATAACGCTGAGAAAGCGCGGCTAGGCTGGCGGAACTCAAATTCACTTTGGGAGCGGTGCCGGTTCCTGTTCCTAACGCGCGTTTGGCGGCGGGATGCGCGTTTGCCGGTGACGTCGGCGCTTCGGCGGGATCGTCCATCAGAATGGTTTTTTGATACGAGCTGCGTTTCGACGGGGGCGCGGCCGCGCTGGAGATTCGGCCTGAGTCGCGTGCATCTGTGTCGTTCGAGCGCGAGTCACCAGCCGCGCCGTTTACGGGCACAGATGTATCCTTCGTTTTGACGGGCTGGTCCATAAAGGCCTTATCTACAATAGGCTCAAAATGAGCGTGACGGACGATAATGCGGTGACGCTGTGGAGGAAAAGTTACTGGTACTAAAGTACTTAGAGGTGTTCAGACGCTTCGAGAGCTCCAGTGGAAATCGCCTAGATTTTCATGCTCCGAGGTCTGCTCATTTCGGTTGTCCAGACGCAGGAGTAGCAGAATTCGCTGCCGTTTGGCCGAAATCGGCGACGCCGATTTGAATTTGCGTGCCGCGCAGCCGCCCGTATTCAGGGCTGTTGCGCTGTGGCATTGCTCCGCGTGCAGCATTTCTCTCGTCTGCTTTCACGTCGGGCTTGATGGTCCAAACGCCATACACTTTCCCGTTTAGCGCCGCGATGCCCGTATAATCGCCCATGAAGACGCTCTGCGCATCAAAGGCGTCGGGGTTCCACGCGTAATTCGCGAAATTCCTGCCGCCGTCGGTCGAGCGCGCCAGCGTGACTGTGGACTTGCGATTTTCCGCATCGCCCCGGCGATCATAGAAAACGACATTCACAGAGCCGTCCGCCGGATCCACGGCCATCCATTGGAAAAACTGGTCCGCGCCGTCATGCAGCGCGTCCGAATTGACGCGCACTGCGGGGCTCCATGTTTTGCCATGGTTTTTCGAGGACGAGCAGAAAACGTCCACATCGCCGTTGCGGTAATCGCTCCAGGTGGCGTAAAGAGGTCCGCCTGCGCGACCCCCGCGCGGATCAATGGCAATTTGCGGGAAGCCATTGGAGCGCGCAACTGCCTGCACATCGAACATAATCGGCGCGGTGGGAATGATGTTGCGCGTGCGCGAGAATGTTTTCCCGCCGTCGCGAGAACTCGTTAGCAAGAGGTTTTTGCCGTCGCCCCAGACAGCGTAAATCGTGCTGTCGGGACCCACGTTGGCGTCGAATCCTTCGAGCGCGCCATTATCATCGCGCGGCAAGCCGGGGCCGTTGTCGATTTCGGTGGGCTGCGACCAGGTAAGACCATCATCGGTCGAGCGCACAAAAAGAAGCTCGGAATTCGTGAGTGTCCAGCGGGTCCAGCCGATGTAGAGATTGCCGGCATCCGGGCCATGGCTGGTGTCGGCCACAATGTAAGGCTTGTCTTCAAAGGGAATGCCGGGCTTGGCGGGCTGCGCGCTCACAGGAATTTCTTTTTCTGCCCAAGTCTTTCCGCCGTCGAGCGAGCGCTTAATGTAAATCCCGTTGCGCGTGGCATTATGGCCCCAATAGCTGTAGGTTCCGAGCTTGTCAAAAGCAATGTAGCAGAGGAACGCGTGCCCTTTGTTGTCGTAGGTCACGGAAACGTCGCCAGAGACGTGATACTCCTTGGATTCGACGTTCTCGGCAGTCCAGGTTTTTCCCGCGTCGGTCGAATAGGCTATGTGCGCGTTATCCTGATAAGCCGCTACAACTTGCTGCGGATCATTCGGATTCACGGCGATGGAAGGCTCGGTGAAGTAACCCGGCTTTGGCGTAACAAGGGTCAGCGCGGCTCCGGGCGCGGGCGGCAGATGGGCCGGAGAAGCGGCAGTTTGCGGCGTTTCAGTCTGCGCTGAGCAAACCCGCGCGGGAGACAAAATCACTGAGGCCATAACAATCGAAACTGCCGCTACGAGTAGAGACTGAAGCCTGTTCATTGCTTCTCTCCCCTGCATTTGATCTTTGGTTTGTCATTGGCGCGCGATTGCACCGGACACTATATCCCCTTTTGGGGAAGATTTTGGGGGCTTACGCGTGGAATTTCGGCGGATGCGCGCCAAGCTCCTCCGCGGCGAACACCGCGCTGGCCGAAGCGCAGCGCGTTGGGGCGGCGCGCGTTGCTGCGGGGCTGCCCCCAGCCGGACGGCTAGTCTTCCTCCTTTTCTTGCTCAGGCATCTCAACTTCACTAGGGGACACTATGTGACGGGTTTTTTCCATGAGCTTGAGCGCATTGACGGAGCTGGCTGCCGCCGGTATAATTTACGTTTACGCAATTTGAGTCGGAGGGGTCATGTACGCCGTGATTCGAAGTGGGGGTAAGCAGTATCGCGTCGTGCCCGGAGAGACCGTTCGCGTCGAAAAGCTCGACGGAAAAGTCGGCGGCAAAGTGACGTTCGATCAGGTATTGGCGGTCCACGATGACGGCAAGAAAATCGTGGCCGGCTCGGCGGCTGGGGAGGCCAAAGTGACCGGCAAAATTGTTTCGCATGGGCGCGGCAACAAAAGCCTCGTCCTGAAATACAAGCGCGGCGGGCAGTACAAGATTACGCGCGGGCACCGCCAGGCGTTCACGGCGGTGGAAATCAGCGACATTAAATTGGACTGAGGATTTCGAATGGCGCACAAAAAAGGCGGCGGTTCTTCAGTAAACGGACGCGATTCGCACGGACAGCGGCTCGGCATCAAGCGCTTTGGAGGCCAGGTGGTCACAGGCGGCAGCATTCTGGTACGGCAGCGCGGAACGCGCTACAAGGCTGGAAAAAATGTGAGTCGCGCGAAGGACGATTCGCTTTTCGCGTGCATCACTGGCGTGGTCCAGTTCGAAGACAAAGGCCAGAAGGGCCGCTTCATCAGCGTTCTCCCTCTGCAGGACGCGAAGCCGCAAAGCTCGGCGAGCGCTTCGGCCGCCGATTAAGTCCGCGCCGGTTTTTTGCCCCGCGATAGCGGCTCAAAAAGTTCAACCTGGCAAAACTGAACAATCTTTGCGTGGCTTGTTGCGCATAGCTCGTTTTGCGGAGCTCGGGCCTGATTCGCAGAATGATCTCCCGGCTCGACTGATCCGCGAGCTCCCCTGACCGGGGACTCGAGCGGCCCCATATCCCGTCGCCCCGCGGCCCCCTTGTTCGTGATTTCTGACGAGCGGTATCGTATTCTTTCCCTCAGAGCTTTCGAGGTGCAGGTGTGTTTGTTGACGAAGCAAAAATCCTGGTGAAAGGCGGCGACGGCGGCAACGGCTGCGTAGCGTTCCGGCGCGAGAAGTATGTTCCGCGAGGAGGGCCATCGGGCGGCGACGGCGGAAATGGCGGCGACGTCATTCTGGAGTCCACGGAGCACGACAACACGCTGCTGCGTTACCGGTACAACCGCGAATTTCGCGCGGAGCGCGGGCGCCACGGAGAAGGTTCGAACTGCCACGGACGTTCCGGCGTGCAAACCGTGCTGAAGGTTCCCGTGGGCACGGTTGTCTTTGACGAGGACACGGGCGAGCAACTGTTCGACTTCACGGCGGCGGGCGAGCAGTTTCGAGCGGCGCGCGGCGGGCGCGGCGGGCGCGGCAATCCGCATTTCACAAAGCCGTGGCATCAGGCTCCGCGCGAGCATGAGGACGGCGAGCCGGGTCAGGAGCGCCATTTGCGTTTGGAGCTGCGTCTGCTGGCGGATGTGGGGCTGGTGGGCTTGCCAAACGCGGGGAAGTCCACGTTCATTTCGCGGATCTCGGCGGCGCGGCCAAAAATTGCAGATTATCCGTTTACGACATTGGAGCCGCACCTGGGAGTGGTTTCCGCGGATCCGGATGCGGCGCCGGGAACGGGACGGACTTTTGTGGTGGCGGATTTACCGGGATTGATCGAGGGCGCGCACGAAGGAGCGGGGCTGGGGATTCGCTTTTTGCGGCACATTGAAAGGACGCGCCTGATTGCGCATTTAGTGGACACGAGCGACGCGAGCGACCGCGATCCGGTGCACGATTTCCAGGTGGTGCAAGGCGAGCTGCGCGCCTTCAGCGAATCGCTGGTGCAGAAGCCCATTTTTGTGGTGGCGACGAAGCTGGATGCGACAACAACGCGCGAACGGCTGGAGGCGTTGCGAAAATTTGCGGCCGAGCAAGGGTTTCCGTTTTTTGCGATTTCTTCGGCGAGCGGCGAAGGAGTTCAACCGCTGGTGCGCGCGATTGCGGACGCACTGCAGAAAATTCCGGCAGGAGAGAGAGCAAGTTCGGAGGAAAGTTCAGAGGCGAATCCGGAGAAAAGCGAGGCGGCGGGGATTCGCAACAATCGCGCGGCCTTGCAGGGGAAGCAGAGTTGAGCAAGCGCGGCGGCAAGCTGCAGGGTGCGATTGCGATATTTGGCGGCACATTCGATCCAATTCACTCCGGGCACATCGCGGTGGCGGAAGCAGCGGCGCGGCGCTTTCGGCTGCGAGAGATTTATTTTGTTCCTTCCTCGCGTCCCCCGCACAAAAACAGGCAGGAGCTTGCGCCTTTTTGGGACCGCTACGCGATGGTCGCGCTGGCCTGCTGGAAGAAAAAATATTTCGTGCTTTCTCTGGAGGAAGCGCCGCTCGAATCATCTGAGGCGCAGGCGTTTTATTCGGTGGATACGGTCGAGCGGTTTCGACGCAAGCATCCGCGGCAGAGCATCTACTTTATTGCGGGCGCGGATTCGTTTTTGGAGATTGGAATGTGGAAGAGTTCTCGCGAACTGCTGGATTCGTGCGACTTCATCATTGCGAACCGTCCGGGGGTGCGCATCGAGGCGCTGCGTGGAGCGGTTCCCGAAGAGATGCTCGGGGAAAAGTCGTCCGCTGGCGCAAAATCTCTGGCGTTACGAAAGTCCACGGTGCACATGCTGACAACGGTGGCCAATCGGATTTCGTCCACGGAGATTCGGCGGCGCTGCAAACGCGGGCTGCCGATTCGCGGGCTTGTGCCGGCGGCGGTGGAAGAATACATTCATAAACAGGCGCTTTACCGTTGATTCCGGAATCCTTACCCAAGGCCATAAGATTGGCCATCGAGGCCGCGCAGGACAAGAAGGCGAGCGCCATTACGGCGCTCTCGCTCGAAGGGCTTGGCGCGTTCGCGGAACATTTTTTGATCTGCTCGGCAGAAAGCGCGCGGCAGATTGAAGCGATTGGCGACGCGATCGAGAAAAAATTGCGCGAAGAGGGTTTTCACGCGCCGCGACGCGAAGGACGCACGGGAACGGAATGGCTGCTGCTGGACTATGGGCGATTGGTGATTCACGTTTTCAGCGAGAAAACGCGGCAGTTTTACGATATCGAGCGTTTGTGGCGCGCGGCGAAACGCGTGGACATTGCGGAGCCGCGCCGCAGTTCCGCGGCAGGTCGCGGCGATGAACAATGAGTGATCAGCGAGCGGAATGGATTGCCGAGGATCCCGCTTCGCAGCGCACGCTGGAAATCGCGTCGAAAGTCGCGAGCACAGCCACGACGCTTCTGATCACTGGCGAGAGCGGCACGGGAAAAGATCAGCTTGCACGATGGATTCACGAATCGGGAACGCGGCGGGACGCACCCTTTCTGAAGATTGATTGCGCCAGCTTGCCGCAGGAGCTGGTCGAGTCGGAGCTGTTTGGGCACGAGCGCGGCTCGTTCACGGGAGCCGAGGCACGCAAGCGCGGGCGGATGGAAATTGCGGATGACGGCACGATTGTTCTCGACGAGGTGGCCGCGCTGGCGCCGGGCATTCAGGCAAAACTGCTGCGCGTGCTGGAAGAAAAGAGATTCGAGCGGCTGGGCGGCAGCGAAACGCTGAAGATGGATGCGCGGCTGATTGCGCTTACGAATGCGGACCTCGAACATGCGGTGAAGGCGGGTTACTTTCGCGAGGATCTGTATTTTCGATTGAACGTGCTGAAGATTGATGTTCCCGCCTTGAGAGAGCGCCCCAACGACATTCCAGTTTTGGCTGAGCACTTCGTGAAGCGGCTCGCGCCGGTGCACGGAAGGACCGACGCGAAAATCGAGAGCAGCGCGATGAAGGCGCTGGAGGCGTACGGCTGGCCAGGGAATGTTCGCGAATTGAAGAACGCCGTCGAGCACGCGCTGATCTTCGGAAAAAATCAGACGCTTCGACGGGAAGATTTTCCTTCAAATTTGAAAAACAATGCGAGTGCAATGGCGGACGGGCTGCGTTCGCTCGAGGAAATCGAAAAAGAGGCGATACGGGCAACGCTGGAAGCTACGCATTACAAGATTGCGCGCGCCGCCGAAATCCTGGGCATCAGCCGGAAGACCTTGCTGGAAAAACGCAAGAAATACGAATTGATTTGAGGACGCGAGGAGCGCGCGCCTCGTTTATGAGCATGAAGATTCGCATGGTGATGCTGGGCCGCACGCGCAACGCAGAAATGCGGACGCTCGAGGAAGAATACTTGAAGCGCATTCGGAATTACGCCGAAGTCGAAGTAAGCCAATTGCGCGACGGAAGCGCCGCGGCCATGCGCAAATTCAAGCTGCCGGTGAATGCGACTTCGGTTTTTCTTGACGCGAACGGGAAAGAATTTACGTCACGCGAGTTTGCGAACTGGATGGGGAAGCTGCGGGACGGCGGCACGCGCGAACTGGTGTTTTTTTGCGGTGCCGCAGAAGGCTTTCCGGCGGAATTGAAAAGTAATAAAGGATTGGGAATCTCGCTTTCGCGTTTGACCATGCCGCACGAGCTTGCCCGCGTGGTGCTGCTGGAGCAGATTTACCGCGCATTCGCGATGCTGGCGGGGCATCCCTATCCGAGGTAACCCAAATAGCGAAATTGCACGAGTTCTGCGAGGATATACAGGAATGAACGCGAAGATCAGCTACGACAGCCGGGAGCCGACCGTCTCCGTCGAGTTCATGATTACAAAATTGCTACCGGACTACGACCTTTTTGAAGTGGAAGCGGAGACGCCACGGGACGTGGACCCGATTCTGGCTTCGCAAGGATTCAAGGATCTGCTCGATGATGCGCGCGAGGCGCTGGAACGCGAACTGAACGGCAGCGGATTGGAAATCGCGCAACTCACCGGCGCGATTTGCGGGGATGGAGGCATCCATCGGCCTGGGATTTGGCTTGTGCTGCGGGAACCCGGCGCTGAACTTGAAATGAGCGGAGGAGCGCGTTCTCGAGTGGTGAAGGCGGCTGAGTCGGTGCAATCCAGTCTTGGCCTCTCGTGATTTTGCGGACTCTCGCTGCGCGGAATTAAACGGATTGCGGAGAAAAGATGCCGGAAGGCAAGGGACTGCTGATTGTTTACACAGGCCCCGGAAAAGGCAAAACGACGTGCGCGCTGGGAACTGCATTTCGCGCGGTGGGGCAAGGGCTGCGCGTACTGATGGTGCAATTCATCAAAGGCTCGTGGCACTACGGGGAGCTCGACGCGGCGAAGATGCTAGGCGATGAGAAATTTGAAATCCGGCCGATGGGGCGCGGATTCATCAAAATCGGCGGCGCGGAAACGGATCCCGAGGACGTTAAACTTTGCGAGGAGTGCTGGGATTTTGGGCGCGAGCAGATTTACAGCAGAAAATACGATTTGGTGATTCTGGACGAAATCAATTACGTGATCAGCTACAAGATTCTGGATCCGGAAAAGGTGGCGCAGGCGCTGGCAAAGCGTCCGGAAAATGTGCACGTCATCTGCACGGGAAGGAATGCGCATCCGAAACTCGTGGAGATGGCGGACCTGGTGACGGAGATGCGCGAAGTGAAGCATCCATACACGAAGGGAATTCTGGCGCAGCGCGGGATTGATTACTGACGGCAAGGAAATTTGAGAAATGGCCTGGTTCAAAAAAGAAAATAAGCCGACGGAGACGCCGCCCAGCGAAGAGCGGAGGGTGAAGACCGAAGGTCTGTGGAGCAAGTGCGAGAGTTGCCGGGCGATCATTTGGAAAAAGGATTTAGAGGCCAACTGGGAAGTTTGCCCGAAATGCGAAAAGCATTTCCGTTTGGGGGCGAAGCGGCGGCTGGAACTTCTGCTGGACGACGGCAAATGGACGGAGCGGGACGCGGAGCTGGCGTCGACGGATCCGCTGAAATTTGTGGACACAAAACCCTATTCGCAGCGGCTGCAGGAGACGCAGGACCGGCTGGGGATGTGCGACGCGATTATCACGGCGGAAGGCAAATTGAATGAGCGGCCGGTTATCTGCTGCACGATGGAATTTGCGTTTGCGGGCGGTTCGATGGGGGCGGTGGTCGGCGAAAAAGTGACGCGCGCGGCGGAACGCGCCGCTGAGCGCAAGGAGCCGCTTGTGATTGTGTCGTGCTCGGGCGGAGCGCGCATGCAAGAAGGCGTGGTGAGCCTGATGCAACTGGCGAAGGTTTCAGCAGCGCTGGCGCGATTGGATGAAACAAAAGTTCCTTATATTTCCGTGCTCACCGATCCAACGACCGGCGGAGTTACGGCGAGTTTTGCCATGCTCGGCGATTTGAATATTGCAGAACCGGGCGCGCTGATCGGTTTTGCCGGGCCGCGCGTAATCGAGCAGACGATTCGACAGAAGCTGCCAGACGGATTCCAGCGTGCGGAATTTTTGCTGGAGCACGGCTTTTTGGACGCGATCGTGCCGCGCAAGGACTTGAAGAATTACATCAGCCGCGCGCTGGATTTCTTCGTCGCCTGAAATGAACTACGAACAATCTGTGGCGTTTCTGCTTTCGCTGGGGAAGGAACTCGCTTCTCCGAGGCAGGCGAGCGTCCAAAAATTCGACCTGGAAAATATCCGGGTGCTGGCGGAGGCACTGGGCGCGCCGCATCGGGCGGTTCCTTGTGCGCATGTCGCCGGAACCAATGGAAAAGGTTCGACCGCGGCGATGCTCGAATCCATTCTGCGAGCTTCGGGGCTTTCTACAGGACTATTCACTTCGCCGCACTTGCAACGCATCAATGAGCGGATCGCATTAGACGGGCAAGCTATCGCGGATGATGAATTCGCGGCAGAATTCAGCCGCATCCACGAAAAAATAGAGAGTCTGCTGGCGAGCGGCGAGTTGGCGGCGCATCCGACGTTTTTCGAGTGCGTGACGGCGATGACTTTTGAGGCGTTCGCGAGGCGCCGAGTTAATATCGCCGTTTACGAAGTGGGCATGGGAGGGAGGCTGGATTCGACGAACATCGTTTCGCCGGAAGTTGCTGTCATTACGCAAATCGGGTTGGACCATGAGGATTTTCTCGGACATTCGATAGCGCAGATTGCGTCGGAAAAAGCGGGAATCATCAAACCGGGAGCGTGGGCGGTGAGCGCGGCGGAAAATCAGGAGGCGCGAGAAGTGATCGCGCATCGCGCTGGGGCTGTCGGCGCGCGCTTACTGGAGATCGATCGCACCTGGAAAATCGAGAAGGCAACGGCGCGGGACGGGCTCTATCTCGTTGAGGCAAGCGAATCATTAACTGGGCAGCACTGGAGATTCGAGATTCCGCTGCGCGGGCGAGTTCAGATAAGGAATGCGCTGACGGCAGCGACAGCGGCTATTCTTTTGGCGCAGCGCGGTTTTTCGATCAGCAAAGAGGCAATCGAACGCGGCGTTCGCGAGACGAGCTGGCCGGGGCGGCTGGAAAGATTGGCGGAGAATCCGGCGATTTTGCTGGATGGAGCGCACAATCCGGCTGCGGCGCGTGAACTGGCGACATTCCTGGAAGAACATCTTGCGGAAAAGAGGATTTGGCTGGTTTTTGGCGCGGTGCGGGACAAATCCGTGGACGAGATTGCCGGATTACTCTTCCCAAAGGCGCACCACGTGATTTTTACGGAGCCGCAGACTTCGCGGGCTATTTCTGCGGAGTTGCTGGCGGAAATGACGTCGCATCTGGCGCGGAGCTACGAGATTGCTGACGGGTCGCGAGCGGCGCTTTCACGGGCGCTTTCGGCAGCGGCACGCGAAGATGTGATCTTGGTTGCCGGTTCGCTCTATTTGGTAGGCTGCTTGCGGGACCATTACCTGCGAGCATTTTCAAGCCAACCTGGCGCGTTACGAGATGCGAAACTCTGATTCGTGAATGGTTTGCAGTTTTCCGGCGGGCCCTCGCGCTAATTCAAAGCCCTCAGGTGTTCATTTCCGAACCTCCGAATACCAGATGTGGACAAATCCTCCAATTCCCACAAGCGAACAGTTCGTAACATGCAGCTTTTATGGCAGATAGTTGAATTTTTTGTTGGGCGCGCGGCAACCGAATTGCGATTCTTGCGTCTAATCAGTCTATATCGGTAAAGGGAGAAATGATGCAGCACAGCAGGCAGCAGAACATCGAGCTCTTTGGACGAGGCCCAGCCCTTCTGGCCGATGCGTTACGCGGTTGTCCTAAGAAAATGTGGTTGTATCGTCCGGCAGCGAACCGATGGAGTATCCACGAGATCATTTTGCATTTGGCGGATAGCGAGGCCAACTGCTATGTGCGAAGCCGGCAATTTATCGTGGAGCCGGGATCCGGTTCGATCGAACACAGCGCGTCCGGCTGGGCGAGTTCGCTGGGATATTTCCATCAGAGCACGCGGGATGCAATGGCCCTGATTACGCGCCTGCGGCGGATGACGCATCATTTGCTGCGTTGCTTGCCCGATTCCGTGTGGCATCACACGATGAAGCTGCCGAAAGATGGCCCGCTGACACTGGAACAGTGGATTGAGAAGCAGGCATTACACATCCCGCACCATGCCGAGCAGATTCGGGCAAACCTGGCGGAATGGTCAAAAACGCACAAGCCGCGCAAACCGGCGACACGGCTGCCGCGCTCCGTAATCAAAGAGGCAGTGACGGTGCTCGGGTAGCTGCTGCCGTCCGCTCAGACCACCTCGACTTCCATCGCTACACCCAACCCACCGGAAACACACAGTGTTGCTAACCCTCGTGCGCCTGTGGATTTTTGTGCGTTTGCGGGATCTCGCAATTCATGGATCAACGTCGCGGTGATGCGCGCGCCGGTGCACGCGATGGGGTGCCCAAGGGCGATCGCTCCACCCTTTGGATTCAGCTTTTCGCGCGGGAAATGCAGATCGCGGTCGCAGGCGAGCGTTTGAGCGGCAAAGGCTTCGTTCAGTTCAATCGCGGAAAAATCGTCGAGCTTCGTGCCGGTTTTCGCCAGCAGTTTGCGGACTGCGGGCACGGGCGAGATGCCCATGATACGCGGATCTATAGCGGAGACGGTTGCGTCCACGATGCGCGCTAGAGGCTTCAGATTGAGTTCGCGGACTTTTTCTTCGCTGGCCAGCACGACCGCGGCGGCGCCGTCGGTAATTCCGCTGGCATTTCCCGCCGAGACGGTGCCGGTTTTGCTAAAAACGGGCGGGAGCTTGGCCAGTTTTTCGAGAGTGACTTCGGGGCGCACGTGCTCGTCTTTTTCGAAGCGAGTGACGTTGCCTTTTTTGTCTTTGATTTCGACGGGGACGATTTCGCGGCTGAAGCGGCATTCCTGCTGCGCGCGCGCGGCGCGGCGGTGGCTTTCGAGGGCGAATTCATCCTGCTCTTCGCGCGAAATTTTGTACTTATCCGCGAGCAAATCGGCGGTTTCACCCATGATCATTTTCGAGATGGGGCACAGAAAGCCGTCGCGATACATGGCGTCCACGAGCGGCTGATTGCCCATCTTCACCCCCCATCGAGCCTCGACAAGATAGGGTACGCGAGACATGGATTCGGCGCCGCCGGCGATGATGATGTCGGCAGCGCCGGTGAGAATTTCCTGGCAGCCGAGGAGAATGGCGCGCAATCCGGAAGCGCACGCCATATTCACGGTGAATGCGGGAACGCTGTCGCCGAGGCCGGCGCGCCAGGCAATTTGACGGGCGGGATTTGGTCCGACGCCGGCGGGGCGGGCATTGCCAAAGATGAGTTCGTCCACGCGCCAGGCGTGCTTCGTGGTGGATTCGTCCTGCACATGCATCGCTTGGCGGATGGTTTCTTCGACGGCGTCGCCTTCGCCGGGCTGGCGCTCGGGCGGGAGCGGCGGGCCGAAAGCGCGTTCGAGAGCCGCGCGCACGGCGATGACGCCGAGGTCAGGGGCGGTAAATCCCGCTAGCGCTCCTCCGAATTTTCCAATGGGCGTGCGCACGGCGCTGACGATGTAAACTTCACGGCGGCTCATCGCTGAGACGATCCCCTTTTCACTGCAGCCGAGAAACTGCTTACTGCGGCGTTTCCATAATAGCGCAACGGCGTGCGAGGAAGCGAAACCGCGGAATCACCCGCTAAGGTTTCGGAAATTCCAGAGCAAAGTTGCGAGCGACATTTGTCCTATTGCATTCCAATAGGACGCGGGTATGATGTTATGGGAATCCCATAGATAAACAGGCAACTACTCATTCGGAACCGAGACTGGACGATCATGGCCGCGAAAACGGAAGTGCAGCAAGGGACGCTGGCGCTGATGATCCTGAAAACGCTGGAGGT
>DASUAV010000024.1:0-17968 GCA_035763605.1 Candidatus Acidiferrales bacterium
CGAATTTTCCGCAATTACGATGGGCAGGGCGGGGAATTCGGAAATATCTCCGTCCAGTCGAGCAGCAGCGACCAGGGTCGGCTCTCCGTTTATGGCGCTTTGCGTTCGAGCGATCACGCGCTGACCGTCCTGGTAATCAACAAAACCACGCGGTCGCAGGCGACTGTGCTGTCGCTGGCGAATTTTTCCGGCGAAATAGCTTCGGTGTACTCGTTCAGCGGCGCGGATTTATCGAACATTTTGCGCGTAGGCGACGCAGGCGTTGTTTCGAATCAAATTGACTACGATTTTCCGCCCTATTCCGCGACGCTCTTCGTGATTCCGGAGAGCGGGCCGCAGGTTGCCGAGACGAGCACCACGCTCAGCGCGTCGTCGCTTAGACCGCGAGCAGGGCAGGCTGTGACCTTCCGTGCGTCCGCCGCGCCGTCGGTGGCGCAAATGACAGGTGCGGGCGCGCCGACCGGTACAATCGAATTCGTAAATGATCAGACGGTACTCGCGACCGTTCCGGTGAGTTCCGGCACAGCATCCTTCACCACAGCGGCGCTTTCCAGCGGCCTGCATACTGTTACGGCGATGTACTCGGGAGATGCCAATTATGATTCGTCTGTCTCCGCGCCCCTCCAGATTACGGTCACCGCGGCCAGGGATTATTCCCTCGATTTGAGTGATTCGACGCTTCAGATAAAAAAGGGATCGGACGCGACCATTACAATTACCGTGACGCCGCACGATGGATTCGCTGCCCCCGTTGCGTTCGGATGCACAGGATTGCCCGCCGGAGGCACATGCAGTTTTGATCCGTCAACCGTCACTCCTCGCGGAGCGCCGGTCACGACCACGATGACAATCGCTCTCGGCACAGCGGCAAGCGCTGCGATCAATACCCTGCCCAGCACGCGTATTTTGAATCCCCTACTATGGTTGTGGATTGCAGTACCGGCGTTCCTGCTGCTTTTAGGTACCGCGCAACGCAAAAGCAAAATATCCAGAGTTGCGCGAGCGTTCCGTTTAGCGGCTCTGGCAGGCGGCTGCTCGTTGCTTTTTGGCTGCGCGTTTGGAGCTAACTCTTCCATTTCGCAAACCTCCAGCGAAGCACAAAATACTTATGTTATCAGCGTGAACGCCGGTGGAATCAATGTTCCTGCCCATTCGCGGCAATTTACCCTCACCATCGTAAAGTAGCTCTCGAAGCTATTTGGGTCTCGCGCGCAACGAACTTGGATTCCGCAACGCAATTTCTCGTAGGCGTGGCTCACTGTTGCGCCTCTTCATCTAAAATGCGAGTTTTCGCCGATGCCGCTCATGACCGACGCGCCAGCCAAACAGTTCGAAACGCGAATTCCCGCGCGCCTCGACCGGCTCCCTTGGAGCCGTTTTCACTGGCTAATCGTGTGGGCGCTAGGCGTCACCTGGGCTTTGGACGGCTTGGAAGTCACGCTCAAGGGAGCCATCAGCGGAGTCTTGCAGGAGCCGCAGGTGATGAATTTTTCGCCAGCGCAGATCGGTTTCATCGCTTCGGTTTATTTGGCGGGAGCCGTCATCGGCGCGCTGGTTTTTGGATACTTAACGGATCGCTGGGGAAGGAAGCGCCTTTTCTTCATCACGCTGGCCGTGTATCTCAGCGGCACGCTGCTGACCGCGTTTTCCTGGAATCTCTGGACTTTTTGCCTGTTCCGTTTTTTCACAGGCTCCGGAATCGGCGGCGAGTACGCGGCCATCAGTTCGGCGATTGACGAATTGATTCCGGCGCTGTACCGCGGGCGAGTCGAATTGATCGTCAACGGAAGCTACTGGATTGGCGCGGCGGCGGGCGCGGCGTCCACACTTGTTTTGTTGGATCCGCGGCTTCTGCCGCCCTGGCTCGGTTGGCGCATCGGATTCGCCATCGGCGCGCTCTTGGGACTTTTCATTTTGTGCTTGCGCCGTCACGTGCCGGAGAGTCCGCGATGGTTGATGACGCATGGCCGGCGCGCGGAAGCGGAGCAGGCGATTGCCGAAATCGAACGCCGCGTGAAAGACGAGTCAGGCGAACTGCCGCCGCCGGAGGAACCGCCTCTCCTAATCCATCCGCGAAAGAGTTTCGGATTTGGAATTGTCGCGCGCACCATGTTCTCGAAATATCCGGCGCGCTCATTTCTCTCGCTCTCGCTGATGATTTCGCAGGCGTTTTTGTACAATGCGGTGTTCTTCACCTATGCGCTGATTTTGACGCGGTTTTATCACGTCGCGCCCGGCAGAACAGGAATTTATCTTCTGCCTTTCGCCGCCGGAAATTTTTTAGGCCCGCTGCTGCTCGGGCGCTTCTTCGACACCATCGGGCGGCGCCAAATGATCTCCGCGACCTACACGCTTTCCGCGGCGCTGCTGCTCGTTACGGGATGGGCATTCAGCGCGGGCTACCTTTCTTCAACCACTCAAACAGCTTTGTGGAGCGTGATCTTTTTCTTTGCGTCGGCGGCGGCCAGTTCTGCTTACCTGACTGTGAGCGAAATTTTTCCCCTGGAAATACGCGCGCTGGCCATCGCGTTTTTTTATTCGCTCGGCACGGCCGCGGGAGGAATCGCCGCGCCCTGGCTTTTCGGCTCGTTGATCGGCTCGGGTTCCCGCGAAAAAATCTTCTTCGGGTACACTGCTGCCGCTGGCTTGATGTTTGCAGCGGCGCTGATCGAGATACTCTGGGGCGTCAAAGCAGAGCGAGCCAGTTTGGAGCAATTGGCCAGTCCGCTTTCTACGCAGGAATGATGGCCTAAGCTTTACATCAACTGCGTGCCGCGCACGAAAACGTTGGCCACTTTCAAATCCGGAGTGAGCAGCACAAGATCTGCATCCGCGCCCGCCCGCAAAACTCCTTTGCGATTTTCCATGCCCAGCCGCCGGGCAGGATTGTAAGTGGCCATGCGAACGGATTCGATCAGCGGCACTCCGAGGCGAACCATGCGTTGCACGGCGCGGTCGAGCGTTAGCGTGCTGCCCGCAAGTTTGCCTTCGCGATTGCGGCAGATTCCGTCGGTGACGGTCACATCGAACGTGCCCAGTCGGTAGCATCCGTCGCGCATGCCCGTCGCGGCCGTTCCATCGCTGACCAGCAGAATCAAATCCGTGCCCTTCGCGGCCAGCAGCAGCCGGATCGCCGCATCATCCACGTGAACGCCATCGGCAATGATTTCCGCAGTAACCGAGGGATCCGTGAGCACGGCGCCGAGAACACCCGTTTCACGGTGCGAGAAAGGCCGCATCGCATTGAATACGTGCACGGCATGCCGCGCGCCTTTGAAGATGGCCGTGTGAGCTTGCTCATAGGTTGCATCGGTGTGTCCCAGCGCCACCACCAATCCCTTTGCATACGCTCGTTCGACAAGTTCCATGGCTCCGGGAATTTCGGGAGCCAGCGTCAGTACCTTGGCCGTACCTCCCGCAGCTTCCAGGTAACGATCGAGGAGCGATGCGGACGGTTTTGCGATCGCCCCCGCCGGATGCACTCCCCTGCGAACCGAGCTGATAAACGGCCCTTCCATGTGAATGCCCAAAACTTCGGCGACCGGCTCCTGCGAACGATTGGCATTCTTCAGAATGAATCGCGAGATGCTTTCCAGGCAGCGACGCGTTTCGTCCGGCGGCGCTGTGACCGTGGTCGCTACGGCTGAAGTTGTTCCGTGCCGCACGACCGTGGATGCCACCGTGGTCATCGCTTCTTCCGTCGCAGACATGAAGTCGTGGCCGCCGGCGCCGTGCACATGCACATCCACAAAGCCCGGCACAACCGTCGCATCGCGCGCCAGAATTTCTTGCGCGCCCGCCGGAGCTACAAATCCTGCTCGCAGGCCGGCGAATGAAATCCGGCCGTCCTCGAATGCGATCGCGGCATCGCGGATTTCTTCTAGCGGCGTCAATGCCCGAGCAGCGTGAATTACGGTCGCGCTCATCGCGCACAATCGTACTCGAACCGCGCGGGATCTCGCGGGAAATTTGAGCGCTCAGTTGCAAGAACGAAACGCTCAGTTAGAATACTAAGGCTCGAATAAACCGGAGGCGGAATGGCACACGAAAAGCGGTTCGTAGCGTGGAAGAGGCAGCACCGAAAAAGAAAATCGGCCAAGGCAAAGATGAAGCTCTACGAGCAGGGAAAATTGCCGCACGACAAATTGCCGGCTTTGGCCAAGACATTCCTTCGCAGGAAAATGCGATCTCTCGCGAAAGCTGGATGATTCAATAGCGAAAAAAAAAGGGAGCAATAAAAAAGGAGGCGCCCCTCAGAGCGCCCCCTTGTTTCCGCGCTTGCCGCAACGGCAAGCGTGCCGCATGGCTCAAGCAAAATCTACTGGCTTGAGCCGGTAGAACCGGTGGCTGCCGTTTGCGATGGCGCCGCCGCCTTTGGAACACTGACGTAACCGTTCACTTTGTTTTTGCCCACCGAATTCACCACGAGCTCAAGCGGCGCCTGAAACTCGTGCGTGTAGAAGTAGATTGGTTCGTCAACGGAGCGGTTCTGCTTCACGAAGCGCTTGTCGTCAACGTAGAGATACATGGTGAAAAGCTGCTTCTTGGTGTTGGTGCCGCGCAATTCGACGGTCAAGTCGCCGACGCGCTTGCGCTGCCCCTTCTTGTCTACGCTGAATTCGAAGATATTGCGCTCCCCCATCCGCCGAAGCTGATCGATCTCATCATGGTTGCGGGCGATCAAATTGCCGAACTGATCGCGTGCCATCTGGAGGCTCTGCTTCGTCGAATCGAGATCCGTCTTCACGCCAGTGACGTCGCCGCTCAGCTTATTCACATCATCCGAGCTGGCCTTTGACGCCAACTGCGTGTTCAACTGATCCTCAGCCTGCTTCATCTCCGCGAAGTGCTTCTCGTTCGCCACTGAAATCTTACGCGCTCGCGAACGGGCGCTCGCCAGCTCGCCCTGCGTCAGTTTCAGCCGATCGGTGATCACATTCAACTCGCCTTGTTCCTGAGCATTGGTCTCTTCCGCTTGCTGCAAGCGCTGCTCCAGCACCGTCTGCGCCTGCTTGGCGGCCTTGACCTGCGATTCCATGGCCTGCTGATTGCTGCTGGACGTCCGCTCTGCGCTCCAGCCGATGCCGAGCGCGACCAGAGAAACCACAGCGATCAGTACAACGACTATGCCTACCCACCGGGGTGTCGCCGCTTCCGGCGTTGCCTGATTTCGCTCTTCGAAAGTCATTTTCCGTCTCTCCTTGAACCTGAATTCCCCCTGCCGCTGGGGTAAGTAGCACGGGGAATACCAATCCCTGAAAACGCCTGTTTAGCGCCTAATGGTTCTATTTTCAATCAGTTAAATACACTGGCCCTCCGTACAGTGTTTGGCTGGTCGCAGCGTACCCTGAAATCTTTACCTTACCAAGGTGGTTTCTGCCAGACGGGGCAAAGGCCGCTTTGCAGTCTTACCGTGTGATTTGCATTTGTTTCAGCACCTCGATGCGATCATCGAGCGGCGGATGGGTGCTGAAGAGGTTGGCCAGCATGCGGCGCGCCTGCAATGGCGCGACGATGCAGAGCGCTGATGTGGAAGGCGAGATGTCCATCGGAATCTTTTTGTTGTAGCCCTCCAGCTTTTGGAGCGCGCTAATCAGACCGTAGGGGTGTCCGACAAGTTTCACGCCGGAAGCATCCGCTTGATATTCGCGCTGCCGCGAAATGCCTAGTTGCAGAAGCAGAGCGGCGATGGGAGCCAGAATCAGCATCAGAATCGCAGTAATGGCATTTCCCTCGCCTTCGTCGCGCGAGCCGCCATAGCCGCCGAAAATCAGACCCCAACGACCCATCTCGGCGATCCAGGTGATCGCGCCGGCCAGAGTTGCGGCGATGGAGGAGGTCAGGATGTCGTAATTGCGAACGTGCGAGAGTTCATGCGCGATTACGCCTTCCAGTTCATCGTCAGTCATGATTTGCATCAGCCCGGCCGTGACGCAAACGGCGGCATGGTGCGGGTTGCGTCCTGTGGCAAACGCATTCGGCGCCGGCTGCGGGCTTACGTAAAGCCGAGGCATCGGAATGCCGGATTTGCCGCAGAGCCGCTCCATCACGGCATAGAGGCGTGGCGCTTGCTCTCTCGTTACGGGCTGCGCATGGCTCGAGCGCAGCGCAATTTTATCCGAGAAAAAGTAGGCCACCGCGTTCATCACGACGGCCATAACCAGTCCGATGGTCATGCCGCGCGGGCCGCCGATCGCGCCTCCGCCGAGGATAAGCAACAGCGTGAGGGCCGTGAGCAAGAACGCCGTTTTGAGCGTTTTCATGTTTTCTCCGGGGAAACAATAATAGTCTAGGCGCGCGTTGAACCGACGTCAATTAGGCCCGCCGGGCCGCCTTTGCGCCGGGTTTTTCCGTTTTTTTCTGCGCCTCACTATCTTTTTCGAAGCGCATTTCGCCGGTTTTCGAATCCGCATCTACCAGTACGCTTTCGCCGGGCAGAATCTTACCGTCGAGAATTTCAAGCGCCAGCGGATCCTGCACCATGCGCTGAATGGCGCGTCGCAGCGGGCGAGCGCCGTAAGCGGCGTCGTATCCTTCGCGCAGCAGCAGTTCGCGGGCCGCGGGAGAGAGCCGCAACGCGACATGCCTTGCTTCGAGCAGCTTGGAAACTTGCGCGAGTTGCAGGTCCACAATGTGCTCGAGCTGCGCTTTGCCGAGCGGCTGAAAGATGACGATGTCGTCCACTCGGTTTAGAAACTCGGGACGAAAAATCTGACGCAACGATTCCATGGCCTCGGCGCGGGCGCGCTTCGGATCCGTGGCGGCAAGCTCGAAAATTGCGGAGGAGCCGGCATTGGACGTCATCACAATCACCGTGTTGCGAAAATCCACCGTCCGGCCCTTGCCGTCGGTCAGCCTGCCGTCTTCGAGAATCTGCAGCAGAATGTTGAACACGTCAGGATGCGCCTTTTCAATTTCATCGAGCAGCACGACCGAATACGGATGCCGCCGGACTTGCTCGGTGAGCTGTCCGCCTTCTTCGTAGCCGACGTATCCCGGAGGCGCGCCGATCATGCGCGCAACGGAGTGCTTTTCCATGTATTCAGACATGTCTAGCCGAATCATCGCGCGTTCGTCATCGAACAGAAATTCGGCGAGGGCGCGCGCGAGTTCCGTCTTGCCCACGCCAGTGGGCCCGAGGAACAGAAATGACCCAATGGGCCGGTGCGGATCGGAAAGGCCGGAGCGGCTGCGGCGAATGGCGTTCGAAACGCGGCTGAGGGCATCGTCCTGTCCAACAACTCGCTGGCGCAGGCGCTCCTCCATGTGCACAAGCTTTTGTACTTCGCCTTCGAGCAGCCGTCCGACAGGAATGCCCGTCCACTTGCTCACGATGCGCGCAATGTCCTCTTCGCCTACCTCTTCTTTCAGCATGGCGCGGCCTTTTTGCAATTTCGCAAGCGCTTCCTGGGCCTGCTGCAATTTGCGTTCGGCGGCGGAGAGTTTGCCGTAACGAATCTCGGCGACTTTGGCCAGATCGCCCGCGCGTTCCAGGCGCTGCTCTTCCGTTTTTAGCTGGTCAATTTCGCCCTTGGTCTGGCGAATGCGTCCGATCGCTTCTTTTTCGATCTGCCATTGGGCTTTGAGCGCGCTGGATTTCTCGCGCAACGCCGAGAGTTCCTTTTCGATCTCGCGCAGACGCTCGCGGGAATGCGGATCAGATTCTTTCGATAATGCCTGCCGCTCGATTTCCAGTTGCAGGATCCGCCTTTCGACTTCATCAATCTCCGCCGGCATAGAATCGAGTTCCATGCGCAGGCCGGCGGCAGCTTCGTCAATCAGGTCAATGGCCTTGTCGGGGAGAAAGCGGTCGGAAATGTAGCGGTGAGAGAGCATGGCTGCGGCGACAATCGCGGCATCCTGAATGCGCACGCCATGATGAACTTCGTACCGCTCTTTGAGGCCGCGCAGAATCGCGATGGTGTCCTCGACGGACGGCTCCGCAATCATCACTGGCTGGAAGCGGCGTTCGAGCGCGGGATCTTTTTCGATGTACTTGCGGTATTCGTTGAGCGTGGTCGCCCCGATGGCACGCAATTCGCCGCGAGCGAGCGCCGGTTTTAGCATGTTCGAAGCGTCCATCGAGCCTTCTGCCGCGCCCGCGCCAACGAGCGTGTGCAGCTCGTCGATAAACAAAATGATCTGGCCTTCGGATTCCGTGACTTCTTTCAAGACGGCTTTCAGCCGGTCCTCGAATTCGCCGCGATATTTCGCTCCCGCAACGAGAGAGGCTAAATCCAATGCAACAATTCGCTTGGGCTTCAGGACTTCGGGCACGTCGCCCGCAACAATTCGCTGCGCCAGGCCCTCGACTACGGCTGTTTTTCCCACCCCCGGCTCGCCGATGAGCACAGGATTGTTTTTCGTGCGCCGCGCGAGGATCTGCATCACGCGGCGGATTTCTTCATCCCGGCCAATCACAGGATCGAGTTTGCCGCGCCGCGCCAGTTCGGTCAGGTCGCGCGCATATTGCTCGAGCGCCCGGTAAGTGGCTTCGGGATTTTGGCTGGTTACGCGATGGCTTCCGCGCACGCTCACCAAAGCCTGCAAAATGGCGTCGTGGCTTGCGCCATTTCGCGCCAGCAATGCTCCGGCGGGATCGCGCTCCAGGCCGGCAATGCCGAGGAGAATATGTTCCGTGGAAACGTATTCGTCTTTGAAGCGCGCAGCTTCGTCGAAAGCCTTGCTGAGAACGTCATTCGACGCCTGGCTCAGATACTGCTGTCCCGTGCCGGAAACTTTCGGCAGGCGCTCCAGTTCCCGGCGAATTTCCGCGGAGATGCTTTCCGTCGAAATCCCCAATTTCGAGAGTAACGGTGATACTACGCCGTCGCCTTGCGCGAGCAGCGCCGCCAGCAGATGCAGAGGTTCGATCTGCTGCTGATTTGCCTGCGTGGCGATTTCTTGGGCGCTTTGCAGCGCTTCTTGCGCCTTAACCGTTAATTTGTCGTACCGAATCATGATCTCTTCCTAACTGCTGGCTCTTCCATTCTAAACCTGCGCAGACAGCATGGGCCGAAGGATCTGCTGGGCTCACCTCCGGCCCCCCTGCCATTTCGCAGCGACTTTAGTTTTGTCCGTTGTTGCCATTGGACACGTTGATCTTCACCTGTTTCGGTTTTGACTCAGCGCGTTTTGGCAAGGTGACGGTCAGCACGCCATCGTTGTATTGCGCGTGAATCTGTTCCGTGTTGACCGTGTTTGGCAGCGAGAAGCTGCGGGTGAAGAATCCATAGGAGCGCTCCATACGGAGGTAATTCTCCTCTTTCACCTTCTGCTCCAGCTTGCGTTCGCCGCGAATGGTCAGCATGTTGTTCTCCACGCGGACGTCAATGTCCTTCTCCGCCACTTCCGGCAAATCTGCCTTGATGACGAGTTCATCCCCAGTCTCGTAGATGTCTACGGTGGGGGCCCATGCGGTTAGCGTGGACTGGTCGCGATCATGGGGCAGATTGCCCTCGAAAATCCGATTGACCTGTTCCTGCAGAGAAGCCAAGTTGCGGAAAGGTTCCCAGCGAGTGATGCTGCTCATGTTTCAAATCCTCCATGCGATTTTGTATGTACTACACATACGCTTATATAATCTTAGTGCATAAGTGTCAAGTATTTTGTTACAAATTTGCGGGCCACTCCTCGAGTATCTCAGAATTGCTATAAGCATCTTATAATAAAGCACTTGAGATAGTGCGTTTCCGGCATGGTCAGCAGAATGGGGTGGTCCCGCCCCTGCGTTCGCCGCTCGACAATCTGCACGCTTCTGCCAGCGTCGTTAGCGGCCTCTGCAACGAGTTGTAGAAAAAGGGCTTCGGAGATGTGGTAGGAGCAGGAGCAGGTGATCAGGAAACCGCCGGGTCTTATAATCTTGAGCGCCCTGAGATTGATCTCTTTGTACCCGCGGGATGCTGCGGCGACGCTTTCGCGATTCTTTGCAAATGCCGGCGGATCGAGAATCACGGCATCGAACATGCAGCCCGAACTGTCGTAGGACTTCAGCAGATCGAAGGAATTGCCTTCGAGAAACCTGACGTTCTCGACGGCATTGAGTTCCTGATTTCTGCGTGCGATATCGATAGCCGGACCCGAAAGATCAATCGCCTCGACCTGAGAAGCGTTTTGCGCCACCGTCAGGGCGAATCCTCCGTGATAGCTGAAGCAGTCGAGCACATCGCCGGAGGCGTACTCGCGAGCGGCGCGATGATTCTCCCGTTGGTCGAGAAAACCTCCAGTCTTCTGGCCGGTACGCAGATCGTAAAGGAATCGAATGCCGTTTTGTGTGGCCATGACTTTTTCCGGAACCGTGCCGTATAGAACGGAGCTGCGCCGCTCCAAACCTTCCAACTCGCGCACGCGCGGATCGTTTCTTTCCAGAATGCCTCGCGGCGAAAGCCTTTCCTGCAGGATGGAGACAATCTCATCCTTGTGCCGGTCCGTCCCTTGACTCAGGGTTTGAATCACGAGCCATTCCGCATAGCGGTCTACGATTAGCGACGGAAGCAGATCCGATTCGCCATAAATGAGGCGGTATGCTTCGGTATCTGCCGCCACGCGCTTGCGGTATTCGATGGCGCTGCGAATGCGCGCCGCGAGGAAATCGCGGTTAATCGCGACATCATCTCGCGTCAATAGGCGCAGCGTGATTTGCGAACGGCTGCTGAAGAATGCGCGTCCGACAAAATTGCCGGTTTCATCGGTCACGCGAACGACGGCGCCGGGCTCGGCCTCGGCGCTGCGGACGTCGCTTCGGTAGACCCACAAATGACCTGAGCGGACGCGGTCAGCTCCGCGCCGGGTGATCTTAACGCGGCCTTCGGCCATGCCGTTCCTCGCAAGTGAGCTTCTGCGGAATCGTCGCTAACATTTAATTGTCGCGCGATAAATCATAGCAATCCTTGCAAGCCGGTGAGTTTTAGCAAACTCGTAGCATAATTCATGGGACGGCGCTATCGCATACCATTGGATTACAGTTGTCAGGAGAATGTGGCGTTGAGGCTCGACGAATTCGACTACGATTTGCCGCCCGAAAAAATTGCTCAGCGGCCGCTCGAGCAGCGCGATGCTTCGCGGATGCTGCTTCTGGATCGGGCAACCGGCCGATTCGAGGATCACCTTTTCCGCGACTTCCCTGAACTGCTCAAGGGCAACGAACTCATCGTGGTGAACAACGCTCGCGTGCTGCCCGCGCGCCTTTTTGGACGAAGAGCGGGCCTTCATGCTCAGGCCGTGGGGAAAAACAGTCCGATTCGCAAACAGAATTTGGCCAGCGAAATAGAAGTGCTGCTCTTGCGCTGCGTAAGGGGAAACGAGTGGGAGGCGCTGGTCCGGCCGGGCCGAAAAATTTCAGTGGGCGAAACAATCACATTTGGTGAAGGGGAACTCAAAGCGGAAGTCACATCGCGCGGCGGGTATGGCCAGCGCAAGATTGTTTTTACGGCAGAGGGTAATGTAAGGGATGCGATTGAGCGGCTGGGCCATGTGCCGCTGCCGCCGTATATCAAGCGCGAAGATGAGTCGTCTGATCGCGAGCGCTACCAAACGGTGTTTGCGCGCAGCGGAAGCGCGGTCGCCGCGCCCACCGCAGGCCTCCATTTCACCGAGGAAATGCTGGGCAGCCTGCGTTCCCAAGGCATCGAAATCCGCGAAATCACCCTTGACGTTGGCCTGGGGACCTTCGAGCCGATTCGCACCGAGCGGCTGGAAGACCACGCCATTCACAAAGAATCGTACGAAGTTCCGCCGGAAACAGCCGATGCCATTCGGCGAGCAAAAAGCAACGGCCGAGCCGTTCTCGCCATCGGCACAACTGTCGTCCGGGCGCTCGAAGATGCGGCTGAGCAAGGCACCCGCGCAGGTCTTGATCAGAACACGTTGCTAAGGTCCGGCAGATTCGAAGCCGAGATTTTTGTCTATCCGGGCAAGCCGTTTCGCGTGACCGATCAGCTTCTCACGAATTTTCATCTGCCGCGTTCGAGCCTGCTTGCGCTCGTGGCGGCGTTCGCCGGACGCGAAAACATCCTGCGCGCGTATCACCATGCCGTTGAGGCGAATTACCGCTTCTACAGCTATGGCGACTGCATGTGGATTCGATGACCACGCGTCGCGCGCTTGGTGCAACGTAAGGAAGCATCGTCTATAATCGAGCCATTTACGGGAGAGCGCCATCTCCATGAAGTTTTTGATTCTCAGCGATGTGCATGCCAACCTGACGGCATTAGAAGCCGCGCTTGCCGCTGCAGAAGGCAAATGGGAAAAGGCCGTTTGCCTCGGTGACGTGGTGGGCTACGGCCCGGATCCCAACGAAGTAATTGACCGCATTCGCGGCCTGAACGCCGTGACCATTCGCGGCAATCACGACAAAGTTGGCAGCGGCCTGACCAGCGCCGAGGATTTCAATCCCGTGGCTCGCGCCGCCGCGATGTGGACTCGCGAGCACCTTCGCCCCGACAATCGTGCCTATCTGGAACAGTTGCCGCTCGGCCCGGTCTCGCTGAATGGATTCTCGCTTGTTCATGGCGCCGTACGCGACGAGGACGAATACGTCGTCGGCCCGGCGCAGGCTTTGGAATCTCTGCTCGAAGCGCCGTCGCCGGTGATTTTCTTTGGACACACTCACCTGCAGGCCGGTTTTTCACTGGGACCAGACAACAAGCTGACCACCCTTCGTCTTCGGCCATCCAATGACGAAAAGTTCTCGACGCTCGAAATCAAAAAAGAGACGAGCTATCTGTTGAATCCGGGGTCAGTGGGCCAGCCGCGCGATGGCGATTCCCGCGCTGCCTTTGCCATCGCCGATTCGGACGCCGGCGAAGTTCAATTCTGGCGCGTTCCCTATGAAGTGGAATCTGTGCAGCAGCGCATGGAGAAAGCCGGATTGCCGGAGCCGCTGATTCTGCGGCTTTCGCTTGGCCGCTGAGAGTCTCAGTGTTACGGTCGCGTTTCGGAGAACGCCGTGGAGCAAGAGCCAAAAAGCCGGATGGGCGGACCGTTCCTGGTGGGCGCGGTTGTCGTCCTGATTGTTTTTGGCGCCTTTTATTTCGCATTGAGCTTTTCCGGCAGTTCCAATTCCACCGCGCAAAAACCGCTGTCGTTCGGCCCAACGGAGCAGGAATACGTCACAAACATAAAATTCGAAAATCTGAATCTCTCCGGCTTCGAAAACATGCTGCATCAGAAAGTCACTTATTTAAGCGGCGATATTTCCAACAAGGGAACGCGCACCATCCGCGCGGCGGAGATCACCGTCGAGTTTTACGATCGAGCGAACAAAGTCGCGCTCCGGGACAGGCGGCGCGTTGTCGGCGACAATACGCGCCCGCTCGAAAGCGGCGAAACGGAAAGTTTTCAGATCGGGTTCGAAGCCATTCCGGACAGCTGGAACCACAAGTTTCCGGCGATCCACATTACTGGGCTTGACCTCGAGTAGGTCGAGCTTTGCGCAGCGGACAAATGAATGAGTGGGATAACCTGCAGAAAGCGCTCGGCGAAATCTCCGCGTCGGAAACCGCCGAAGTCCACGAAGACGGAAAGTGGCTTGCGTCGCTGGAGGGTTTTCGCAGCGAGCTGCAAACGCGCGGCAAGCACACGCTGATTCATCTGTGGTCTTCGGAAGCGAGCCTGGTGCGCAGAATCCTGCGGGTCTCCATTTGCGACCCGGGCCGTGTGCAAATCGAAGTGGAAAAATTCGGCGCGAAGAGGCCCGGGCGACTGGAATTCCTTGCTGCCCGCCACCAGCGTTCGCCCGCGCGCATCGGTCGGGAGCAGTTCAAAGAACGCTTCGAGCGCATGCTGGCTGAGCAGTTCCCCGATGGGCAGGTGAAAGCCCTCTCTACGGCTGCCGATTTGAAGCATTCCTTTTCCGCTCTCTATACGCGCGGGATCATGACCGTGGGCCGCTCGTCCTGGGCGCTTATAGCTGCGGGCCCCTCGGAGAATTCGGCAGCCTGCGAAGGCATACTGAGTTTCGGGTTACTTTGGCTGGATTGGACGCGCAAGAGTTCGCATCGCGAGCCGATTGCAGGCCTGCGGATTTTCCTTCCTGAAGGGCAGTCTCAAGTCGTGCTGGAAAGAGCGCGCGCTCTCTCGCCAAACGCAGGTCTGGAAATCTACGAATTCACCAGAGACGAATTTCGGATTCAGCGCGTGGAGATGTCTGGCAGAGGAAACGTGGAAAGCTGGCTCGTTCCGCGTGGCGAGATCGAAATGACGCTCGCCTCGGCCGCGGAACTGATTCATCGTGTGCGGGCGCTTTTTCCCGACGCGTCCGGCGCCATTGAGGTTTCTGTTCCCGCCGGAACGCGCGACGTCTCCTTCCGCTTTCGCGGCTTGGAATTTGCGCGCTGGAGCGAAGGGCAGTTGTTCCTTGGCGTCGGCGATCCGCACGAACGCGCGAGCGGAGATTTTTCCCGGCTCATGCCCGTCATACGCGAGCTGGCGACGAAACGCTCCGCGGCCAACCCGGACACAAAGGATCCGCTTTACCGCGCCGCTCCCGAGCGCTGGCTGGAGACAATGGTGCGCTCGGCTCCAGAGAGTCTGGATGCTTCTCTGAATCCGGCGTTCCTTTACGCGCAGGTGCCCGCGCTGGCTGCCGGCGAACGCGGCATCATCGATTTACTCGGAGTGACTCGCCAGGGCTGGCTTGTGGTCATTGAACTCAAAGCGTCCGAGGATTTGCACCTTCCCCTGCAAGCGGCTGATTACTGGCTGCGAGTCAGCAGGCATCTCGTGGAAGGCGATTTTCAGCGATTTGGATATTTTCAGGGCGTCGAGCTGAAATCCGAGCCGCCTCTTTTATGGCTGGTCGCGCCGGGCCTTCGTTTTCATCCAGCCAATGAGGTTCAACTGCAGTATTTCTCTCCCGGCATCCGTTTCAGTCGCATTGGGCTGAACGAAAACTGGCGCAGCGGCCTGCGCGTGATCTTCCGTCAGTAGCGGCCGTCAATAGCAGCCAAAAAAGAAGGGAAGCAGCTTTAGGTTGCCCTAGCGCCACTTCCCGGGGTGTGTCCTAGATGTGATTACTTAGATAGATGCCATATTCCGCGAAAGGTTGCAACAGCGGAAATTGCGTATCTGAGAGACCGGCAAACGCCCTATTTTGGACTCAATAGAAGAGGTATTTGCGCCACTTCTCGTCCTTATGTCCAATCAGGCGCATCAGTTGGCGTGAAGTGTGCAGCGTAAAAGGACGAGGCCGGCGCGCAAGCTGCAATCCGGCTTCTTCGGGAGTGCGATCCCCCTTGCGATTGTTGCAGGCATAGCAGCACGCAACGAGGTTCTCCCACGAAGAACGTCCGCCGCGCGAGCGCGGAAGCACATGATCCAGAGTTAGCTCGGAAGCAGGTAGCGTATTTCCGCAGAACTGGCACATATTGCGGTCGCGCAGAAGAATGTTCTTGCGTGAAAGCGCTCGGCTCTGCTGAGGAATATGCCTGTAACTTAGCAAACGTATAACCGACGGAACGGCCACAGCTTTGCTCGTGGAATGCACTTCGGAGGCCTGGGTTTCCTCGGCCTGAGCAACGCCTTTCAGCATGAGCACGAGAGCACGCCTGACGGCGGTCACGTTGATTGGCTCGAACGTCGCGTTCAGCACTAGAACAGGCGCTTGCATTACCGAGGAGCGCCGGGGCGCGGGCGGTCTGTCCGGCGCAGATTCCTTCGCCGTCACCGCGCCTGCGATACTGATCCGCGGACGGGGCCGGAGTACATCTTTCGGTTTGGGGCGATGATCCATGGTCGGATTCAGCATTCACCTTCACTGCCAAAATCGCGCCACTTGCAATCCATTAGATGCTGTTTTCACGTTTGCGGTCTGAATTTGTTTGCCTCAGCCGCTCCGCGGGAGGGCTGCCTCGCCAAAGTGCGCGCGCAATCGTCAAACCTGTGACGCTCTTCGCGCCCCCTTTTTTCAAAGCCCGGGCGCAGGCATCGAGCGTCGCTCCCGTGGTAAACACATCATCTATCAGCAATACACGCAGGTTGTCAATTCGCCTTCCTCTGCGAATTTCGTAAGCGCCACGGACACTCAACCACCGCTCGCGTCGAGAGAGAAAGAGTTGCGGCGGCCTTGGCTTTATCCGCATCAGCAAGCCCGCATCCGTTGGAATTTTCAGAAGCCGGGCCGAAGGCCGGGCAATCAGCTCGGTTTGGTTATAACCGCGCTCACGGCGGCGCGCCGAATGCAGCGGAACAGGCACAAGGATGTCAGCCTCCCGAATCATCGGGTTTGCATCGGCTGTTAATTTCAACTTTTCTGCGAACCAGTAGCCTAATCTCGTTAGCCGGTTGTATTTGAGCAGCGTGATTGCCTTGACCATTTCATCGTTGTAAGCGCCGTAGCTTCGAGCCGCGTCGAAAGCATACAATCCTTGGCGACACGCGAAGCACTTGGGATTCTGGAGCTGACGATTCACATCCGACGGAAATGGCCGTCCGCACTGCTCGCAGACCGGCTCAGTAAGCGGTCCAAGGGCCGCGAGGCACTCTTCACAAATGGGGAGTGGGGATGCGGTCGCCAGCACGCTTCCGCACATCTCGCAAGGCGCGGGGAAGAACACCGAGACGACTGCATCCGCGATGGCTCGTAGACCGCCAGGCATAGTCACACCCACGCGGCGTTAATCTATACTACTCTGTTCTGTTTAGGAAGGGTGCACTTGGATAAGATAGCGAAGAGCAGAGAACCTTGGCAGGATACGTCCTAGAGCAGTCCCTGTTCCTGCTTTTCCTGGCAACTGATGCAGTAGCGGGTCCACGGTACGGCTTCCAGCCGCTTTTGCTGCAGCTCTTGCTGGCACTGGATGCACAGCCCGAATGTGCCTTCGCGAATGCGCATCAGCGCTTCGTCCACGAGCTGAAGCAAGGCCCGGTCATTGTGCGTCTGGCCGAAGAGGAACTCTTTCGTATAGGAATTGGCAGCCTTGTCCGCAAGGTCGACTGTCGGATCTTCGTCCGCTTCACGGCCTTCTTGCCCGGTGCGCGCGATGGCCTTCAAAAGCTCTTCGCGGCGGGTCTGCAACTTCTTTTTGTAGTAGTCGAGCCTCTTTTTATCCACAGTCGAGGTCTCCAGAGGGTCTTATACCCTCGATAAAATCAGACGATTGTAACGACGCTCGCAGATGATGTCAAATCTCTGCGGATCGAGTCTCTTGGATGCGGGGTGGTGATGAATAGTCGCGTGACTGGCGCATAATCAAAGGGAAGTCTCGCGCGAACGCGTAGGTTTCGAACGAGCGCGGTTGCCGCGAATTGGCACGGCTGATAGAATCATCCGTTTGCGTGGGACGCGTTGAGCGCCGCCGTGCGCGTCATTTTGATTTCCCGTTGAACAAATTCCCAGGCTGCGGCCTCGAGGGGGAGCGAATTGGCCAAATACGATCTGGCAATTATTGGTAGCGGACCTGGCGGTTACGTCGCTGCGATCCGCGCCGGCGAATGGGGACTGAAGACGATTGTCATCGAAAAAGACCCGTTCCTCGGCGGGACTTGCCTGCATGTCGGTTGCATTCCTACGAAAGTTCTGCTCCATCACGCCGATCTTTATGAAGATTTCAAGCGCGCGTCGGAATTCGGATTTGAAGTGGCGGATGTGAAGGTGAACTGGCCGGCGATGATCGCGCGCAAGACGAAAATCGTCAACAAACACGCCAAGGGAATCGAATTCCTCTTCAAGAAGAACAAAGTGGAATCCATGCAAGGCTGGGGCCGCATTGTGGCTTCCGGGCGCGTTGGGGTGGAATCCAACGGAAAGAAAACCGACATCGAGGCGGCAAATATCATGCTCGCCTCAGGTTCGGACGCGCGATCGCTGCCGGGCATCACTATCGACAACAAAGACATTCTGGACAATCGCGGCATGCTGGATATGCCGGCAATCCCGAAATCGCTGGTGATTGTCGGCGCCGGAGCGGTTGGCGTGGAGTTTGCGTCCATTTACAAGACGTTTGGAACCGATGTGACCATCCTCGAAAAA